>DASXEN010000075.1:0-16644 GCA_036490095.1 Caulobacteraceae bacterium
CGGCTGGAACTGGTGCCAGTTCAACTTCAACAACGGCGAGGCCTACACCTGCGCGGCCTTCCAGGTCGGCGGCATCTCGCTCAACCCGCTGGTCTACTACGGCTTCTACCTGAAGCGGCAGGGCGACAGCTGGCTGGCCGAGCGGGTGCTGGGCGGCATGGCGCTCGACCACCTGATCGCCTCGCAGAACGCGGTGATGCAGGCGACCAGCTGGGTCTACACCGGGACCAATCTGCCCGACCTGTCGCCGTCGCCGCCGCCCTCTCCCCCGCCGCCGTTCAACGTCATGGTCACCACGGCGCCCTGGGTGCTGGATGGCAGCTTCGTCACCGCGGACCTGGCGACGCCCAGCGAGGTGCCGGTCAGCGCCACCCTGACCAACACCGCCCTCGCCGCCACCCTCTCGCCGCTGGGCGAAGCGGTGGCCGGCCACGGCTACTGCGAAACCGTCAACTGGGAGCCCTGGCCGCTTTACGTCGCGCGGGCGACGGCGTTCCTGAAGGATGGGGCGCCGTAACCTTCAGGGCGCCGATCCCCTCACCTTCCCATCGCTACGCGATGGGCCCCTCCCTCTCCCGATGGGGAGGTGTTTTCGCGGCGGCCCTCACCTTACCTCTCCCATCGGGAGAGGGAGGGGCCCGCGCCGCGTAGCGGCGTGGGAGGGTGAGGGGATCGCGCCTATCGGCCCGAGACCGCCCTATCCCACCCCCTCCAGCCGCTTCAGCGCCGCGCCGAGCCGCTCGCGCGCCGCCTGCGCGTCGGCCAGCCGCTCGCGGTTCTCGTCGACCACCTCCTCGGGGGCGCGGGCGACGAAGTCGGGGTTGGCGAGCTTCTTGGTGGTGCGGTCGATGTCGCCGGCCAGCGCGGCCAGCTCCTTGGCCAAGCGGGCGCGCTCGGCGGCCAGGTCGATGAACTCGGCGACCGGCAGGGCGAAGGCCGCGCCTTCGGCCAGGTAGGGCACCGCGCCGCCGTCGGCCGCCGCATCGAAGCGCAGCCCGTCGACGCGCAGCAGCTGGCCGATGGCGGCGGTGTTGGCCTCCAGGATGCGGCGCTCGCGCGGGCCGGCCTCGGTGACCAGCAGCGGCGGACGGGCCGAGGGCGGCACGTTCAGCTCCGAGCGCACCGAGCGGCCTTCGCTGATGGCGGCGATCACCAGCGCCATCTCCGCCGCCGCCTCCGGGTCAGCGTAGGAGGCCGGCAGCTGCGGCCACGGCGCGACGATCAGCATCGAGTCGCGCGGCGGGCCGGCCGACGCGGTCTTCTCCCACAGCTCCTCGGTCATGAACGGCATCATCGGGTGCAGCAGCTTCAGCACCAGGTCCAGCGTCCAGGCGGTCATGGCGCGGGTCTCGGCCGCGGCCTCGCCGCCGGGCGCCAGCACCGGCTTGGCCAGCTCCAGGCGCCAGTCGCAGAAGACGTTCCAGACGAAGCGGTAGAGCTCGTCGGCGGCGGCGGCGAACTCGCTGGCCTCCAGGGCGTCGGTCACCGCCCGCCAGGTCTTCAGCGCCTCGCCGCGGATCCAGCGGTTCTGCACGTGCTTGACCGTGGCCGGATCGAAGCCGTCCACCCGCTCGCAGCCGTTCATCTGGCAGAAGCGGGCGGCGTTCCACAGCTTGGTGCCGAAGTTGCGGTAGCCCTCGATGCGCTGGCGCGAGAGGCTGATGTTGCGCACCTGGCCGGAGAGCGCGGCCATGGTGAAGCGCAGCGCGTCGGCGCCGTACTCGTCGACCAGCTCCAGCGGGTCGACGACGTTGCCCTTGGTCTTCGACATCTTCTGCCCGTGCTCGTCACGGATCAGCGCGTTGACCACCACCTTCGCGAACGGCGCGTCGCCCATGAAGTGCAGGCCCAGCATCATCATCCGGGCGACCCAGAAGAAGATGATGTCGAAGCCGGTGATCAGCGCGCCGGTGGGATAGAAGCGCTCGACGTCCTTCAGCTCGTTCGGCCAGCCCAGCGTCGAGAAGGCCCAGAGGCCCGACGAGAACCAGGTGTCGAGCACGTCCTCGTCCTGGGTCAGCGGCTCGTCCCTGCCGTAGTGGGCGCGCGCGGCGGCCCGCGCCTCGTCCTCGGTCTCCTCGACGAAGGCGGTCCCGTCCGGGGCGAACCAGGCCGGGATGCGGTGGCCCCACCAGAGCTGGCGCGAGACGCACCAGGGCTCGATGTTGCGCATCCAGTCGAAGTAGGTCTTCTCCCAGACCTTCGGCTGGAACACCGTGCGCCCCTGCTCCACCGCCGCGATGGCGGGCCCCGCCAGGGTCGCCGCGTCCACCCACCACTGGTCGGTGAGGTAGGGCTCGATGACCACCAGCTTCGACTTCTCGTCGTAGGGAACCATCATCCTGTTGGCGTCGACGCCCTCGAGCAGGCCGAGGTCCTCCAGGTCGGCGACGATCGCCTTGCGGGCGGCGAAGCGGTCGAGGCCGCGGTACTTCTCCGGCGCCGCATCGTTCAGCTTCGCGTCCGGCGTGAAGATGTTGATCAGCGGCAGGTCGTGGCGCTGGCCGACGCGGAAGTCGTTGAAATCGTGGGCCGGGGTGATCTTCACCGCGCCGGTGCCCTTCTCCGGGTCGGCGTGCTCGTCGGCGACGATCGGGATCAGCCGGTCCGACAGCGGCAGCCGCACCTGCTTGCCGACCAGGTCCTTGTAGCGCTCGTCGTCGGGGTGCACGGCGACGGCGGTGTCGCCCAGCATGGTCTCCGGCCGCGTGGTGGCGACGACGATGTGCCGGCCCGCCTCACCCTCGATCGGGTAGCGGATGCGCCACATGCTGCCGTTCACTTCGACGTTGACCACCTCCAGGTCGGAGACCGCGGTCTGCAGCTGCGGCTGCCAGTTCACCAGCCGCTTGGCGCGGTAGATCAGCCCCTGCTTGTGCAGGGTGACGAACACCTTGCGCACCGCCGCCGACAGCCCCTCGTCGAGGGTGAAGCGCTCGCGCGACCAGTCGCAGGAGGCGCCCAGCCTTCGCAGCTGCTGCACGATCGCGCCGCCATAGCGGCTCTTCCACTCCCACACCTTCTCGATGAAGGCCTCGCGGCCCAGCTCACGGCGGCCGATGTTGCCGCTCTCGGCCAGCTGCCGCTCGACCATCATCTGGGTGGCGATGCCGGCGTGGTCGGTGCCCGGCAGCCACAGCGCCGCCTTGCCCCGCATCCGCTCGAAGCGGATCAGCACGTCCTGCAGGGTGTTGTTGAGCGCGTGGCCGATGTGCAGCTGGCCGGTGACGTTCGGCGGCGGGATGACGATGGCGAACGGCGCCGCCCCCGGATCGTCGGTCGGCGCAAACGCGCCCGACGCCTCCCAGGCGGCATAGAGGCGCGGTTCGACGGCGGCGGGATCGAAGGTCTTGTCGAGCATGGGCTTTATCGCGGGGTGATCTACAGACCCGCTCTTCCCCGCGAAAGCGGGGACCCAGGCTTTTTCTGGGAACGCCGGCTCTCGACGATAAAACTCCCGGGTCCCCGCCTCCGCGGGGAAGAGCGGAATTTTACGTCTACCGTACTCGGCTGCGGGCGATGCGCTCGACTTCCTCGGCGACCTTGGCCTCGACGATGCGCGGCAGATGCTCGTCGAGCCAACTCTTCAGCAGCGGGCGCAGCAGCTCGCGGACCACGTCCTCCAGCGTCACGCCGGCGCCCGGCATGGCGATGGCCGCGGAGAGCTGGCTGAAGTGGCCGGCGGCGATCGAGGCCGCCGGGGCGCTCACCAGCGTCTCCTCCGGCTCGCGCGCCGAGACCGGCGGCGGGGGAGCCGGCGGTGGCGGCTCCGGCTCTGGCGCCTTGGTGTAGACGTCGAGGTCGCCGACCGTCTCGGCCGGCTCCTCGGGCGGCTCGACCCGCTCGGTCAGCTCCAGCACATCCTCGTGGGCCGGCTCCGGCTCGGGCTCCGGCTCCGGGTCATGGGCCGGCTCGAACGCGGCAGCCGGCTCCGGCTCCGGCGCGGCGGCTTCCGGCTCGGCCGGGGCGTCGTCTTCCGAGATGATGCGCCGGATGGAGGCGAGGATTTCCTCCATGGTTGGTTCCGGAGCGGACTGGTCCGTCATGGTGCGAGGCGCCCTGCGAGATTCCGTTTACGTAGATAAGCTACGCGGGAAGCGCCTGTCCTGCAAATCTCTGGGTTTGCGCAATTATTGGCCGGCGGTCCGGACGATTTCGCCAGGCGGCGAGGGCGGCGGCGCCGGAGTCGGCTTCGGCGCGCCGATGCGGTCCAGCGCCTGCACCGCCCGGTCCCACGGCAACGCCCCCGGCGCATGCCGCAAGCGCTCGAAATTGGCCTTCGGATCGTAGACGGCCGCGCCCGGGATCAGCGCCCGCGCGTCCAGCGCCCCCATCGCCGCCAGCACCGCGGCGGCGGCGACATACTCGTCATGCCGGGCCCCCACCAGCGCCAGCTGCGACTGCTCCAGCTCCTGCTCGGCGTTCAGCACGTCGAGGACGGTGCGCAGGCCCACCTTCTGCTCCTCGCGCACCCCCTCGTAGGCGACCGTGTCGGACTTCACCTGCGCCTCGTCGGCGGCGAGGCTGGCGCGCGCGCCCAAGAGCTGGTTCCAGGCCTGCGAGACGGCCTGCAGCACCTGCCGGCGCTGGGTCTCGACGCCGATGCGGGCGACGTTGTCCTGCTCGGCGGCCTGGCGGATCTGCGAGGCGTAGAGGCCGCCGTTGAACAGCGGCACGCTGACGTTGGCGGTGATGCTGCCGCCCAGCTCGCTCTCCATCACGCTGCCGATCGAGCCGAAGCCGCCGCCGGCGCTGATTCCCTCCTGGGCGCCGACGTAGCCGTACTGGGCGGAGACCGAGGCGGTGGGACGGGTCTGCGACTTGGCCTGGGCGAGGCGGGCGGCGGCGCCCTCCTCGGCGTAGATCGCCTGGCGCAGCTGCGGGTTGTCGCGCTCGGCCGCGTCGAAGGCGGCGTCGACCGTGGGCGGCAGCAGCGCGGCGATCGGCGGCTCCGGGGCAAGGTCGCCCGGGTCCTGGCCGACCACGGCGGCGTAGGCCGCGCGCGCCACCGCCAGCGCCGCCCGCGTGCTGGCCAGCTGCGAGCGCGCCTGCGCCAGCCGCGCCTCCGACTGGGCGACGTCGGTGCGGGTGAGCAGCCCCGCCTGGAACTTGCCGTTGGTCTCGTCGAGCTGGCGGGCCAGCACGTTCACATTGTCCTGCGAGATCGCCAGCTGCTCGCCGTCGCGGCGCACGTCGAGGTAGGCGCCGACCACGCTCTGCAGCACGCTGATCTCGGTGTTCCGCAGCGTCTCGCGGCCGGCCAGGATGTCGGCCTGGGCGACGCTGATCCGCGCGGTGACGAGGCCGCCGGTGTAGAGCGGCTGGGTGAGGCTGACCACCGCCGAACCGGTGCCGCCGGCGAGGTTCGCCGAGGGCGAGCCGGGCTGGCTGACCTGCTCGCCGGCATACTCGTAGGAGCCGCTGGCGCTCACGGTGGGGCGAAGCCCCGCCTCGGCCTGCACATACTCCTCGTCGGTGGCGCGCAACTGGGCGCGCTGGGCCTGCAAGGTCGGATTGGTCTGGTAGGCGAGCGCCGCCGCGTCGGCGAGCGTCTCGGCCGCGCTGGTCGCGGCAAGGCTCGCCCAGGCGAGCACGGCGATGCATCCGGCATAAGCCGTCCTGCGAAGCCCAAGCATGTGGCCAGGTCCCCGACAGCCCACGTCGGGTGGGCGTCCCTACCCCGCGGCTATAATCCGCACCCGAGCCGGCCAGCCACTTAAGGTTTCGTCATGTCGGGCGGGCAGCGTCAGGGACACACACGCGTCGTCCGATGCCGGTGGCTATCCGCTCAGGCCCGGGGACGCGTGTGTGTCCCCGATTCCCAGACTCGTCGCCGGTCAGAACGTGAAGGCCGCCTGCGGGGCGAAGCCGGCCATGATCGGCGGGGCGCAATCGAAGAGGTCGCGCCGGCCGGCGCCGGTCTCGGTGCGCACGTAGAGCACCGCGCGGCCGACCGGCCCGCTCCGCTCCACCGCCGCCAGCCGCCCGCCGGGCTCCAGCCCCTGCCACCAGGCCTCCGGAACCTGGCTGACCGCGCCTTCGCACACCGCCAGGTCGTAGGGCCCGGCGGGCGGCGCGGCGAGGTCGCCCTCGTCGTGGCGCGTCACCACCAGGCCCATCGCCTCCAGCACCGCCGCCGCGTAGGGCGCGGCGATGGCCAGCGCCCGCTCGCCGGCGCGCGGCTTCAGCGCCTGCAGCAGCTTGCCGACGTCGCGGCCCTTCAGCAGCCAGCGGCCCGGCGCATACGCCACCTCGATGTCGGCATAGGCGAGGTAGCGCTTCTGCGGCGCCAGCAACGCCTCGCGCGGCACGATCCGCATGGCGTCCTGGATGGCGTAGTCGGTGACGTCGGCGACGCGCACCTGGCTCTCCACCATGCTGTAGCGCTGGGCCGCGAAATCGACGCTCATGCCGCTCCGTCCGACGGGAATCCGAGGTGTCCTGCGGCGCTTATAGGACCCGCGTTAAGCCCCGCGCAATGCGCCGCCCCTATTCCTTGCCGGCCGCCGGACCATCTGTTAGCTGGGCGGCGCTTTGCGAGCCGGCCTGGTGGCGGAGTGGTGACGCAGCGGACTGCAAATCCGCGCACCCGAGTTCGATTCTCGGCCAGGCCTCCAAGCTTTTCGGTCATCCAACAGAGCCCCGCAGAACGGCGCCCGAGCGATCGGCGGGCCGCTGGTTGTCGGGATTGGTCCTCCCGGCACGTCCTCGTCTCGAAACCGCGAAGGAGAGCATCGTGAGAGACCTGATCCTGAAGATGTACATGTCCCTCGATGGGTTCGTGGGCAGCGTCGACGGCGATTCCAGCTGGATGATCAACCCGGACCCCGAGGCGAAGGCCTGGATGGTCGAGCGGGTGTGGGACACCAGCCTGCACGTCATGGGCAGCCGCACGTTCCGCGAGATGGCCGCCTATTGGCCGATCTCGACCGACGAGTTCGCCGCCCCGATGAACCAGATTCCCAAGGCCGTCTTCTCCAAGCAGGGGCCGGCGATCCTGGAAGCGGCGCGCACGGCTCAATCCGGCTCCGGTGCGCTTCAGCCCGGCGCGGAAAGCTGGGCGCAGGCGCATGTGGCGAGCGGCGACCTGGCCGCCGAGGTCGCCCGGCTGAAGGCGCAGGACGGCAAGCCGATGTTCGCCTACGGCGGCGCGACGTTCGCCCGCAGCCTCATCGCCCACGGCCTCGTCGACCAGTTCGACCTGATGATCCATCCGATCGCGCTGGGCCGGGGTCTGCCGATCTTCAACGATCTGGCCCAGCCCCGGCGTCTTACCCTGGTCGCCTCCAAGGCTTTCCCCAAGGGCTCGATCGCCCAGACATATCGGCCTGCTTGAGGGGGCGCCTGGGAGACCCGGTCCGGTCGGACGGCTCAGCCGGCCTCGGTCGTCAAGCGCACGGCTCCGGGCTTGCGGCGCGGGCGTCGGCCTGGGCCCAGGCCTTGCGGACCAGCTCGTCGCGGCCGGCGTGGGCGGTGAGGTCGGCGTGGGCGGAGCTGATCTCCTGGCCCGCGGCCGACCGCAGATGCAGCGTCAGAGCGGCCAGCGTCTCGATCCGGCCGAGCAGGTCCGGGTGGACGTTCACGTGCTGCTCCGGGACATGGACGGCGAAGGTGATCCGCACGAGGGCGCCGAACCGTCCGGGCGTCGTTCCCCGCCAGCTGTCGCCGTCGTCGGCGACCAATTGGGCGCTGGCCGAGGCCAGGTCATTGATCGACCCCGCCTGCCGCGTCACGGTCAGGCCCACCTCGCCTGGCTCGCCCAGCCGGTCGGCGGCGGCGGCATGCATGTAGCGGATATCGAGCTGCTGGAAGAGGCTGGCGTCGGCGCCCGGCGCCGATGTCAGGACCGGGCTCCAGACCACGTCGCCTGCGACGACGGCTCCATGCGCGACGGTGAGCGCGACCCGCACATGGTCTCCGGCAGGTCCGCGCACCAGCGCCTTGCAGACGCCGTCGCCGGCGTAGGCGACCGACCCTGCAAGCGCCAGGGCAAGGCCTGCCAGCAGTGCAATGCGCGCCATGTCATCCCCCACTCGAACCGTCCCGATCGAGCGTGGCAGGCGCGGCTTGGGCCGACAAGGGCGCCGTGCAGGGCGGACGTGTCCGGCGCAATCGTCGCGCCGCCGGTCTATGCTGCGGCCGTCGGGGCAGATGGAGGCGACGATGATCCGCAAAGCGCGCGCCGTGTGGCGCGGGACCGGCCGGGACGGCGGCGGCGACCTCAGCACCGATTCCGGGGTGCTGAACGAGACGCCCTACTCCTACCGCACCCGCTTCGAGACCGAGAAGGGGACCAATCCGGAGGAGCTGATCGCCGCCGCGCACGCCGGCTGCTTCACCATGGCGCTGGCGTTTCAGCTGCAGGCGGCGGGCTACACGCCCACCGAGCTGGCCACGGAGGCGGCCGTCAGCCTGGAGCCGGAGGGCCAGGGCTTCCGCATCACCCGCTCGGCGCTGACGCTGACGGCGAGCGCGCCCGGCCTCGACGAGGCGACGTTCCGACAGCTGGCCGGCGCCGCCGAGAAGACCTGCCCGGTCTCGCGGGTGCTGAACGCCGAGATCACCCTCGACGCCAGGCTGGCCTGACGCCATGGCCGCCGCGCCGCTTGCCACCGGCGGTTGGCCCGCCCTGCCCTGGCCGGCGATCGGGCCGACCTGCGAGACGCTGCGGCGCTGGGCGCAGATCGTCGGCAAGGTGCGGCTGGCGCGCACGCCGTGGACCAACCACGGCTGGCACACGACGCTTTACGTCTCGGCCCGCGGGCTGACCACCGGCCTGGTCCCCGGCGGGGTGGAGCTGGAGCTCGACTTCCTGGCGCAGGCGCTGGTGGTCCGCACGGCCGGCGGCGGCGAGCGGCGCGCGCCGCTGGCGGCGGGTCCGGTCGCCGGCTTCTACGCCGCGGCGATGGCGACGCTGGCCGACCTGGGCGTGGCCACCGACATCGTCGCCATTCCCAACGAGCTGCCGGACGCGACGCCGTTCGCCGAGGACCTGGCCGAGCGGCCCTACGATCCGGCGCTGGCGACGGCCTTCTGGCGGGCGCTGGTCGAGACGGCGCGCGTGTTCCAGCGCTTCCGCACCTGCTTCCTCGGCAAGGCGAGCCCCGTGCATTTCTTCTGGGGCGCAGGCGACCTGGCGGTGACGCGGTTCTCCGGCCGCCGCGCGCCGCTGCATCCGGGCGGCGTCCCGCACCTGCCGGACGCGGTGACCCGCGAGGCCTACTCGCACGAGGTGTCGAGCGCCGGCTTCTGGGCCGGTGACGACGGCACGGGCGGGCCGGCCTTCTACGCCTACGCCTATCCGCAGCCCGCCGGCTTCGCCGAGGCGCCCGTGCAGCCGCCCGCCGCCCGGTTCGACACCCGGCTGGGCGAGTTCCTGCTGCCCTACGAAGCCGTGCGCGCCGCCGCCGATCCGGACGCGGCGCTGCTGGCCTTCCTGCACTCGACCTATGACGCCGCGGCCGACCTGGGCGGCTGGGACCGGGCGGCGCTGGAGTGCGCCGAAGGGACGGTCGGGCGCCCGCGCGTCGTCGGCTGACGCCACCCTGGATTGCCGGTCGCCTTACGCGAGCCGGCCGCTCTTTGATCGCGCGAAGTGCACAGAGCTTCGCGCCTTGCGCGAACAACCACGCGTGGCTAAGGTTCAGGCTTCGCGGCACGGGGGTTTGCGATGGCGGCGTCGTTTCCCGACCGGATGCTCGGCCTGATGGCGCGGGCGAACAGCGCCGTGGCGGTCTGGTTCAAGTGGCCGTTTCCGATCGCGGTGCTGACGCTGGCGGGCCTGCGCGTCAACATGCGCTGGGGCAACCTGTTCTCCACCGAGACCGCGCCGCCCAAGCTGGCGCCGCCCGACGTCGACGTGACGCAAGGGCGGATGGCCGACGGCTCGTTCAACGGCCTCGACCTGCCGTGGATGGGCATGGCCGGCGCCCGCTTCGGCCGTAACCTGCCGATCAACGAGACCTTCGGCGAGACCGGCGAGCGGCTGATGACGCCGAACCCGCGCGAGGTCAGCAACCGGCTCCTGGCGCGCACCGAGTTCGCGGCGGTGCCCTACCTCAACGTGATGGTCTCGGCCTGGCTGCAGTTCATGGTGCACGACTGGGTGAGCCACGGCGTCAACGAGCCGACCGAGCCCTACGAGGTGCCGGTGGGGCCGGACGACGACTGGCCCGGCCAGAAGCCGCTGACCATCCTGCGCTCGCGCCAGGCGCCGACCACGCCGGCCGACGAGGGCCGCCCGGCCGCCTACGTCAACACCGAAACCCACTGGTGGGACGGCTCGCAGATCTACGGCTCCAGCCTCAAGCGCCAGCACAAGATCCGCAAGGACCGGGTCAACGGCGGCCTGATGGCGGACGGCAAGATCTTCCTGGTGAACGGCCACCTGCCGATCGAGCCGATGAAGCACGAGGACGACGACGCCGAGGGCGCCAAGTTCCCGAACCTGGAGCTGGCCGGCGTCAACGGCAACTGGTGGCTCGGCGTGTCGATGATGACCACCCTGTTCGCCCGCGAGCACAACGCGGTGGTCGACCGGCTGAAGCTCGACTATCCGCAGGCCGACGGCGAGTGGCTGTTCCAGAAGGCGCGGCTGGTGGTCACGGCGCTGATCGCCAAGATCCACACCACCGAATGGACCCCGGCGCTGATGAACTCGGCCGAGGGCCGCTTCGCCATGCGCGCCAACTGGTGGGGCATCGCCGGCGAGCACTTCGCACGCGGCTATGGGCGGCTCGACGCCAGCGAGGAGGACGCCGGCATCCCCGGCTCGCCGGCCGAGCAGGACTCCGCGCCCTACGCGATGACTGAGGAGTTCACCGCCTGCTACCGCATGCATCCCCTGATGCCGGACACCTTCTCGCTGCGCCGGCACACCGACGACGTGGAGGTGATGTCGAAGACCCTGATCGAGGTGGCCCACAGCGGCCCGCCGGCGATCTACGCGGCGGTCGGCTTCGACGACGTGGTCTATTCGCTGGCGACCAGCAACCCCGGCGCGCTGGCGCTGCACAACTATCCGAACACGCTGCGCGCGCTGCCGGAGAAGGACGGCATCTACACCGACCTGGCGGCCGTCGACATCCTGCGCGACCGCGAGCGCGGGGTGCCGCGCTATTGCGAGTTCCGCCGGCTGATCGGCATGAAGGCGCCGAAGAGCTTCGACGAGCTGACCACCAACGCCGCCTGGCGCGCCGATGTGAAGGCGCTCTACGCCGACATCGAGGACGTCGACCTGCTGGTCGGCACCCTCTGCGAGAGCCAGGCCAATCCCGGCACGCCGCCCGGCTTCGGCTTCTCCGACACGGTGTTCCGCATCTTCATCCTGATGGCCTCGCGGCGGCTGAAGAGCGACCGCTTCTACACCAACGACTTCACGCCCGACGTCTACACGCCGGCCGGCTTCGCCTGGGTGGCCGACAACAACCTGCGCACGGTGCTGCAGCGCCATTGCCCGTCGCTGGCGCCGCTGTTCGCCGGGGTGCGCAACGTCTTCTTCCCGTGGAACCGGGGCGCGACATGAGCCGGGTGCGGGTGCCGGCGCTGGTCGACGTGCTGACCGTCGACGATCCGGCGCTTATCGGCCAGCTGGCCGACGACTGGCGGATGGACCGCGATTACGTGGCCAAGGGGCCGCTGCTCAACCGCATCATCGCCGGGCGGATCCGCAAAGTGCTGACGGTGAAGGGCGTGCCGCTGCCGCCGGTGGCGGCGCGCGGGCCGGTGCGGCTGCTCCCGGCCCAGGTGGAGCTGGAAGCGCGGCTGGCGCCGCTGGCCGCCGGGCTCGCCAACGACTGGACGGCGCTCGCCGCCATCGGCGCCTACGTGCGCGGCGAAGGCTCGGAGGGCGACGCCGGACGGCTGGCGCAGCAGGCGGTCGGGCGGCTCTACGACCCGAACTACCAGGCTGACGCCAAGAGCTGGAACGCCGCCGAGGTGCTCGACCAGGCGCCGCGCACCTTCAACCCGATCCTGATCGTCTGGTGGGCGCTGACCGGCGCCGTGCCCCGCGCCCGCAAGCTATTGGCCGAGAAGGTCGGCGGCGACCTCTCCGGCCTGCACGGCACCGGCGTCGCGGTCCACAACATCGTCGGCGGCCTGGTGCAGATGCGCCGGCTGTGGGCCGACAAGGCGGCGCGCAAGCGCCTGCCGCCGGAGGCTGCCGCCGCCCAGTGCGTCGTCGCGCCCACCCAGGTGCTGCGCCAGCCGCTGCGCGCGGGCCTGTCGCTCGCCGGCGAGTTCGCGCCGACCACGCTGGTGCTGCTGCAGCTGAACGCCGCCCACCAGCAGTCGCCGAGCGCGCAGATGGCCTTCATGGCCCAGAGCTGGGCCCGCTGCCCGGCGCACGCCTGGGTGCTGGCGCTGCTGGCCGGCGCCTGGCGCAGCGCCGGCGCCAGTCCCAGCGCTTAGGGGGAGAGACCGCGATGGCCTTCGACGAGATCTTCCAGCCGCTGCACTTCCGCAACCTGACGGTGAAGAACCGCATCTTCCGTTCGAACATCTCCGGGCGGTTCGACAACGAGGACGGCTCGCTCACCCAGACCCGCATCAACTGGGAATCCAAGTTCGCCCACGGCGGGGTGGGCGCGATCATCTCCTCCTACGTGCCGGTCTTGATGGAGGGGCGGATCATCGCCGGCTACGCCACCGTGCACCGCGACGACTTCATCCCGCTCTGGGCCAAGCTCGGCGAGGTGATCCACGGGCTGGACTCCAAGTTCATCATGCAGCTCAGCCACTCGGGCCGGCAGATGGACTTTCCGGGCGTCCACAACCTCGCCCGCAAGACCCTGAGCTCGACCAGCAACAAGGAGACGCTGCACGGCTTCCTGACCCAGGCGATGAGCAAGGCCGACATCGACCACACCATCGCCGCCTTCGCCCGCGGCGCCTGGCGGGCGCGGGAAGCCGGGCTCGACGGGGTCGAGCTGCACGCGGCCAACGGCTATCTGTTCAGCCAGTTCATGTCGTCGGGCATCAACGACCGCAAGGACGAGTACGGCGGCCCGCTGGAGAACCGCGCCCGCTTCCTGCTGAACGTGATCGAGGCGATCCGCGGCGCGGTGGGACGCGACTTCCACCTGCAGGTGAAACTCAGCGCCGTCGACCACAACAACGTGGTGCCCTGGGAGAAGCCCGGCAACACGCTGGAAGACACGGTGCAGATCGCCAAGTGGGCCGAGGCTGCCGGCGCCGACGCCATCCACGTCAGCCAGGGCTCGCTCTTCCCGCACCCGCTGAACCCGCCGGGCGACCTCTCGCTGGAGACGCTGACCACCACGTACGACGCGATGATCTCGTCGGGGGTCAACGGCATGCGCAACTACATGCTGTTCCGCTACCCGTTCCTGCGGCCGATCTTCCACTGGGCCTGGTTCCGCATGAAGAAGGGCAAGCCGGTCGAGGGGGTGAACCTCGAGGAGGCGCGGGTCATCAAGCAGGCGGTGTCGATCCCGGTGCTGTGCACCGGCGGCTTCCAGAGCGCCTCCTTCATCTGCGACGCGCTGAAGACCGGGGCGGTGGACGGCGTCTCCATCGCCCGCTCGCTGGTGGCCAACAACGACCTCGTCCAGCAGTGGGCCGCCGGTCATGACCGCCCGCCAAAGCCCTGCACCTACTGCAACCGCTGCCTGGTCAGCGCCATGAAGAACCCGATGGGCTGCTACGACCAGTCCCGCTACCCGGACCGCGAGACCATGATCGAGGAGGTCATGAGCGTCTACCGGGCGCACGCTCCGATGGTCGCCCCGAGCAAGGCGGTGATGTCCACATGAGCGATATCAACACGCCCTTCTCGGCGGTGCAGATCTACCTCGCCAAGCGGCGGTGGAAGCTGAACCTGGCGCTGCTGACCGTCCTGGTGCTGACGCTGCTGGGGCTGGCGGCGGTGATCGTCGCCATCACCCTCGCCTTCGAGCTCGGCGGCTCGAAGACGCCGAAGTACGCCGCCGACCCGCAGCACTTCATGCACGCCTCGATCGGCGCCGAGGCCAACAGCGGCCTGCCCTACTGGATGTGGAAGGCGCTGCCGAAGCTGTTCCCGGCCGAGTTTAAGGGCCGCGACGACTACAAGGCCTTCGGCTTCCTCTACGAGACGGATGCGAACGGGAATGAGTCCGACCTGCCGGTCGGCATCTCCAAGCGGCAGGTCTACGGCGTCGACGTGGTCTGGTTCAACTGCGCCACCTGCCATGTCGGCACCTGGCGCACCGCCGCCGGCGGGCCGCAGCACATCACCCCCGGCATGGGCTCCAACAACTTCAATCTCTACGCCTTCATCCAATTCCTGCTGGCTGCCGGCGCCGACGAGCGGCTGTCGCCCGACACGATGATCCCGGCGATGAAGCAGGCCGGCGCCCACTTCAACCCGATCCAGGAGGCGTTCCTGCGCTATGCGGTGCTGCCGCAGGTGCGCGAGGGGCTGGTGGAGCGGCGCTCGCGGCTGGGGCCGCTGCTGGACGCGCAGCCGGCCTGGGGCCCTGGCCGGGTCGACACCTTCAACCCCTACAAGCTCTTGCTGCAGCTGCCGCCCGGCTCGCACGTGCCCGACGCCGAGCTGGTGGGCACGACCGAGTTTCCGGCCATCTTCGACCAGCGGCCGCGCGAGGGCATGCAGCTGCACTGGGACGGCAACAACAATTCGCTGGCCGAGCGCAACCTCTCGGCGGCGATCGGCGCAGGCGTGACGGCGGCCAGCGTCGACCATCCCGCCATCGACCGCGACGCCGCCTGGCTGATGGACCTGAAGCCGCCGGCCAGCCCCTACCATCCCGACCCGGCGGCCGTGGCGCGCGGCCAGGCGATCTACATGCAGGGATGCGCCTCGTGCCATGGCTGGCAGGGCGCAAACGGCTACGTCTTCCAGGGCGCGGCGCTCGGCAAGGTCGACCCGATCGCCCAGGTGGGCACGGACCCCAACCGGCTGAACTCCTACACGCAAGGCTTCCGCGACTGGCAGGTCTCGGCGCTCTTCGCCGGCACGCCCTACCACTTCACCCACTTCGTCAAGACCGACGGCTACGCCAACCTGCCGCTGGACGGCCTGTGGCTGCGCGCGCCCTACCTGCACAACGGCTCGGTGCCGACGCTCGCCGACCTGCTGGCGCCGCCGGCCGAGCGCCCGAAGAGCTTCCTGCGTGGCTCCGACGTGATCGACCCGGTCAAGGGCGGCTTCGTCGCTCCGCCCTGCCCAGTCGGCCCCGCGTCAACCGGCGCAGCGCCCGCCGACGGCTTCTGCTTCGACACCGCCCAGCGCGGCAACGGCGCCCAGGGCCACGCATACGGCACCGACCTGCCGGCGGCGCAGAAGGCCGACTTGCTCGCCTACCTGCTGACCTTCTGAGGGGCTCGCCCGATGGCCATCACCGCCGACTCCCTGACCATCGGCTGGAACGAGGCGCGGGTGCGCCAGCGGCAGACGGTCTACCAGACGGTGCTGGGCTTCAACATGCTGCTGCACCTGGGCATCGGCCTGGGCTGCATGTTCATCCCCGGCTTCGTCTCCCACTGCTTCGGCCTGCCGCCGCCGGTTCCCACCGGCTGGATCCGCGGCTGGGGCGCGACGCTGATCCTGGTCACCGCCCTCTACATCCCCGGCCTGCAGGACCCGCTGCGCTCGCGCTATCCCAACATCTGCGGCGTCGCGGGCCGCGTCTGGATGGCCACCGTCTGGTTCGTGGTCGGCGGCGGCTTCTTCTGGTTCGGCGTCTTCGACGCCTCCTTCGCCGTGATCCTCGGCTGGCTCTACTACCGCTACTGCATCGCGGTGATCATGAGCCGGCCTTAGGAGCCGGGATCGCTTTCCGCGTTCGCCGCGCCGTCTCCACCTTCCCGTGTCATCCCGGAAGCTCGCGCAGCGAGCTGTCCGGGATCTCCTTCGCGCAACTGTGCCGAGGAGATCCCGGACGAGTCCGCTTCGCGGCTCTCCGGAATGACATGCTATTGATATTACTTGAGTATTTTACCAGGCACTGACCTTCGGGCCGTCAGCCCAGCGCCTGCTCCAGGTCCGCGATCAAATCCCCCGCATCCTCGACGCCCACCGAGAGCCGCACCAGCGAATCCGCGATCCCGACGCGCGCCCTTGTCTCGGCCGGGATGGAGGCGTGGGTCATGATGGCGGGGTGCTCGATCAGGCTTTCCACCCCACCGAGGCTCTCGGCCAGGGTGAACAGCTGCACCCGTTCCAGCACCCGCCGGGTTCCGGCCAGGTCGCGATCGAGCACCACGGTGACGATGCCGCCGAAGCCGTGCATCTGGCGCTTGGCCAGGTCGTGCTGGGGATGGCTTTCCAGGCCGGGGTAGATCACCCGGCTGACCTCGGGGCGGGCTTCGAGCCAGCGGGCGATCTTCAGGGCGCTCGAGCAATGCCGCTCCATCCGAAGCGCCAGGGTCTTCAGGCCGCGCAGGGCCAGGAAGCTGTCGAAGGGCCCGGAGATCGAGCCGACGGCGTTCTGCAGGAACTTCAGCTGGGCGGCCAGGTCGGGGTTCTCGCCGACCACGGCGCAGCCGCCGATCATATCCGAATGGCCGTTCAGGTATTTGGTGGTGGAGTGGACGACGATGTCGACGCCGTGCTCCAGCGGCCGCTGCACATAGGGGCTGGCGAAGGTGTTGTCGGCCACGCTGATCAGGCCATGGGTC
>DASXEN010000158.1:0-33092 GCA_036490095.1 Caulobacteraceae bacterium
CCTACTCCCTGCGCGCCCGCAGTCCAGACGAGGCGATCACCCGCGACGTGGTGCTGGGCCGCCGCGAGGGCGAGGCCGCGCCGGACGTGATCGTCTGCGTCGCCGACGCCACGTCCCTGCGCGTCGCGCTGCGCCTGGTGCTGGAGCTGAAGAGCGCCGGCCGCCCGCTGGTGCTGGCGCTGAACATGATCGACATCGCGACCCGGCAGGGCCTCGAGATCGACGTGGAAGGCCTCTCGCGCGATCTCGGCGCGCCGATCGTCGCCACCGTCGCCACCCGCCGGCGCGGGATCGAGACGCTGATCGCGGCAACGCAGGCCGCGGCGGCGTCAGGCGCGGCGCGGCCGGCCAGTTGGCGCGAACCGTCCAGCGGCGAGCTGCGCACGCTGCACCGCGAGGCCGAGCGGCTGATCAAGGCCTACGTGAAGCCGCCGAAGCGGCCCGACACCTGGACCGGCCGGCTCGACGCGGTGCTGCTGCACCCGGTGGGCGGCCTCGCGTTCCTCTTCGTGCTCCTCTTCGTGATGTTCCAGGCGGTATTCCTGACCACGGGGCCGGTCAGCGACCTGATCACCGCCGGCTTCAACTGGCTCGCGGCCGAGGCCGGGGCCTTGCTGCCCGACGGGATCCTGAAGAGCTTCGTCTGCGACGCGCTGATCTCGGGCGTCGGCAGCGTCATCGTCTTCCTGCCGCAGATCCTGGTGCTGTTCTTCTTCATCATCGCCCTGGAGGACGTCGGCTACATGGCCCGCGCCGCCTTCCTGATGGACAAGATCATGGGCGGCGCGGGCCTGCATGGCCGCGCCTTCATCCCGCTGCTCTCCTCGCACGCCTGCGCCATTCCAGGCATCATGGCAACGCGGGTGATCGACCAGAAGCGCGACCGGCTGACCACGATCCTGGTCGCGCCGCTCACCACCTGCTCGGCGCGTATCCCGGTCTACACGCTGATCATCTCGGCCTTCGTGCCCAACCACCACCTGTTCGGCTGGATCAGCGAACAGGGCCTCGTCATGCTCGGGCTTTATGCCACCGGCATCACCAGCGCGCTCGTAGTCGCCTTCGTGATCCGCAAGGTGTTCTGGCGCGGCGCCTCCGAGCCGTTCCTGATGGAACTGCCCGCGTACAAGATGCCCGAGCCGCTGAACGTGGCACGGCTGGTCTGGCAGCGCGGCGAGATCTTCCTGCGCCGCGCCGGCACCATCATCCTCTCGATGATGGTGATCGTCTGGGCGCTGGCGAAAGTGCCGCTGCCGCCGGCCGGCGCAAGCCAGCCCGCCATCGACTACAGCTTCGCCGGCATCATCGGCCACGCGCTGCAGCCACTGCTGCAACCCATCGGCTTCTCGTGGCAAATGAGCGTCGCCCTGATCCCCGGCATGGCGGCGCGCGAAGTGGCGGTCGGCGCGCTCGGCACCGTCTATGCGGTCGGCGGCGGCGACAACACCGGCGTCCTCGGCCACACGCTGGCCACCCACTGGACGCTGGCCTCGGCGCTGGCCTTCCTCGTCTGGTACGTGTTCGCCCCGCAGTGCGCCTCGACGCTGGGCGTGGTGAAGCGCGAGACCAATTCCTGGAAATGGCCGGCGATCATGTTCGCCTACATGGTGACGCTCGCCTACGCCGCCGCCTTCATCACCTACCGCACCGCCCTGGCGCTGGGGGCTGGGTAGGGGCCTAGTTGGGCCCTTCGTCGGGGAACAGCAGCGGTTCGTAGTCGCGCGCGCCGTGAATTATCCGAGCGATCCTGACCTCTGAACGCTCTATCTCGTAGAAGATCAGGTAGGCGCCGTGCACCCGGCGCCTGATCTCTCGCCGCGCATAGCGCGATACGAGCTGGAATCTGCGAGGATAGCGCGCGAGTCCTCGGCAGGCCGCGCGCAATTCGGCGTTCAGCCTCATGGCTCTTCGCGGGCTGTCTCGCGCAATCCAAAGGGCGATCTCCTCCAGATCGTCCAGCGCGGACTTGGCGAAGATGACCCTCAAAGCATCTTTTTGAGCTTGGCTTCCACGCGATCGAAGGCTTCTTCCATCGGGATCGTTCGCCCGGCGTCGATGTCCGCCAAACCGCGAGCGATCGCCGCATCCAGGGCCGCCAGTTTCGCCTCGCGCTCCTGCACCAGCCGGACGCCCTCCCGAAGGACCTCGCTCTTGGAGTTGTACCGGCCGTCACGGGCGAGGTCCTCGACGAACCGCTCGAGGGTCTCACCCAGTTCCACACTGATCGCCATGTCGAGTCACCGAGGTTTGCCCGTTCCGATAATAGTTATGGCGCCCGCGGTTGCAAGCGTGTCACTGGGTAGCGCGGCTTAACACGGCCGAGCCTGCGGCTACCCGAAGACCACCTTCTCCTCGCCCCACCAGAGCGGCGATTTGGCCAGGTCGATGAACTTGCGCTCGTCCTCTAACAGCAACCGGCCGGCCTCGGCGGCGGCCGGGTCGTTGGCGGCCATGGTCTCGAAACTGTCCCACCACAGCTGGGCGACGCCGTCGAAGCCCTCAGGGCCGCCGCGGGCGCCGCGCAGGCTGTCGGAGACGTCGGCGGGCAGGCTGTGCAGCTGCACGTAGCGGCGGATGCGCAGCACGTCCTTGACGCTCGCCACCAGGGGGGCGTGGGTCTCGAACCAGTAGGCCTGGAAGGCCTCGCGCGTGAGGTGCGGCAGGCGCACCAGGGCGAAGGTCAGCTTGATCATCTCGAGGCTCCTTCAGCAGCGAACGCGGCCAGTTGCGGCTCGGCCGAGCGCGCCTCGCAGTCGGCGGCGATGCGGGCGCCGAGCGCTCTCGCGGACTCCCGGAACGACGGCTCGGCCAGCAGCCGCGCCACGGCGGCGGCGATGGCGGCGGCCGGCGCGTCCGCGGGCAGGCGCAGGCCCGCGCCGCGCTCGGCGACCCGCGCGGCGTTGTCGGGCTGGTCGCGCCCCATCGGCAGGCAGACCAGCGGCGCGCCGGCGATCAGCGGCCGCAGCGTCGAGGCGTGGCCGGCGTGGGTGATCACCGCCGAGGCCAGCGGCAGCACCTGGCTGTGCGGCGCGTGGGCCGCCACCACGACGTTGGGCGGCGCCGGAAAGTCGGCGGGCGAGAGGATCGGCCCGAGCGTGACCAGGCCCCGTACGTCCAGCGTTCCCAGCGCCTCGATGGCGCGCCGCAACGCCGCCTCCTGGCCCTGGTACATGGTCGAGAACGAGACCAGCACCAGCGGCCGCGGATCGTCGGCTGGCCACGGCGGCGACCAGGGCGCCGTCCAGGCCGGATCGGCCATGTAGGCGCCGGCGTAGCGGTAGGGCTTGGGCGGGGTCAGGTCGAAGTCGAAGGCGCGGCTGGTGGCCAGCAGGATCAGGCCCGCCGCGTCCAGCTGATCGAACAGGTCGGAGAGCGGGGCCAGGCCCAGCCCGGCGCGGGCCGCGTTCAGCGCCGGCAGCCCGTGCTGGAAGCCGCAGCGTGTCGCCGCGTCGATCTGCGCGTAGAAGGCGCGCGCCTCGTCGGAGGCCGGCGGCGGCGCGCCGGCCCCGAACGGCGGCGCGTCCTCCAGGGTCGGCAGCGACCAGACGTTGGCCGCCAGCAGCGCCAGCGGCACGCCCCGCGCCTGCGCCGCCGCCATCACCCCGAACAGCAGCTCCTGGCTCACTACCATGTCGGGCGCGAAGTCGTCGATGGCGGCGAGCGTGTCGGCGGCGTAGCGCGCCGCGGGGCCGCACATCACCCCGTCCGCGAGGCCGTGGATCACCTCCAGCGGGCTCTTCGCCACCCAGTCCTTCAGGGGATCGCCCGCGGGCGAGCGGTCGGCGCGCGACGGCGCCGTGCGCCACGGGCGGAACGGCACGCCCAGCGCCGCGGCGTCGCCCGCGTTGCAGGCGTCGCTCATCGCCAGCGCCGTGTGACCTCGCGAGACCAGCCCCTGGGCCACCAGCAGCATCGGCTGCACGTGACCGCCGCCTTCCCAGGTGGCGAACAGGAATCTGGCCATGCCGGCTGGGTACGCGCCAAGCTTTGCGGGCGCAACGCGCGATCAGCTTGGCCTTGACTTACTGGCCGGCCAGGGAAAAGGGGAGCAAAACAGCGTTGAACCGGTTTTGACCTCCAGGCCACTATCGGTGGCGGGGCGTAAAGGGAGGTGCGGCCTTTGTTGGGGCACGTCGTCGACTGGGCTTCCTCGCGCGCCGATCTCCTCGCCAGGACCGTGCTCGATCCAAGGACCATGCTGGACCAGGGTCCGCGCCTGGTGGACACCACCATGCTCTATGCGCCGAAGAGCGGCGGGGTGAAGCGCTACCTCAGCGCCAAGCGCGCCTGGTTCTCCAAGGCGCGCCCGCACGTGCGCCACACCCTGGTGGTGCCGGGCCCGCGCCACGCCTACGACGGCGCCGGCCGGCTCTCGATCTACGCCGCCCCGCTGCCGTTCGGCGACGGCTACCGCTGGCCGGTCGGCAAGACCGCCTGGATGAAGCGGCTGATGCGCCAGCGCCCGACGCTGATCGAGGCCGGCGATCCTTACACGCCGGGCCTGGCGGCGCTGAAGGCCGGCGAGGCGCTGGGCGTGCCGGTGATCGGCTTCTGCCACACCGACCTCGGGGCCCTGGCGGCGCTGCACATCGGCGAGTGGGCCGAGCGGCCGGTGCGCCGCCACTGGGGCGAGATCTACCGCCGCTTCGACCGGGCCGTCGCCCCCAGCCGCTACATCGCCGCCCGCCTTGCCGACGCTGGCGTCGCCGATCCGATCGCCCTGCCGCTCGGCGTCGACGTGGAGGCGTTCCGGCCCGACGGCGCTGATCCGGCCGGCCTGCGGCGGCGGCTCGGTCTCATGCCGCACCACCGGCTGCTGGTGTTCGCCGGCCGCCCGGCGCGCGAGAAGCGGGTCGACGTGCTGGTCGAGGCGGTCGAAAAGCTCGGCGAGCCCTACGTGCTGCTGCTGGTTGGCGCACGCGCCACCACGCCGTCGCCGGGCCGGGTGATCGAGCTGCCATACGAGAAGGAGCCGGCCAGGCTCGCGGCGCTGCTCGCCAGCTGCGACGCCTTCGTGCACGCCAACGACTCCGAGCCGTTCGGCCTGATCGTGCTGGAGGCGATGGCCTGTGGCCTGCCGGTGGTCGGCATCGACGCCGGCGGGGTGGGGGAGAGCGTCGACTTCAGCGTCGGCTCGCTGGCGGCCCGCTCGACCGGCGCGCAGTTCGCCGGCGCGGTCGCGGCGCTGTTCGAGCGGGACGTCGCCGACCTGGGCCGCGCCGCCCGCGAGCGCGCCTGCGAGCGCCACGGCTGGGACGCCGTCTTCCAGCGCCTGTCGCGCCTCTACGCCGACGTCAGCGGCGAACCCGCCTTCGCCCGCCCGCCGCCGAGCTACGCCCTGGCGAGCTGACGCCTACTGAGCCCCGACCGGGCCGCCGAGGATCGGCAGGACCTCGCCGGTGATGAAGCTCGACGTGTGGGGCGAGGCGAAGAAGACGTAGGCCGGGGCGATCTCCTCCGGCTGCGCGGGGCGCTTCATCATGGTCTTGGCGCCGAACTGCGCCACCTGCGGGCCGAGGCGGTCGGCGGGGTTGAGCGGGGTCCAGACCGGGCCGGGCGCGACGCAGTTCACCCGGATGCCCTTGTCGATCAGCAGCGCCGCCAGCGAGCGGGTGAAGGCGTGGATGCCGCCCTTGGTGGTCGAGTAGTCCAGCAGCTCGCGGTTGCCGAACAGGCCGGTCTCCGAGCCGGTATTGATGATGGCGCCGCCCGGCTGCATGTGCGCCACCGCCGCCCTGGCCATGTGGAAGTAGCCGTAGAGGTTGGTCTTCAGGGTGCGGTCGAAGTGCTCGAAGCTCAGCCAGTCGAGTTCGTTCGCATGCTCCTGGAAGGCGGCGTTGTTGACCAGGATGTCGAGGCCGCCGAGCGTCTGCGCGGTATGCTCCACGGCCGCGGGCGCGAAGGCGGGGTCGCTGACGTCGCCCTTGATCAGCATGGCGCGGCGGCCCTCCTTCTCGACCGCGCGCTGGGTCTCCTCGGCGTCCTCGTCGGCGTCGAGGTAGGCGATCGCCACGTCGGCGCCCTCGCGGGCGAACAGCACCGCCACGGCGCGGCCGATGCCGGAGTCGCCGCCGGTGATCAGCGCCCTGCGGCCCAGCAGCTTCTCCGAGCCCTTGTAGTAGGGCGCGTCGTACATCGGCCGCGGGTCGATGCGCGATTCGAGGCCCGGCTTCTCCTGGTGCTGCTCGGGGAACGGCGGCTCGGGATAGCGGCGCGCGCCGGCCTGCATGGCGCCCTTGCCGTCGCCGCCGCTCGGCTTGAACGAGCGCTCCTCGGCGTGGTCGATCTCGCGCTGAATCTGCCGCTGCCGCTCGATCTCGCTTTCCGCGCGCTGGTTGAAGCCTTCGCCGATGTCGCTGCCCTGGCCGCCCATGGGTCCGTCTCTCCCTCGTGGCTCGCGAGGGAGAATCGGTGAGAGGCCGCGCCAGTTCCGCCAGGCGCGAGAATGTGTTGGGCGCCGCTAGACGGCCGGGAGCGGGTAGATCTGGAAGGCGAAGCAGATCCGGGTCTGGTCGGCGCCCAGCGGCCGGGTTTCGTGATGGAAGTGGCTGGGCATGATCACCGCCAGGCCCGGCCGCGGCTGGATCCAGCGCTCGGGCCAGCCCTCGGCGTCGCCGACGCCGTAGTCGGCCGGCGGCCCCACGCGCAGCCAGCCGGCCCGCTTTTCGGCGTTCTCCACCGCGTCCGGGACTTGCACGTAGAACACCCCGTTCGCCCACGATTCGGTGTGCACGTGCGGGGTGTGGTGGCCCTTGCGGCCGGAGACGACGCTCCAGCCCTCCAGCCGGAACCGCTCCGGCTTGCCGGCCAGGAACGGGTGGGCGGGATCGGCCGGCAGGGCGGCGATCCAGCCGCCGACGGCCGACCGCAGCCGCTCGAACATCCGCGCCAGCGCCGGCGGGCCGTCGGTCGCCTCGTCCACGCCCTCGCGCCGCGCCGCGTGCCGGATCGCCCGGTAGGCCGGCGACCGGTAGTGGGCGAGGTCGGTCTGCAGGGCCTGGGCGAGCTCGGGCAGGTCCGGATCGTCGGGGGCGGCGGCGCGGACCACGGCCAGGAACCGGTCCTGGTCCATCAGCGCGCGGATGTCGCCGAAGCGGCCAAGACGGGTGGCGGCGAAGGCGATGATCTCGGTCAGTCGGGCGTTGTGGAAGCCGGCGGCAACCAGCGCCCGGGCCTTGCCGAGCGAGGCCTCCGGCGAGCCCTCGACGTCCGGGAACAAGAGCGCGAACTGGTCGAGCGAAGGATCGAGCCCATAGGCCTGCCAGGCCAGCCGCGCCGCCTCGGCCGCGTCGCCGGCCGCCAGGCGCCGCTCGGCGCGGGTCAGCAGCACCGCCGGCGTCGGCTCGGCCATCGCCTCGGCGGCGGCCAGCAGCTTCGCCTTCGCCAGCTCGAGCGCTTCGGCGCTGATCACGGGCAGACCTCCAGGCGGGGCCGGCGTCGCGCCGGCGGCGTCGGAGCATAGCGCGAGCGGCGGATATCGGAGAATGGCGCGAGTGACGGGACTTGAACCCGCGACCTCCGGCGTGACAGGCCGGCGCTCTAACCGACTGAGCTACACCCGCGTTCCTGACCGGCCGCGACGGGCTCGGATAAGAGGCGCGTCTGATAGGTCGGGCCCTCGCCTGCGTCAACTGGAGAGGCGATCCGCCGCGCGGCCCGCAACGGGTTTGTATGGGCTGAATCCATGGGCTAGAAGGTCGCCGACTCCGCTTCGCCCTTCCGCAAACCGGCCTCGATGAACACCTATTTGCTGCAGTACCTGCCGATCGTGATCTTCCTCGCGATCGCCTGCGCGCTCGGCGTGCTCTTCACCATCCTGCCGACCGTCATCGCGCCGAAATCGCCGGATCCGGAGAAGCTGTCCTCCTACGAGTGCGGCTTCAACGCCTTCGACGACGCGCGGATGAAGTTCGACGTGCGCTTCTACCTGGTCTCTATCCTGTTCATCATCTTCGACCTGGAGGTGGCGTTCCTGTTTCCCTGGGCGGTGAGCCTGCTGAAGATGCCGCACGCCGAGGCGGCCTACGCCTTCTGGTCGATGATGGCCTTTCTGGGCGTGCTGACGGTCGGCTTCATCTACGAATGGAAGAAGGGCGCGCTCGAATGGGAGTAACGGTTCCCGCGGGCGCAGCGGGGCGGGCGAGCGTCGAGGGGTATGATCCGAAGCGGCACGACCCGTTCTTCGACGGCGTCTCCAACCAGTTGGCCGACAAGGGCTTCATCACCGCCGCCACCGACGACCTGATCACCTGGGCCCGCACCGGCTCGCTGATGTGGATGACCTTCGGGCTGGCCTGCTGCGCCGTGGAGATGATGCAGGCCTCGATGCCGCGCTACGACATGGAGCGCTACGGCTTCGCCCCGCGCGCCAGCCCACGCCAGTCCGACGTGATGATCGTCGCCGGCACGCTGACCAACAAGATGGCCCCGGCGCTGCGCAAGGTCTACGACCAGATGCCGGACCCCAGGTACGTGATCTCGATGGGCTCCTGCGCCAACGGCGGCGGCTACTACTACTTCAGCTATTCGGTGGTGCGTGGCTGCGACCGCATCGTGCCGGTCGACATCTACGTGCCCGGCTGCCCGCCGACCGCCGAGGCGCTGCTCTACGGGGTGCTGCAGCTGCAGAAGAAGATCCGCCGCACCGGGACCATCGAGCGATGAGCGCCGGTTCATGACTCATTGGCGGGTGGCGGACGAGGCGCTCAGCCAGCTGGGCGAGACCATCGTGGCCAACTCGGGCGGCCAGGTGGGCGCCTACCACGTGGCGTTCGGCGAGCTGACCGTGCACGCGCCGGCCCACGCCATCGTCGGGGTGCTGACCTACCTGCGCGACAATCCGCAGCTTCGTTTCCAGCAGCTGATCGACCTGGCGGGCGCCGACTATCCGCAGCGCGAGAAGCGCTTCGACGTGGTCTACCACCTGCTGTCGCTGACCCAGAACCGGCGCCTGCGAGTAAAGATCGAGACCGACGAGGAGACGGCCGTGCCGTCCGTCTTCGGCGTCTATCCGTGCGCCGACTGGTTCGAGCGCGAAGCCTTCGACATGTACGGCATCTTCTTCGAGGGCCACCCGGACCTGCGCCGCCTGCTCACCGACTACGGCTTCCATGGGCATCCGATGCGCAAGGACTTCCCGATGACCGGCTACGTCGAGGTCCGCTACGACGACGAGCTGAAGCGGGTGGTCTACGAGCCGGTGAAGTCGGTCGAGTTTCGCAACTGGGACTTCCTGTCGCCCTGGGAAGGCGCCGACTACGCGCGGCCGGGCCAGGGCTATCCGTACGGGCTGCCTGGAGACGAGAAGGCCGACGGGAAGGCCGGGGAGGGGGCATGACGCGCATCATCCGGGCGTCCGCGCCCAACTTCGGCTACGGCCTGACGGTGCTGGCGACGCTGTTCCTCGGCAACATCGGCCTCTTGCTGGCGACGCTGCCGCATCCCGAGGCGGCGGCGCATTTCGACCAGCTGCTGGCCTTCGAGATCATCGGCAGCCTGGCGGCCATCTTCACCGGCCTCAACGTCAACAGGACGCATCCGCTGGCCGACCGCTCGGCGATGCTGTGGATCTGGCTGCTGGGCCTGCCGGTCTCGCGCCGGCTCGCGGAGATGTCGCTTGCTGTGCGCTGGGACGAGGGCATGGCGTTCGAAGCCTGCCTGCTCGCCGCCGCCGTGCTGATCGTGCTGATGAGCGCCGGCCGCCTCGCCCCGGAGAAGGCCCCGTGAGCGAAGCGCTGGTCCCCGCCGAACCGACCGCCGAGACGCCGGTCCGCAAGTTCAACATCAACTTCGGCCCGCAACATCCTGCCGCGCATGGCGTTTTGCGCCTGGTGCTGGAATTGGACGGCGAGGTGGTCGAGCGGATCGATCCGCACATCGGCCTCTTGCACCGCGGCACCGAGAAGCTGATCGAGGCGCGGCCCTACGCCCAGAACCTCGGCTACTTCGACCGCCTCGACTACGTCGCGCCGATGAACCAGGAGCACGCCTTCGTGCTCGCCATCGAGCGGCTGATGGGCCTGGAAGCGCCGATCCGCGGCCAGCTGATCCGGGTGCTCTATTCCGAGATCGGCCGCATCCTCAACCACATCCTCAACGTCACCACCCAGGCGATGGACGTCGGCGCGCTCACCCCGCCGCTGTGGGGCTTCGAGGAGCGCGAGAAGCTGATGATCTTCTACGAGCGCGCGTCAGGCGCTCGTATGCACGCCAACTACTTCCGGGTCGGCGGCGTGCGCCAGGACCTGCCGCCGGCGCTGGTCGACGACATCGAGACCTGGGCCAGGCGCTTCCCCAAGGTGCTCGACGACATCGAGGGCCTGATCACCGGCAACCGCATCTTCAAGCAGCGCAACGTCGACATCGGCGTGGTGACCAAAGACCAGGCCTTCGCCTGGGGCTTCACCGGGGTGATGCTGCGCGGCTCGGGCGTCGCCTGGGACCTGCGCCGCAACCAGCCCTACGAGTGCTACGACGACCTGGAGTTCGAGATTCCGCTGGGCGTCAACGGCGACTGCTACGACCGCTACCTCTGCCGCATGGAGGAGATGCGCCAGTCGACCAAGATCATCCTGCAGTGCGTCGAGCGGCTGAAGAAGACGCCCGGGCTGGTGCTCAGCGACGACCACAAGGTGGCGCCGCCGCGCCGCGGGCAGATGAAGCGCTCGATGGAGGCGCTGATCCACCACTTCAAGCTCTACACCGAGGGCTACCACGTGCCGGAGGGCGAGGTGTACGCCTACGTCGAGGCGCCCAAGGGCGAGTTCGGCGTCTACCTGGTGGCCGACGGCACCAACAAGCCCTACCGCTGCAAGATCCGCGCGCCCAGCTATCCGCACCTGGAGGCGATGGACTGGATGTGCCGCGGCCACATGCTGGCCGACGTCTCCGCCGTCATCGGCTCGCTGGACATCGTTTTCGGGGAGATCGACCGGTGAGCGCCAGAAATGTCGGTTAGGCGCCTCGCCAAGGACCAGCCCGCGTCCTTCGCCTTCACCCCGGAGAGCCTGGAGAAGGCCAGGTGGTGGATGTCGAAGTTCCCGCCCGGGCGCCAGCAGTCGGCGGTGATCGCGGTGCTGTGGCTGGTGCAGAAGCAGGAAGGCTGGGTGCCGGAGCCGGCGATCCGCGCCGTCGCCGAGCTGTTGGGCATGGCGGTGATGCGGGTGCTGGAGTGCGCCACCTTCTACACCATGTTCCAGCTGGAGCCGGTGGGGAGGGTCGCTCACGTGCAGGTCTGCGGCACGCCGCCGTGCGCGCTGTGCGGGTCGGACGCGCTGATGGAGGTGCTGAAGGCCGAGATCGGCCCGAAGGAGCATGTGAGCGCCGACGGCAAGTTCTCGTGGGAGGAGGTCGAGTGCATGGGCGCCTGCGCCAACGCGCCGATGGCCGCCATCAACGACGACTACTACGAGGACCTGACGCCGGCGGCGTTGAAGCATATCCTCGACGAGTTTCGCGCCGGCCGCACGCCGCCGCCCGGGTCATCGGCCGGCCGCCAGGCCACCGCCCCGGTCGGCGGCCCGCTGACCCTGACCGACCCCGCCCTCTACGACGGCTCGCGCGCCAAGCCCTACAAGCTGCCGAACACGCCGGAGCCGGCCGCGTGATCGCGCCCTGTCCATCCCTCCCCTTCATGGGGAGAGACAGCCGATGCGGCGCATCGGCAGGGTGGGGAACTCGGACACTGCGCCCTGTCCCGGACTCCCCCACCCTGACCGCTTCGCGGTCTTTCCCTCCCCATGAAGGGGAGGGATGATGGACGTTGCCCTGCAAAGGCGCCGCCTCTTCATCGCGCTCGGCGTGACGGCCGCGGCGCTGATCGTGGCCATGGTCGCGATCGTCGCCTCGCTCGCCTTCCGCGCGCCGTGGGGGATGTGGCTGTTCGTCGGGGCGGTGGTCGCCGGCTTCGCCTCGCACGGCTGGCTGATCCTCGGCGTCGCCCGCGAGAAGGCCCGGTGACCGACGACCCGGCCCAGCTCGCGCGCCAGTCGGCCTATCTCGACTCGATGCGCGCCCAGGGCCGCCCGGCGCGGTTCGCGGGCTTCATCGCCTGCCTGCTCGGCGTGCTGGTGCTGGTGCTCGGCCGCTTCCGTCTCGGCGGACCGCCCTGGATGCTGTGGACCGGCGTCGCCATCGTCGGCCTCGGCTGGGCGCTGTTCATCTACGCCGTGGTGCGGCGCCTCGCCTGGATCCGCACCCACCCCTTCGATCCCAACGTTCCGGAACCGCACGGTTAGTCCATGGTCGGCATTCTCGAAGACAAGGACCGCATCTTCACCAACCTCTACGGGCTGCACGACTGGCGGCTGGAAGGGGCGCTGAAGCGCGGCATCTGGAACGGCACGGCCGACATGCTGGCGCAGGCCCCGGAGTGGATCTGCGACCAGGTGAAGAACTCCGGCCTGCGCGGCCGCGGCGGCGCCGGCTTCAACACCGGGCTGAAGTGGTCGTTCATGCCCAAGCAGGAGAGCGAGCGGCCGCACTACCTGGTGGTCAACGCCGACGAGTCCGAGCCGGGGGCCTGCAAGGACCGCGAGATCCTTCGCTGGGAGCCGCACCGGCTGATCGAGAGCTGCATGATCGCCTGCCGCGCGATGCGCGCCCACACCGCCTACATCTACATCCGCGGCGAGAACATCGAGGGCCGCGAGCATCTCGAGTACGCGGTGGCCGAGGCCTACGAGGCTGGGCTGATCGGCCAGAACAGCAAGCTCGGCTGGCCCTGCGACATCCGCGTCACCCACGGCGGCGGCGCCTACATCTGCGGCGACGAGATGGCGCTGCTGGAAAGCCTCGAAGGCAAGAAGGGCCAGCCGCGCCTGAAGCCGCCGTTCCCGGCCGGCAGCGGCCTCTACGGCTGCCCGACCACGGTCAACAACGTCGAGTCGATCTCCGTCGTCGGCGAGATCCTGCGCCGCGGCGCCGACTGGTTCGCCGGCTTCGGCGGCCCCAACAATGCCGGCACCAAGCTGTTCTCCGCCTCCGCCCACGTGAACAAGCCCTGCGTGGTCGAGGAGGTGATGTCGATGCCGATGAAGCAGATGATCGACGAGCACTTCGGCGGCGTCCGCGGCGGCTGGGGCAACCTGAAGTGCATCATCCCCGGCGGCGTCTCCATGCAGGTGATCACGCCTGAGGAGGCCGAGCAGGCGCTGATGGATTTCGACTCCCTGAAGAAGTTCAAGTCCGGCCTCGGCACCGGCACCATGATCGTCATGGACAAGTCCACCGACGTGGTGCGCGCCATCGCCCGGGTCGCCTACTTCTTCAAGCACGAGAGCTGCGGCCAGTGCACGCCGTGCCGCGAAGGCACCGGCTGGATGTGGCGGATCATGGAGCGAATGGTCTCCGGCGAGGCCGATCCGAAAGAGATCGACATGCTGCTGGACGTGGCCAGCCAGATGGAGGGCCACACCATCTGCCTGCTGGCCGACGCCGCCGCCTGGCCGATCCAGGGCCTGTTCCGCATCTTCCGCGGCGAGATCGAGGCGCGCATCGCCAGCTACCGCTCCGGCAAGCCGCACGTGCAGGGCGCGACCCTGCAAGCGGCGGAGTAGGGCGGGCTGCGCCGGGCGCGACCCCGTGCTATGCTGTCCGCATGAAGCTCCCGGATCGCATCACCGCCGAAGCCGGCAAGATGGGCGGCCGGCCGTGCATCCGCGGCATGCGCATCCGCGTGACCGACGTGCTCGAGATGCTGGCCGGAGGCGCGACGGAGGCGGAGATCGTCGCCGATTTCCCCTACCTGGAAGTCGAGGATATCCGTGCGGCGCTGTCTTACGCGGCCGCTCAGGTGGATCATCCAGTCATCCAACTCGCCGCTGAGTGAGATTCCTGATCGATCAGCAGCTTCCACCGGCGCTGGCGCGTTGGCTGCGGCGATCCGGCCACCAGGCTGAGCACACAGACTGGCTGGGCCTTGGCGTGTCCGATGACGCCGTCATTTGGGCATATGCACGGCAGACCAATTCGATCATCGTCACGAAGGATGCGGATTTCGCAAGCATGCGCCGCCGGGTCGACGATCCTCAGATCATCTGGTTGCGGATCGGGAACGCCACGACCCAGGAAGTGATCTCACGGATCGAAAACAGCTGGACGCGGACGGTGGGCTATCTCGAAGCCGGCGAGCCCATCGTCGAAGCATGAGTGGGAACGCGAAGCGGCCACGCGCCGTCCAATCCCGCAGCGCAAGTGTCGGCGCTGAGTTGAAACGGAGCGGGCGGTTGGGCGCGGCGGCAGGGCTGGACTTTGCGGGGATGGACGATCGCACGCTGGCGGCGCGCATCGACGCGGGCGACCGGGCGGCCGTCACCTTCGTGGTGCGGGCCAATAACCAGCGCCTGTTCCGCGCCGCCTGGGGGGTGCTTAAGAACCGCGCCGACGCCGAGGAGGCGGTGCAGGAAGGCTACATGAAGGCCTTCGCCGCCATCGGCCGCTTCGGCGGGGCCTCGTCGCTGGCGACCTGGCTGACCCGCATCGTCGTCAACGAGGCGATCAGCAAGGTGCGGGCCTCGCGGCGGCGCAAGCGGTCGCTGGAAGGACAGGGGCTTACGGTGCTCGAGGACTATCGCGAGCGGTTGCAAAGCGCGGCGAGCCTGACGGCGGCGCCGGAGGAGTCGGTCATGCGGCGCGAGCTCGCCCAGATCCTGCAAGGCGCGATCGCGCGCCTCCCGGAGACCTTCCGGCTGGTGTTCGTGCTGCACGAGATCGAGGGCCTGTCGGCCGACGAGGTGGCCGCCTCGATCGGCGCGCCGGTCGAGACGGTGCGCACGCGCCTGTTCCGCGCCCGGCGACGGCTGCGCGAGGATCTCGGCCCCGAGCTGCAGCGCACGCTGCAGAGCACCGTCGCCTTCGCCGGCGCCGATTGCGACGGCATGACCGCCCGGGTGCTGGCGGCGTTCGAGGCCGGGCGCGACTAACGGGGAATGCCGGCAAAGCTGTCGGCGTCCAATGCGCGCAACCTCAAGAGGGACCGCCCATGTACCGTCCACTGATCGCCGCCGCCGCCAGCGTCATGCTGGTCGCCACCGCCGCCTACGCCCAGTCGGCCAAGCCGAACGACGCGCAGATCGCCCACATCGCCTACACCGCCGGCAACCTCGACGTCGCGGCCGGCAAGCAGGCGCTCGCCAAGTCGAAGAACGCCGACGTGCGCGCCTTCGCCCAGGAGATGGTCCGCGACCACACCGCCGTGAACGAGAAGGCGCTGGCGCTGGTGAAGCAGCTGCACGTGACGCCGCAGGACAACCCGACCAGCCAGGCGCTGACCAAGCAGGCCAACGCCACGCTGGCCAGGCTCTCCAAGCTCAGCGGCGCGGCGTACGACAAGGCCTACGTCGACAATGAAGTGGCCTACCACAAGACCGTCAACGGCGCCCTGCGCACCGTGCTGATCCCCGACGCCCAGAACGCCCAGCTGAAGTCGCTGCTGCAGACCGGCCTGACGCTCTTCACCGAGCACCAGACCCACGCCGAACAGCTCGACGCCAAGCTCAAGTAGTCCCCATGTTCCGGTTCAGCCGCGGCCTCGTCGCGGCGCTGGCCTTGGGCGCGTGCCTCGCCGGGTGCGCGCCCAGCAAGCCCCGCGCGCCGCAGACGTTCCAGATCGTCGTCGACAAGATGGCCTTCGGCCCGGCCCCCGTCGACCTGCACGTCGGCGACACCGTGCAGTGGGTGAACCGGGACATGTTCCAGCACTCGGCGACGTCGAAGACCGGCGACTTCGACGTCGAATTGCCGCCCGGCGTCACCGGCAGCGCGGTGATGAAGCAGGGCGGCACCATCCTCTACAACTGCCGCTACCACCCGGACATGAAGGGCCAGCTCAGCGTCACGCCCTGATTTGCGGTTCCGCTTGCCGGCGTTCCGTATCAAAGTCGCAACATGACGTTCGCCGACCCGGCGCCTGAGGAAGACGCCACCCCGCCGACCGCGGCCGAGGAGCGGTCGTGGCTGCACTCGACGGCCTTCTGGGCGGTGCTGGGCGGCCTTTCCTCGCTGCTGACCGGGCTGACCACGCTCGGCGCAGTGGTCGTCGGCATCCAGCAGCTGCATGAGTCGCGCGAGCTCTCGTTGCAGGACGCCGCCTACGCCAGCTGGAACGAGCTCAGCCAGGCCAGCCTCGCCAACCCCGAGCTCAGCTGCCCGGACACCGACGCCAAGCTGCAGAAACTGCTCTCGACGCCCGACCCGAAATCCAGCACCGGCGGCAGCTATCGCGACCGCTACACCGCCTACGGCAACCTGATGATCACCACCTCCGAGCAGGTGCTGCAGATGGCGCCGCGCGATCCCTACTGGCGCTTCCGCATCGCCGAGCGGATCCACTGCAACGGGCCGGCGATCCGCTTCCTGATGCGTGAAGGCACCTACGAGCAGCGCTACTCCTGCCGCCTCCGCCACGTCATCGCCCAGACCCTGGCCGAGCCGCCGCCGGCCTGCGTGGAGCAGCGTGGGTGAGGGGTGGATGTCCTTCTCCCCTTGCGGGAGAAGGTGGCCCGCGAAGCGGGTCGGATGAGGGCTCGACGGGCGTTGGCGGCTAGCCTTCTGCAGGCAAATCAACGGTTTCGGTGCGACCCCTCATCCGGCGCTTCGCGCCACCTTCTCCCGCAAGGGGAGAAGGACAACCCTGTGGCTGACCCTATGAAAACCTACGGCGGCTTCAGCCCGCCTCGCCGCCCATCTTCAGGATGGTCGCCCATTCGTCGGGGGTGATCGGCGTCACCGACAGGCGGAAGAGCCGCAGCATGGTCATGCCGGCCAGCGCCGGCGTGGACTTGATCTGGGCCAGCGTCACCGGCGTCGGCAGCGGACGCACCGGCCCAAGCTCGACGGCGACGAAGCGGCCGGAGGCGTCGGTCGGGTCGGGGAACCACTCCTTGACCACCTTGGCGACGCCGACAATCTCAAGGCCTTCCTGCGAGTGGTAGTAGAACACCTGGTCGCCGAGCTTCATGGTGCGCAGGTAGATGGCGGCCTGGTTGTTGCGCACGCCGTCCCAGACGGTCTTGCCGTCGCGCTGCAGGTCTTCGAAGCTGTACTTGACCGGCTCCGACTTCACGAGCCAGTGGGCGGCTTCGGCCATGGCGGGGTGCTCCCTCGATTGAGGTCCGCCGGTTTGGCTGGCGCGGGCGGCGCCGTCAACGTGCGCGCCCGGCCGACCGGCGAGCCGGGGCGGGTCCGTTGCGCAAGATATCCGGCGAAAGGCCTTGTTCGCGCGGGGCAAGACGCGTTATCGCCCACCCGCCGCGACGCATCCCTTCGGGCCTGCGCCGCGAGGTGCGCTTAGCAGAGCGGAGTCCATGCCCAAGGCCAAGGTCAACGGCGTCGAGGTCGAGTTCGAGAACGGGATGACCGTGCTCCAGGTCGCCGAACTGGCCGGCGAGGAGATCCCGCGCTTCTGCTACCACGAGCGGCTCTCGATCGCCGGCAACTGCCGCATGTGCCTCGTGGAGGTGAAGCCGGGCCCGCCGAAGCCGCAGGCCTCGTGCGCGCTGCCGGCCGCCGACAACCAGGAGATCTTCACCGACACGCCGATGGTGAAGAAGGCCCGCCAGGGGGTGATGGAGTTCCTGCTGATCAACCATCCACTCGACTGCCCGATCTGCGACCAGGGTGGCGAGTGCGACCTGCAGGACCAGTCGATGGGCTACGGCCGCGACGATTCCCGCTACGCCGAGAACAAGCGCGCCGTCGAAGAGAAGTTCATGGGGCCGCTGGTCAAGACGGTGATGACCCGCTGCATCCAGTGCACCCGCTGCGTGCGGTTCATGACCGAGGTGGCCGGCGTCTCCGAGCTGGGGCTGATCAGCCGCGGCGAGGACGTAGAGATCACTTCCTACCTGGACCGGGCGATCACCTCGGAGCTGTCGGCCAACATCATCGACCTGTGCCCGGTCGGGGCGCTGACCTCCAAGCCCTACGCCTTCAACGCCCGCTCCTGGGAGCTGAAGAAGACCGAGACCGTCGACGTGATGGACGCGCTGGGCTCGGCGATCCGCGTCGATGCGCGAGGGCCCGCGGTGCTGCGGGTGCTGCCGCGCACCAACGACGAGGTCAACGAGGAGTGGATCTCCGACAAGACCCGCTACGCCGTCGACGGCCTCGCGCGTCAGCGGCTCGATCGGCCGTTCATCCGCCGTGGCGGCAAGCTGGCGCCGGCGAGCTGGGCCGAGGCGTTCGACGCGGTGGCCGAGAAGCTGGGCGCCGCCTCCGCCGACCGCATCGGCGTGATCGCCGGCGACCTGCAGGATGCCGAATCGATGAAGGCCGCGCTCGACCTGTTCGGCGGCACGGGCGTCGCCAGCTTCGACTGCCGCCAGGACGGCACGGTGCTGGGGCACGGGCCGCGCGAGAGCTGGCTCTTCAACTCCACTCTCGCCGGCATCGAGGCGGCGGACGCGGTGCTGCTGATCGGGACCAATCCGCGGCTCGAGACGCCGGTGCTGAACGCCCGCTTCCGCAAGATGTGGCTCTCCGGCAAGACCCGCTTCGGCCTCGTCGGCGCCGCCGCGGACCTGACCTATCGCTACGAGCATCTGGGCGCGGGCGGCGACACGCTGAAGGACCTCGCCGGCTCGAAGGCCGAGTTCGTGCAGGTGCTGAAGGGCGCCGAGCGGCCGGCGATCGTGGTGGGGCAGGGCGCTCTCGCCGACCCGGCTGTGCTGGCCGCCGTCGCCGACCTCGCCAAGCGCCTGGGCGTCGTCCGCGAAGGCTGGAACGGCTGGAACGTGCTGCATACCGCGGCGGCGCGCGTCGGCGGCCTCGACCTTGGCTTCGTGCCCAGGCTGGGCGGCAAGAGCGCCGGCGAGCTGGTGAAGAAGGGCGGCGCGGACGTGCTCTTCCTGCTCGGCGCCGACGAGCTCGACCTCAGCCGGACCGACGCCTTCGTTGTCTACCTCGGCACGCACGGCGACGCCGGCGCGCATCGGGCCGACGTGATCCTGCCGGGCGCGGCCTACACCGAGAAGCCGGGGCTCTACGTCAACACCGAGGGCCGGGTGCAGCGCGGCGAGCGAGCGGTGTTCCCCAAGGGCGAGGCGCGCGAGGACTGGGCGATCCTGCGGGCGCTCTCGGAGCGGCTGGGCGCGACGCTGCCCTACGATTCGCTCGACCAGCTGCGCGCCAGGCTGTTTGCCGACCATCCCACCTTCGGCCAGATCGACTATGCGCCGGGCGCGACGCCGGCCACGTTCGACCTCGCTGGCCTCGGCGCCGCGGGCGAGCTGACCGACACGCCGCTGCGCAGCCCTGTCCAGGCCTTCCACCTCACCAACCCGATCGCCCGGGCGAGCGTCACCATGGCCGAGTGCGCCGCCCTGGCCGCCGGCGCCCAGAAGATCGCCGCGGAGTAGGGGCCTGTGATCGCATCCTTCGCCGGCTCCCCGCTCGACTGGACGCTGCTGACGCTCGCCCAGATCCTGCTGGTGGTCGTGGTGCTGCTGCTGTCGTGCGCGTTCCTGATCTGGGGCGACCGCAAGCTGTTCGCCGGCGTGCAGATGCGCAAGGGGCCGAACGTGGTCGGCCCGTTCGGCCTGCTGCAGTCGTTCGCCGACCTCGGCAAGTTCCTGCTCAAGGAGCTGATGATCCCGGCGGGGGCGGACAAGCTGGTGTTCCTGCTGGCGCCGCTGATCAGCGTCACCCTGGCGCTGGGCGCCTGGGCGGCGATCCCTATCGCGCCCGGCTGGATCGTCGCCAACATCAACGTCGGCATCCTCTACCTGTTCGCCGTCTCCTCGATGGGGGTCTACGGCGTGATCATGGGCGGCTGGGCGTCCAACTCGAAGTATCCGTTCCTCGGCGCGCTGCGCTCGGCGGCGCAGATGATCAGCTACGAGGTCTCGATCGGCTTCATCATCGTCACGGTGATCCTGCTGGCCGGCTCGATGAACCTGTCGGTGATCGTCGAGAAGCAGGCGGGCTGGTTCTGGAACTGGAACGTGCTCGGCGGCCACGGCCTGAAGGGCCTGCTGGGCGCGGTGGTGATGATCCCGATGGCGGTGATCTTCTTCATCTCGACGCTGGCCGAGACCAACCGCCCGCCGTTCGACCTGCCGGAGGCGGAGTCGGAGCTGGTGGCCGGCTACCAGGTCGAATACGGCTCCTCGCCCTACATGCTGTTCTACCTCGCCGAGACCTCGAACATCATCCTGATGGGCGGGTTGACGGCGGTGCTGTTCTTCGGCGGCTGGCAGCTGCCGTTCCCCACGCCCTTCATGGCCCACTGGCCGGCGACGCTGGTCAGCCTGGTCGGCTTCGTGGTCTTCGCGATCAAGACCGTGTTCTTCTTCCTGCTGAACGGCATGGTCCGCGCCGTGGTGCCGCGCTACCGCTACGACCAGCTGATGCGGCTGGGCTGGAAGGTGTTCCTGCCCACCTCGCTGGCGGCGGTGGCGCTGATGGGCGCGGTGCGCGTCTTCTGGCTCGGCGCATGATCCGGCTCGCCGTCATCGCCGCGGCGCTGGCCGGTCTTTGCGCCTGCTCGACCGGGCCGGAGGGCAACGCCTGGTACCAGCTGGGCGACGCCAGCTACGACGCGCTGCACGCCGCCGACGACGCCTGCAAGACCAAGGGCGGGACCTTCCAGCTGCGGTCGGGCGGCGATCCCACCCACCTCGGCGACTACGAGTGCCTGATGCCCCAAGACAAGCATCCAGGGGGAAAGCGCTGATGCTGGGACGGATCGGCCAGGCCCTCAAGGGCGCGGCGCTGATGGATTTCATGGGCGCCATGCGGCTGGGGCTCGGCTACATGGTCCGCCCGAAGGCGACCGTGCAGTACCCGCACGAGCGCAATCCGCAGTCGCCGCGCTTCCGCGGCGAGCACGCGCTGCGCCGCTATCCGAGCGGCGAGGAGCGCTGCATCGCCTGCAAGCTCTGCGAGGCGATCTGCCCGGCCCAGGCCATCACCATCGAGGCCGAGCCGCGCGACGACGGCAGCCGGCGCACCACCCGCTACGACATCGACATGGTCAAATGCATCTACTGCGGCCTGTGCCAGGAGGCCTGCCCGGTGGACGCCATCGTCGAGGGCCCGAACATCGAGTTCGCCGTCGAGACCCGCGAGGAGCTCTACTACGACAAGGAGCGGCTGCTGGCGAACGGCGACCGCTGGGAGCGGGAGATCGCCCGCAATCTCGAGCTCGACGCGCCGTACCGCTGATGGCTTCGAAGAATTGGCGGCGCGCGCCGCAAAACCGGTTTCCAGATCGTCTGGACGCGCTAAGAGAGCCCGGCGATTCAAGGCCATGCGGGCGCGTCGCGCCGCCGGCCGGTCGCTGGCTCGAAGCACAGGAGTAGCGACGGCCGACATGGACGTGCAGGCGATCGCCTTCTACCTGCTTGCGGCCGCGATGATCGTCTCGGCGCTCGCCGTGGTCTCGGCGCGCAATCCCGTGCATTCGGTGCTGTTCCTGATCGCCGCCTTCTTCTCGGCGGCGGGGCTGTTCGTGCTGCTGGGGGCCGAGTTCCTGGCGATGCTGCTGGTGATCGTCTACGTCGGCGCGGTCGCCGTGCTGTTCCTGTTCGTGGTGATGATGCTCGACGTCGACTTCGCGGCGCTGAAGGAGGGCTTCGCGCGCTACCTGCCGCTGGGCGGGCTGGTGGCCGGCCTGCTGGCCGTGGAGATGGTGGTGATCGCCATCGCCGTCGCCACCAAGGGCGCGGCGGCCAAGCACCCGGCGCCGCTGGCCGCCGCCGGCGGCGTCACCAACGCCGAGGCCATCGGCCGGGTGCTCTACACGGACTACGTCTACTACTTCCAGGCCGCCGGCCTGGTGCTGCTGGTGGCGATGATCGGGGCGATCGTGCTGACGCTGAGGCACAAGCCGGGCGTCCGCCGCCAGGTGATCGCCGACCAGGTCGCCCGCACCCCAGCCAAGGGCATGCGCGTCGTCACCATCAAGCCCGGCGAGGGGATCGCGCCATGATCGGCCTGCCGCACTACCTGGCCGTGGCGGCGATCCTGTTCACCATCGGCGTGTTCGGCATCTTCGTGAACCGCAAGAACGTCATCGTCATCCTGATGTCGATCGAGCTGATCCTGCTGGCGGTGAACATCAACCTGGTCGCCTTCTCGGCCTTCCTGCACGAGGTGACCGGGCAGATCTTCGCCATGATCGTGCTGACCGTGGCCGCAGCCGAGGCGGCCGTGGGCCTCGCCATCCTCGTCACCTTCTTCCGCAACCGCGGCGACATCGCCGTCGACGACGCCTCGGTGATGAAGGGATGAGGCGGCTGTACCGAGATCCGCTCATCCCCGCGCAAGCGGGGACCCAGGCGTTTTGTCGCCGGGCGCGGCGGATCGCAGAAAAAGCCTGCACCCCCGCCTTCGCGGGGGAAAGCGGAGTTGAGGGGATGCTCGGATGAGCCCTCAGCTCCTCGTCACCCTGCTGGTGCTCGCGCCGCTGGCGGGCTCCCTCATCGCGGGGCTGTTCGGCCGGCGGATCGGCGACCGCGCCTCGATGACGGTGACCACGGGCCTCCTGTTCGTGGCCTGCCTGCTGGGCTGGATCACCTTCTTCAACGTGCTCGGCGGCGGCTGGTGTTTCACCGCCCATGTCGCGCCGTTCATCGACGTCGGCGCCTTCAGGTCGGACTGGAGCGTCAGGATCGACACCCTGTCGGCGGTGATGCTGGTGGTGGTCACGACGGTCTCGGCGCTCGTGCACCTCTACTCCTGGGGCTACATGGCGGAGGACGACTCCAAGCCCCGGTTCTTCGCCTACCTGTCGTTCTTCACCTTCGCCATGCTGGCGCTGGTGACCGCCGCCGACTTCATGCAGCTGTTCTTCGGCTGGGAAGGCGTGGGGGTGGCGAGCTACCTGCTGATCGGCTTCTGGTTCAAGAAGCCCACCGCCAACGCCGCGGCGATCAAGGCCTTCGTGGTCAACCGGATCGGCGACTTCGGCTTTGCGCTCGGCATCATCACCACCTTCTGGGTGTTCGGCTCGATCCGCTTCGCCGACATCTTCCCGCAGGTGGCGGCGCACGCGCACCAGGCCTGGCAGTTCGGCAGCTGGACCTTCGACGCCGTCGACCTCGCGTGCGCGCTGCTGTTCGTCGGCGCCATGGGCAAGTCGGCGCAGTTCCTGCTGCACACCTGGCTGCCGGACGCGATGGAAGGTCCGACGCCGGTCTCGGCGCTGATCCACGCCGCCACCATGGTGACCGCCGGCGTCTACATGGTCTGCCTGCTCTCGCCGATGTTCGAGTACGCGCCGACCGCCAAGGCGATCGTCACCGTGATCGGCGCCGTCACCGCCCTCTTCGCGGCCACCGTCGGCATGGCGCAGAACGACATCAAGCGGGTGATCGCCTATTCGACCTGCTCGCAGCTCGGCTACATGTTCTTCGCCGCCGGGGTCGGGGCCTACCAGGCCTCGATGTTCCACCTCTTCACCCACGCCTTCTTCAAGGGGCTGCTGTTCCTCGCCGCCGGCAGCGTGATCACCGCCATGCACCACGAGCAGGACATGCGGGCGATGGGCGGCCTCTGGAAGAAGACCCCGGTCACCTATGCGGTGATGCTGGCCGGCACGCTGGCCATCACCGGCGTCGGCATCCCCTACCTGGACCTGGGCTTCGCCGGCTTCTACTCCAAGGACGCCATCATCGACGCGGCCTACACCTCCGGCGCCGGCGGCAGCGGGGTGGGCTGGTTCGCCTTCATCGTCGGCGTCCTCGCCGCGGGGCTGACTTCCTTCTACTCCTGGCGGCTGATCTTCATGACCTTCCACGGCACGCCCAAGTGGGCGCACGCCGGCGGCCATGGCGCCGATGCCCACGCCCATCACGGACATGGCGAGCACGCTTCCAGCGCCCAGGCCGAGACCCATGACGAGCCGCTCGAGCACGACGACCATGGCCACCACGGCCCGCTGAACCCGCGCGAGAGCGGCTGGGTGATGCTGATCCCGCTGCTGGCGCTGGCGCTGGGCGCGGTCGCCGCCGGCTTCGCCTTCGACAACCTCTTCATCGGCGACGGCCGCGGCGCCTTCTGGAAGGGCGCGATCTTCAACCTCGGCGCGCCGCCGCTGGCCGAGGCTTCGAGCTTGCCGGCCTGGGTGATCTGGTCGCCGCTCGCCGTGACGCTGATCGGCTTCCTCGCCGCCTGGTGGGTCTACATCCCCAACGAGGGCATGGGCGCGCGGATCGCCGCGCGGCAGGGGCCGATCTGGAGCTTCCTCTACAACAAGTGGTACTTCGACGAGCTCTACGACGCGACCTTCGTGCGCGCCGCGCGCTGGCTGGGCGACCTGTTCTGGAAGGGCGGCGACAAGGCGATCATCGACGGGCTCGGGCCTGACGGGGTCTCCGCCGTCTCCTACGCGCTCGGGCGGCGCACCGGGCGGCTGCAGACCGGCTACGTCTACCACTACGCCTTCGTGATGCTGATCGGCGTGGTGGCGCTGCTCAGCTACGCCCTCTGGTTCTTCTCGCGGGGAGCGCGCTGATGGTCGGCCTGCTCTCGCTCGTCACCTTCCTGCCGCTGGTCGGCGTCGCCGCCATCATGGCGCTGAAGCTGTTCGCGCCGGCCGGTCATCCCGGCGCACCGGGAGCCGCCCGCTGGATCGCCCTGGCGATCACGGTGGCGACGCTGGCGCTGGCGGTGGTGCTGGTGGCGAGCTTCGACGGCTCCAAGCCCGGCTTCCAGTTCGTCGAGGACGCGCCCTGGTTCGCCGGCCTGCACTACCGGATGGGCGTCGACGGCGTCTCGGTGCTGTTCGTGCTGCTGACCGCCTTCCTGATGCCGATCTGCATCCTCGCCAGCTGGAAGTCGATCACCGACCGGGTGCTCGAATACATGGTCGCCTTCCTGGTGCTGGAGACGCTGGTGATCGGCGTCTTCTGCGCCCTCGACCTGATCCTCTTCTACCTGTTCTTCGAGGGCCAGCTGATCCCGATGTTCCTGATCATCGGCATCTGGGGCGGCCAGCGGCGGGTCTACGCGGCCTTCAAGTTCTTCCTCTACACCCTACTGGGCTCGGTGCTGATGCTGGCGGCGATCCTGTGGATGGTCAGCGCCGCCCACACCTCCTCGATCCCGGCGCTGATGCACTTCAAGTTCGCGCCGCAGGCCCAGACCTGGCTGTGGCTGGCCTTCTTCGCCTCGTTCGCGGTGAAGATGCCGATGTGGCCGGTGCACACCTGGCTGCCGGACGCCCACGTGGAGGCGCCGACCGCCGGCTCGGTGATCCTGGCCGGCATCCTCCTGAAGATGGGCGGGTACGGCTTCCTGCGCTTCTCGCTGCCGATGTTCCCGACCGCCAGCGTCGAGTTCACGCCGCTGATCTTCACCCTCAGCGTCATCGCCATCGTCTACACCTCGCTGGTCGCCTTCCGGCAGACCGACATCAAGAAGCTGATCGCCTACTCGTCGGTGGCGCACATGGGCTTCGTCACCATGGGCATCTTCTCCGGCAACGTGCAGGGCGAGCAGGGGGCCATCTTCCAGATGCTCAGCCACGGGGTGATCTCCGGCGCGCTCTTCCTCTGCGTCGGCGTGGTCTACGACCGCATGCACACCCGCGAGATCGCCTTCTATGGCGGGCTGGTGAACCGCATGCCGTGGTACGCGGCGGTGTTCATGCTCTTCACCATGGGCAACGTCGGGCTGCCGGGCACGTCAGGCTTCGTCGGCGAGATCCTGACCATGACCGGGACCTACCAGGCCTCGACCTGGACGGTGATCATCGCCGCCACCGGGGTGATCCTCTCGGCCGTCTACATGCTGACCGTCTATCGCCGCGTCGTGTTCGGCGAGATCACCAACAATGCGCTGGCCGCCATCACCGACCTGTCGTCGCGCGAGGTGCTGATCTTCGCGCCGCTGATCGTCGGCACCCTGGTGCTGGGCCTCGCGCCCGACCTGATCTTCCAGGTCACCGGCGCGGCGACCGAGAGCCTGGTCACGGCCTATCGCGCGGCGATGGGCGGGTAGGGGACCGATGCCGCTTTCGTTCAACGCCAGTCTCGCGGTTCCCGAGCTGATCCTCGCCGGATCGGCGATGGCGCTCTTGATCTGGGGCGCCTACGCGCGGCGCACCGGCGCGCTCTTCATCCACGCCGCGGTGCTGGCGCTGCTGGCGGCCGCCGTCGCCGCGGCGGTGGGGCCGGTCGGGCGGGCGTTCGGCGGCGGGCTGATCGCCGACGACTGGGCGAGCTTCGCCAAGGTGGCGATCTTCCTGGCCAGCGCCGTCGCCGTGCATCCGCTGTGCGACCAGTGGTTCACCCGGCGCGGCACGCAGCGCTTCGAGCTCAGCGTGCTGATCGTGCTGGCGGCGCTCGGCATGAGCATCATGGTCTCGGCCGGCGACCTGATCTCCCTCTACGTCGGCATCGAGCTGCACTCGCTGGCGCTCTATGTGCTTGCCGCCTTCCAGCGCGACGACGCCAAGAGCTCCGAGGCGGGGCTGAAGTATTTCGTGCTGGGCGCGCTGTCGTCCGGGCTGCTGCTCTACGGCGCCTCGCTGGTCTACGGCTTCGCCGGCACGGTCAGCTTCACCGGCATCGCCGCGGCCACCCACGGCGGCGCCAACGTCGGGGTGCTGTTCGGCCTGATCTTCCTAATCTGCGGCATCGGCTTCAAGGTCTCGGCCGCGCCGTTCCACATGTGGACGCCGGACGTCTACGAGGGCGCGCCGACGCCGGTGGTGGGCTTCTTCGCCGGCGCGCCGAAGCTGGCGGCGATGGCCCTGTTCGCCCGGCTGCTGACCACCGCCTTCCCCGGCGCGACCGAGCAGTGGCGCGGCGTGGTGCTGATCATCGCCATCCTCTCGGTACTGGTCGGCGCCTTCGCGGGCCTGGCTCAGTCGAACCTCAAGCGCCTGTGGGCCTACTCCTCGATCGCCAACATCGGCTACGCGCTGATCGGCCTCGCCGCCGGCGGCCAGGCCGGCGTGCAGTCGATGCTGCTGTTCATGGTGCTCTACACCATCGACGTCACCGGCTTCTTCGCCTGCCTGGCGGCGCTGGAGCGCGGCGGCAAGCCGATGGAAACCTTCGACGACTTCGCCGGCCTGATGCGCGAGCGGCCGGGGCTGGCGCTGGCGCTCACCGCCTTCGCGCTGTCGGCTCTGGGGTTGCCGCCGTTCTCCGGTTTCTGGGCCAAGTTCTACGTCTTCAAGGCCGCGCTCGCCGCCGGGCCGCTGACCACCTGGGCCGCCGTCGCCGCCCTGATCGGCAGCGTCGTGGCCGCCTTCTACTACCTGCGCCTGATCAAGGTGATGTGGCTCGACCCGGCGCCGGGGCCGACCGAGGCGCCGCCCGGGCCAACGGTCGCCGTCGCCTACGCCACCGCCCTCTTCGCCTTTCCCGCGGTGATGGCCGCGCTGATCTTCCTCGACCGCTGGTCGGCCATCGCCGCCGCCTTCGCCCGCTGACGGTGGCAGTCACGTCCCAGCCTCCCATCGTCGCGCTGGAGGAGGTCGACTCCACCAACGCCGAGGCGCGCCGCCGCGCCGAGGCCGGCGAGCCGGGCCCGCTGTGGATCACCGCCGGGCGCCAGACCGCCGGCCGCGGCCGCCGCGGCCGCAACTGGGAGACCGGCGCCGGCAACCTCGCCGCCACCTACCTGTGCCGCACCGACAAGCCGCCGGGCGAGGCCGCGCAGGTCTCCTTCGTCGCCGCGCTGGCGGTCGCCGACCTGGCCTCGGCCTACGTGCCCGCCTCGCTGGTCAGCCTGAAGTGGCCGAACGACCCCTTCATCTGCGGGCGCAAGACCGCCGGCATCCTGGTCGAGTCCGGATCGCACCCGGCCGGCGGGCTTTGGCTGGCGGTCGGCTGCGGGGTCAACCTGGCGACGCCGCCGCAGAACGCCGAGCGCCCCGCGACCGCCTTCGCCGCGCACATGCGCACGCCGCCCCCTCGGCCGCTGGACGCGCTGGCCGTGCTGGCCGAGAGCTTCGAGCGCTGGCGCGGCCTCTGGGAACAGCTGGGCTTCGCGCCGATCGCCGACGCCTGGACCGCCCGCGCCCACGGCCTCGGCCAGACCTGCACCGCCCGCCTGCCGGCCGAGACCATCACCGGCGTCGCCGAAGGCCTCGACGCCGACGGCGCCCTGCGCCTGCGCACCGCCCCCGGCATCGTCCGCCGCATCACCGCCGGCGACGTCTTCTTCGGAGCGGTCTAGAAAGATGGACCACGGAAAACACGGAGAACACGGAAACCTCCTCTTCGAGGAGGAGACGTTCCGCATCCGCAGCGCGGTGTTTGAGGTCAGCCGTCAGCTCGGGACCGGGTTTCTGGAAGCTGTCTACCAGGAAGCCCTCGAACTCGAATTCGGCCTGCAGGATATCCCTCACGTCGCGCTGCCAGCGCTTGGGGTGACTTACAAGGGGACGCTGCTCACCCAGACCTACCGGCCGGATTTCATCTGCTTCGAGCGCGTGATCGTCGAGCTAAAGTCGGCGCGCGAGCTGTCCCCCGAACATCGCGCGCAACTGCTCAACTATCTCAGGGCGACCGGATTGCGCGTCGGCCTGCTGGTGAACTTCGGATGCGCGCCGAAGGCGCGCGTAGAAAGACTCGTGTTGTGACGACCGCAGCCCTTTCCGTGTCCTCCGTGTTTTCCGTGGCCAAAATCTTTAGCCGGCCTGAAAGCGGAGCCGCCTAATGTTGCTGGCGGTCGAGCAGGGGAACACCAATACGCTGTTTGCGGTGCATGACGGGCAGGCCTGGATCGCCCAGTGGCGCGCGGCGACCGAGTCGGCGCGCACCGCCGACGAGTACGCGGTCTGGCTCTCGCAGCTGCTGGCGATGGCGGGCCTCAGCCTTGGCCAGCTCGACGCCTGCATCATTTCCAGCGTGGTGCCGCAGTCGCTGTTCAACCTGCGCAATCTCTCGCGCCGCTACCTGCACGTCGAGCCGCTGGTGATCGGCGAGAACGCCGACCTCGGCATCGAGGTGCGCATCCTCAAGCCCTCGGAGGCCGGCGCGGACCGGCTGGTCAACGCCATCGGCGCCCACGCGGCCTATCCGGGCGACCTGCTGGTGATCGACTCAGGGACCGCGACCACCTTCGACGTGGTCAGCGGCGACGGCGCGTTCGAGGGCGGCGTGATCGCCCCCGGCATCAACCTCTCCATGCAGGCGCTGCACGACGCGGCCGCGCAGCTGCCGCGCGTCGCCATCCGCCGGCCGAGTGGCAACCGGGTGATCGGCGTCGACACGGTGGGGGCGATGCAGTCCGGCGTCTTCTGGGGCTACATCGCCATGATCGAGGGGCTGGTCGGGCGCATCAAGGCGGAGTGGGCAAGGCCCCTGACCGTGATCGGCACCGGCGGCGTCGCCTCGCTGTTCGAGGGCGCGACCGGGGCGATCGACTACTTCGACCACGATCTCACCATCCGCGGCCTGCTCGAAATCCACCGCCGCAACGCCCATGTAGCTGGCGGATGACCGCTTCCCCCGACACTGGTTCCCCCGACGACGAGCTCGTGTTCCTGCCGCTGGGCGGGTCGAACGAGATCGGCATGAACTTCAACCTCTACGGCTACGGCCCGCCGCACGCCCGCAAATGGATCGTGGTCGACCTGGGCGTGACCTTCGGCGACCAGACCACGCCCGGCGTCGAGGTGATCCTGCCCGACCCCACCTTCATCGAGGAGCACGCCAAGGACGTCCTCGGCATCGTGCTGACCCATGCCCACGAGGACCACATCGGCGCCGTGCCGTGGCTGTGGGAGCGGCTGCGCGCCACCCTCTACGCCACGCCCTTCACCGCCTTCCTGCTGCGCGAGAAGCTGCGCGAGGCCGGCCTGATCGACGAGGCGCGCATCGTCGTGGTCCCGCTCTCCGGCCACATCACGCTGGGCCCGTTCGAGCTGGAGCTGATCACCCTCACCCACTCGATCCCGGAGCCCAATGGCCTCGCCATCCGCACGCCGCTGGGCGTGGTGCTGCACACCGGCGACTGGAAGATCGACCCCGATCCGCTGACCGGCCCGGTCACCGACCAGGCCGCCATCCGCCGGCTCGGCGACGAGGGCGTGCTGGCGATGGTCTGCGACTCGACCAATGTCTTCGTCGACGGCGAGGCCGGCTCGGAAGCCACCGTGCGCGAGACGCTGCGGGCGCTGATCGGCCAGCTGAAGGGCAAGGTGGCGGCCGCCTGCTTCGCCTCCAACGTCGCGCGGATGGACTCGATCATCCGCGCCGCCGAGGCCAACGACCGGCGCGTCTGCCTGGTCGGCCGCTCGATGATCCGCATGGCCGCCGCCGCCCGCTCGGTGGGCCTGCTGGCGGGCATCCAGCCCTTCATCACCGACGCTGAGGCCGGCTACTTCCCGGCCGAGAAGGTGCTGTTCCTCTGCACCGGCAGCCAGGGCGAGCCCCGCGCGGCGCTGGCCCGCGTCGCCGACGGCACGCACCCGCATCTGACGCTGGGGCAGGGCGACGCCTGCGTCTTCTCCTCGCGGGTGATCCCCGGCAACGAGATCCCGATCCGCAACCTGCAGAACAAGCTGGCCGACCGCGGCGTGCGGCTGTTCACCGAGCGCGACCATCCGGGACTGCACGTCTCCGGCCACCCGTGCCGCGACGAGCTGAAGCGGATGTACCAGTGGGCGCGGCCGCAGATCGCCGTGCCGACCCACGGCGAGCGGCGCCACCTGCTGGAGCACGTCAACCTCGCACGCGACCTGCAGGTGCCGCAGGCGCTGGCGCCGCGCAACGGCGACATGGTGCGCCTCGCGCCCGGCCACGCCGCGGTGATCGACGAGGTGCCGGCCGGCCGCCTCTACGTCGACGGCGGCATGGTCACGCCCGAGAACGGCGAGGCGCTGCGCGAGCGCCGCCACGCGGCCTTCAACGGCATGCTCACCGTCGCGGTGGCGCTCGACCGCAAGGGCCGCATCGCCTCCGGTCCGCAGGTGCGCGCGCTCGGCCTGCCCGGCGAGGAAGGCTACGAGCTGGAGGAGGCGGTCGACGACCTGGCCTCGGAGGCGGAGGCGGCGCTGAAGCGGCTGTCGGCCGGCGACCGCGAGGACGACGCGCGGGTGGAGCAGGCGCTGTCGCGCGCGGTGAAGAAGGCCGCCTACCGCATCTGGGAGCGGCGGCCGGTGGTGGAGACCACGGTGCTGCGGGTGTAGCTCCGCCGCTTAGCCAGGAGCATGGCTAAGCTCTGTAAAGCTCAATGTCGCGCTCAACACTTGTCATCCCGGAGACCCGCGAAGCGGAGTCGTCCGGGATCTCCTCGGCGCCTTTGTGCGGAAGTAGATCCCGGACAGCTCGCTGCGCGAGCTTCCGGGATGACACAGCAAGGGAGGGCGTTGGCGGACTGCGCCTGAGACTTGGAAAGCCCACCGAACCTGCGAGACCGGCGGCGAAAGTCTGCGATCGCCGCCGCCAGGTCCTCCGCGCCGAAGCTCGGCCACATGCGCTCGCAGAACCACAGTTCGGCGTAGGCGCATTCCCAGAGCATGAAATCGGAGAGGCGCTGCTCGCCGCCGGTGCGGATCAAGAGGTCGACCGGGCCAGCGTCCGGGCCCAGGACCAGCCGGTCCAGGTCTTCCACCGACGCGCCGGGACCGAGAGCCCGCGCAGCTTCGGCGATGGCGGCTCGCGAGGAATAGTCGAGGGCGATGCGCAGCCGCATCCGCGTGTTCGCCGCGCTGGCCGCCTCGATCCGCGCGACCTCGGCGGCAAGGTCCGCGGGGAGGCGGTCGCGGCGGCCGAGCATGGTGAGGCGCGCGCCCTCGCGCACCAGCCGCTCGCCGTCGCTCGCGAGGTAGGCGCGGAAGAGGCCCATCAGCGTCTCCACCTCGGCCTGCGGCCGGCGCCAGTTGTCGCTGGAGAAGGCGTAGAGGGTGAGGGCGTTGACGCCGAGATCCGGCGCGGCTTCCACCACGCGGCGCACCGCCTCGACGCCGGCGCGGTGGCCGTCGGCGCGGCAGGCGCCCTGCCTCACGCCCCAGCGGCCATTGCCGTCCATGATGATGGCGACGTGGAACGGTTCGTGGCTTTGCATTGCAAAGTATCCTGGCAAAAAAATGGGGGAGTCAGGCCGTGGCGAGGCCGGGCAGGGGCTCTTCGCCGGGATGAGCGCGGGTGGCGGCGGCGGCCTCGCGCACCACCTGGTCGAGCACCGCCAGGTAGTCGAGGAAGCGGCGGCGGCCTTCGGGGGTGATCTGGCACAGGGTCTGCGGGCGCTTGCGCGCCGAGCTCTTCGACACCTCGACCACGCCGGCCTCCTGCAGCACCTGCAGGTGGCGCGCGAGGTTGCCGTCGGTCAGCCCGCACAGCCGCTTCAGGTCGGCGAAGCCGAGGCCCTTCGGGTTGGCCGCCAGTGAGGTCAGCACGCCCAGGCGCGCGCGCTCGTGGATCACCCGGTCGAGGCCCTCGTAGGCGAACGGCGCGTCACTCACCGGCGGCCTCGGAATAGCGCAGCACCGCCGCCACCAGCAGCTGGCCGGCGCCGAACGGCAGGCCCATCGACCATGGCGACAGCGCGTGCGAGCCCTGCGCCAGGGCGATGCAGGCCAGGCCCGTGGCGATGTACCAGCCGCCCACCAGCGTCATCAGCCGCGGCAGGAAGCGGCAGGAGGCGAAGACGCCGATGCCGAAGGCGATCTGCCACAGCCCCGGCGCCATCCACAGGCACTGCGGCGCGGCGAGCGACAGCACCGCCGTCAGCAGCGCCGCGGTGATGGCGGCGGGCAGGAACTGGCCGACCGCGGCCATGATCATCTCCTGCGCCAGATGCGAGTGCAGCCGGCGCGTGCGGTCGACCATCTCGAAGCCGATCACCCCGGCGGCGACCGCGGCGACGCCGATCCAGAGCATCAGGAAGGTGGGGATGTGGGCGGACGGCGCCGGCAGGAACAGCGCCTGGGCGACGGCGGCGAACACCGCCAGCACCGCGGTGGCGGCGAAGGCCGTGGGCCCAAGTCCATGGAACTTCTCGCCTTTCGCCAATTGGCTGCGAATGGCGCCGATTTCCGCCAAGGCCCGATCGAGATCCTGCATGGGATCGCCCCGCCTGCTTTGTGACGCAAAGCATAGCGCAACCGTTGCGCGGCGCAACCGTCGCCTTCATTCGGGCTGCCAACGGTGCTAGGCACCCGGCCATGATCGGCAAGCTCAATCACGTCG
>DASXEN010000170.1:0-5662 GCA_036490095.1 Caulobacteraceae bacterium
CTTCGCCGATGTGAACACCCGCATCACGGCGATCCGCAAACCGATCGTCGCGGCGGTGGCGGGCTACGCGCTGGGCGGCGGCTGCGAGCTGGCGATGATGTGCGACTTCATCATCGCCGCCGACAACGCCCGCTTCGGCCAGCCGGAGATCAACCTCGGCGTCTCGCCCGGCGCCGGCGGCACCCAGCGGCTGACCCGCTTCATCGGCAAGTCCAAGGCCATGGACATGGTGCTGACCGCCCGGATGATGGACGCCGCGGAGGCCGAGCGCTGCGCCCTGATCAGCCGCGTGGTGCCGCTCGCCGAGCTGCTGCCGACCGCGCTGGAGGTGGCCAGGAAGATCGCCGGATTGTCGCCGCTGGCGGTGATGATGACCAAGGAGATGGTCAACGCCGCCTACGAGACCCCGCTCGCCGAGGGCGTGAAGCTGGAACGCCGGCTGTTCCACTCCCTGTTCGCCTTCGAGGACCAGAAGGAAGGCATGGCCGCCTTCGCCGAGAAGCGCCCGGCCGCCTTCAAAGGGCGATAGCGACTCTGCTCCCCCTCAGGGGGAGCTCCGGCGAAGCCGGTAAGGGGGTCTGCGGCGCCGCGGACCCCTTCGGCCCCAGGGCCACTTCCCCATGAGGGGGAAGAGAGTACGGTTCCAGCAAAAGTGGGAGGAAACGCGATGACACGAGCCTTGGTGCTGGGCGGCGGCGGGCCGGTGGGGATCGCCTGGGAGGCGGGGCTGATCGCCGGGCTGGCCGAGGGCGGCGTCAGCCTCGGCGACGCGGACTTCATCATGGGCACCTCGGCCGGCTCGTTCGTCGGCTCGCAACTTGCCATGGGCCGCAGCCCGGGCGACATGGCCGCCGCCATCCTCGCCGAGGCCGACCGTCAGCGCTCCGCCGCCGAGATCGCCCGTCCGCCGCCCAGCGCCGGCGGCGAGCGGCCCGCCGCGCCCAACCTGACGCCGCTGATGCAGATGATGCAGGAAGCCGCGGCCGGCACGCGCGATCCCAAGGAGGTGCGCCGGGAGATCGGCGCCTTCGCGCTCGGCGCCAAGACCGTCGACGAGGAGACCTTCATCAGGAGCTTCGGGCGGCAGCTCTCCGGCGAGCAGGCCGAGGGCTGGCCGGCCAGGCGCTACGCCTGCACCGCCGTCGATGCCGAGACCGGCGAGTTCGTGGTCTGGGACAACGACAGCGGCGTCGGCCTCGCCCGCGCGGTCGCCTCCAGCTGCAGCGTGCCCGGCGTCTACCCGCCGATCACCATCAAGGGCCGGCGCTATATCGACGGCGGCATGCGCTCCGGGACCAACGCCGACATCGCCAAGGGCCACGATCTGGTGGCGCTGATCGCGCTGCGCCTTGGCGGCGCCGACACCGAGCAGGCGCAGCGCCAGCGCGCCGGGCTCGACCGCGAGATCAAGGCGCTCACCGACGGCGGCGCCCGCGTCGAGGTGATCACCCCCGACGAAGCCAGCCAGGCCGCCTTCGGGGTGAACCTGATGGACTCCCGCGTGCGCCCGGCCGCCGCCAAGGCCGGGCTCGCCCAGGGCCGGGCGATGGCCGCCGGGCTGAAGGCGGTCTGGGGCGGCTAGAGCGCGGAATTAGCGGCCGAGCGGTCCTTCTCCCGCAAGGGCAGAAGGAGCCGTGAGCGGAGTCCAACCAAAATCAACCCGCTCCTAGAATCCCACGTTGGTGCGGATCTGCCCTTCTTCGCGGTAGTCGACCGCTTCCCAGCCGATGTTGGAGAAGGCCTTCCGCTTCGGGCCCAGGTAGCCGAACAGGAAGGCGCCCACCTTGCGCATCTGGATCTCCTCCGACCCCTCGGTGATCCGGTAGCGGCGGTGGTGGCGGTAGATGTGCTCGAACGGCTTGTGGCGTGAGTAGCCGATGCCGCCGTGCACCTGCATCGCCCGGTCGGCGGCGTCGCAGCAGAGCCGGTTGCCCCAGTAGTTGCACATCGAGACCTTGTCGGAGATCTGCCGCTCCACCTCGCGGTGCGGCATGCGGTCGATCTCCCAGGCGGTCTTGCGGATCAACAGGCGCAGCATCTCGCACTGGGTGTGCAGCTCGATCAGCGGCCACTGGATCGCCTGGTTGTCGCTGAGCGGCTTGCCGAACGGCTGGCGGACCCGGGCGTACTTGACGCTCTCCTGGATGCAGTAGACCGCCGCGCCCAGCGACGAGGCCGCCTGGCGGATGCGGTTCTGGTGCACGAAGCTCTGGCCGAGCCGCAGGCCCTGGCCCTCCGTGCCCCACATGGCCTCGTCCGAGACCCAGACGTCCTTGATCGAGACGCGCGGGTGGTCGGTCGGCATGTTGAAGGTCCAGAGGTACTCCTCGATCTTCACCCCCGGATCGCTCGACGGCACCAGGAAGACGGTGAGGCCGTCGGCGGCGCCGTCCTCCCCCTCGGTGCGGCAGAAGCACATGATGTAGTTGGCCACGTGCATCCCGGTGGTCCACATCTTCTCGCCGTTGATCAGCCAGCCCTTCTGGCCATTGCGCTCCTGGCGCACGGCCCTGGTCTCCATGTGGGTGGCGTCGGAGCCGTGGTAGGGCTCGGTGAGGCCGAAGCCGGTGCGGATCTGGCCGGCCTGCAGCATCGGCGCGTAGCGCTCGTACTGCTCCGGCGTGGCGAACTCCTTGAACATGATGATGAAGGGGTTGTTGCCGACGATCGAATGCTCGGTCTGCAGATCGTTGTGCAGGCCCAGCCCCTTGGCGGCCAGGTGCTCTCGGATGATCGCCATGGCGAGGTTGGAGCCGCCCTTGCCGCCCCACTCCACCGGCCAGGCGTAGCGCAGGTGCCCGGCCGCGTTGGCGCGCTCGCGCGCCTCGGCCAGCAGCGCCTCCCACTCCTTGCGCGGCAGGCCGCCCGCATCCCAGTCGGTGCGGGCGTGCTCGCGCCGGTGGTCGAAGAAGCGGACGTTGTCGTCCTTCTCCTCCAGCGGCCGGATCTCCCGCTCGATGAAGCTGTCGAGCTCGTCCAGATAGTCCTGGATGTCCTTGGGGATGTCGAAGTCCATGTCTCGCGTTCCCTAAAGCCCGCTCATCCCGGTGAACGCCGGGACCCAGGCAGGAAGATGTCGAAGAGGCGCGTCTGCTTGAGAGCGAGCGCGCGCCGCGGCCGCTGTCCTTGACCGCAGAGAGAGGGTCATGACTGGCCGCGCTCGGCCAGCGCCGCGCGGTAGCCGCCGTAGGTGGGCTGGTCGACGGCGAGCTTGGCGAGGGTGGTGGCCCAGAGGTGGTCCTTCAGGCCGGGCGTGGCCAGGTCGATCTCGCCGGCCTCGATGCGGCGGCTGAGCTCGACGTTGAGGTCGAAGAGGCTGCCGTCCCGCCCGAGCAGCGCCTTCAGCCGCACGAGCTCGGCGGCGTCCTCGGTCGGCGCGGTGTCCAGCTCGCGCTTCATCATCTCCAGCGCGTTGGCGGCGACGCGGGCCTGGAAGGAGGTGGCGCCGGTGGTCTCGGCGGCGACAACGGTCTTCAGGAAGGCCGCGACCGCGCCGATGATCTCGGAAGGGGAGGGCTGGTCCTGCATCGTCTAGCTGGCCAGCAGCCGCAGCAGGTCGACCTCGTTCTCCGAGGTGCGCCGGGCGATCACGCCGCGCTCCACCGAGGGGTCGCCGCCGCGGAACGCCGCGGTCATACCGGCGCACATCACGCCCCAGCGCATCGAGCCGTAGACCTCCCACCAGAGCGCGTGGTCGCGCTGCACCGGTGGGCCGCCGGCGGTCTCGTAGCCGGCCCAGAGGTCCTCGCGCTCGCCGAACCCGCCCACCGGCTTGTCCATCTGCCCGAACCGCCAGGAGGCGGTGCACATCCAGCCCAGGTCCTCCATCGGGTCGCCGACGTGGGCGATCTCCCAGTCCAGCACGGCGCGCACGCCGTCGGGGCCGATCATCAGGTTGCCGTTCCGAAAGTCGCCGTGAACCAGCTTCATCTCCACCGGGTCCGGCGGGCAGCGCTCGAACAGCCAGCGGAAGGCCAGGTCGATCACCGGCCGCGGCCAGCCGCTGGCCTTGTAGGTGGCGTGGTACTGCTGGATCAGCTCGCGCGGCGTCTGCCGGCGCAGCCGCGGGAACGGCGACGGATCGATCGTGTGCACCCGGGCGATGATCTCGCCGCACTGGCGCGCCAGGAAGGTGCGGGCCTCGGCGAACGCCTCCTGCCGCACGATCCGCCCGCCCAGCGTCTCGCCCTCGACGAAACCCATGACGAAGCCGTGGCCGATGCCGTCCTCGGGCGCCAGCACGTAGCGCACGGGGGGCGCCGGCACGCCCTTCTCGCCGGCCGCCACGATCAGCCGCGCCTCCGTCTCCAGGCCGATGGCGGTCTCGGAGACGCGCGTGCCGCCGGGCGCCCGGCGCAGCACCAGCGGCGTCTCGGCGCCGTTCTGCACCAGCTCGAAGCGCCACACCTCCTGCGTCGCCCCGGCGGTCATGCGCTTCAGCCCGCGCGCCGCCTCGCCGCCCAGGCGGGCGCGCGCCAGCGCGTCCAGCCGCTCGGCCAGCGCCTGATAAGCCGCCTGGGGGCTCTCGGCCTCGGCCACGCCCTCGCTTCCTCCACTTTTGCCTGATCCTTAGCCGAGGCGGGAAGGCGGTGAAACGGTCACGTCGGGGCAGCCCGAGCGCGTTCTTGCGGTATGTTTGAGGCCATGACGTTCACCAAGCGCCTGCACCCCGGCATCATCGCCGGCGAGATCACCCAGACCTTGCGGATCTGGAAGAGCCTGCGCGCCAAGGTCGGCGGGCGCTATCCGTTTCTGGCGGGCGGCGAGATCGAGGTGACCCGCATCCGCGAGGTCGAGCTGACGGACATCACTCCGGAAATGGCTCGGCGGCAGGGGTTCGCCGGCCTGGTCGATCTGCTCAAGGTCGCCAAGCACGGCTCTGGCCAGCGCGTCTTCCTGATCGACTTCGAGTACCACGCGGCGGCGTGACGCGTCTGAAGCGTGGCCGTTGACGGCATCGACACGTCCTGGTATTTCTGAAATTACAGAAATAGCGGATAGGTCCGATGAAACTGACGCCCGCCATGCGCAAGTACGTGCTGCACTGGGGCGAGATGGGCCAGCGCTGGGGTGTCAGCCGCTCGGTCGCGCAGCTGCACGCGCTGCTCTACCTGGCCGACGGGCCGCTGCCGGCCGACGAGATCGCCGAGACGCTGGGTCTTGCGCGCTCCAACGTCTCCACCGGCCTGAAGGAACTGACCGGCTGGGAGCTGGTGCGCCTCACCCACGTGGCCGGCGACCGGCGCGACCATTTCGAGGCCAAGCAGGACCCCTGGGACATGCTGGTCACCATCGCCGAGGGTCGCAAGCGCCGCGAGATCGACCCCACCCTGGCGCTGCTCGACGACTGCGTGGCCGAGGCCAGGCGCGACGGCGAGACCTCCGCCGAGGTGCGGGCCAAGCTGGAGCGGCTGCGCGACCTCACCGGCCAGCTGGCCGGCTGGTACGACCAGATGCGGCACGTGCCGCGGCCGGTGCTGATGAAGCTGGTGGGGCTCGGCGCGAAGGTCGCCAGCCTTGTCGGTCGCGAGGGGAGGGCGCGATGACTGACGCCGCTACCCGCCCTCCGCGCGCCGAGAGCCAGCTGCAACTGCGACGTCCGGCCGAGATCGCTTGGGCGTTCGTGCTTGGCCCGGCCGCGGGCCTTACGGTGCTATTCCTT
>DASXEN010000033.1:0-22453 GCA_036490095.1 Caulobacteraceae bacterium
GAAATGGTCGAGGCCAACCTGCGCCTCGTCATCTCCATCGCCAAGAAGTACACCAACCGCGGCCTGCAGTTCCTGGACCTGATCCAGGATGGCAACATCGGCCTGATGAAGGCGGTGGACAAGTTCGAGTACCGCCGCGGCTACAAGTTCTCCACCTACGCCACCTGGTGGATCCGCCAGGCGATCACCCGCTCGATCGCCGACCAGGCCCGCACCATCCGCATTCCGGTGCACATGATCGAGACGATCAACAAGATCGTCCGCACCAGCCGCCAGATGCTGCACGAGATCGGCCGCGAGCCGACCCCGGAAGAGCTGGCCGAAAAGCTGGCCATGCCGCTGGAGAAGGTGCGCAAGGTGCTGAAGATCGCCAAGGAGCCGATCAGCCTCGAAACCCCCATCGGCGACGAGGAAGACTCGCACCTGGGCGACTTCATCGAGGACAAGAACGCGGTGCTGCCGATCGACGCGGCGATCCAGTCCAACCTGCGCGAGACCACCACCCGGGTGCTGGCGTCGCTCACCCCGCGCGAGGAACGGGTGCTGCGCATGCGCTTCGGCATCGGCATGAACACCGACCACACGCTGGAGGAAGTCGGCCAGCAGTTCTCGGTGACCCGCGAACGCATCCGCCAGATCGAGGCGAAGGCGCTGCGCAAGCTGAAGCACCCGAGCCGGTCCAGGAAGCTGCGCAGCTTCCTGGATAGCTGACCTCAAATCCCGCTCATCCCGACGCATGTCGGGCGCGAGACAGCTTGTTGAGTTCGAGCACGCCGCAAGCCTTTAGTCTCAACGCAGAGTTCGCGGAGGAGGCGCGGAGCACGCGGAGACAGCGAGACCCTCCGCGGCCTCTGCGCAGTCTCTGCGCTCTCCGCGTTAAGCCTAAGAGCCTGCGGCGCGCGCCATGCCCGCTGGTTTCGCGCCCCTGCAACCGCGTCTGCCTGGGTCCCGACGTGCGTCGGGATGAGCGGGACTGGGTGGCGTTCAGCTCGCCCCTCCGTCGCCGCGGTGTTTGTCTGTCGGTCGTTCCGCCGAGGGAAAAGGCGCTTCAGCCCGGCACGACGCGCGGGTCGACGTCGGCCGTGTAGTCCACGCCCTCCACGCCGAAGCCGAACAGCCGCAGGAACTCGCGGCGGTATTCGGCGAGGTCGGCCAGGTCGGGAAGGGTCTCGGTGGTGAGCAGGGGCCAGCGGCGGGCCACTTCGGCCTGGACGTCGGCCGACAGCTCCCAGTCGTCGAGGCGGAGGCGCTGCGCCTCGTCGACGGCGGCGCCGTGGCCGAGGCGCGTGCGGAACAGGCGGTCGATCTGCTCGATGCAGCCTTCGTGCAGCCCCAGCTCTTTCATCACCTTGAACAGCACCGTGCCGTAAAGCGGCACCACCGGTATGGCCGAGCTCGCCTGGGTGACCACGGCCTTCAGCGCCACCACCCGCGCGGCGTCCTCGCCCAGCAGCGCGCGGATCTCCGCGGCCTTGCGGTCGAGGTCGGCCTTGGCGCGGCCCAGCGTGCCGTTCCAGTAGATCGGCCGGGTCTGCTGGCTGCCGATGTAGGTGTAGTTCAGCGTGCGGAAGCCGGGGGCCAGCACGCCGGCGGCGCGCAGCTGGTCGATCCAGCGCTTCCAGTCGTCGCCGCCCATCACCGCGACGGTGGCCGCGGCCTCGTCGTCGCTCGCCGGCTCGACGGTGGTCTCGAAGACCGCGCCGGTGTCGGTGTTCATGGTCTTGACGGTGACCGGCGCGCCCAGCGGCTTCAGCGCCGAGCGGTAGGTCTCGCCGGTGTCCGGGTCGGTGCGGACCGGGGCGGCCATGCTGTAGACCAGCAGGTCGAGCTGTCCGAATCGCGCGCGCACCGCGTCGATGAACGAGGCCTTCATCGCGTCGGAGAAGGCGTCGCCCTCCAGGGTGACGGGCGAGCGGCCGGCCTTGCGCGCCTCGATCTCGAAGGCGCGGTTGTTGTACCAGCCGGCGCTGGCCGGCCGCGTCTCGCCCGGCTCGCGCTCCAGCGAGACGCCGATGGTCTCCGCGCCGCCGGCGAAGGTGGCGACGATACGGCTGGCGAGGCCGTAGCCGGTCGAGCAGCCGAGCACGGCGACCCGCTTGGGCGCGTCCGCGATCGCACCCTGCCGCAGCACATAGTCCACCTGCTCGCGGACGTTCCGCGCGCACCCCGCTGGATGCGCCGTGATGCAGATGAAGCCCCGCACCCGCGGTTCAATGATCATTCGCCCGCCTCGCCCGCCGTGCTGGGTTTCCTTGCTGCTTGCCGAAGCGCTCGAGGTCAATCCATGACGGGGGATTGACGCCAGTCCGGCTCTACGCGGCGAGGTGAAACGCGCCGTCGCCGCGGCGGTGTCGCCGCGGCGGTGTCGCCGCGGCGGTTGACGTGCGGGCGTGACCGACAGAGACTCGACCAATGCCTGACGACGGAGTCACGATCGCCCTCGACGCCGCGCTCAGCGCCCGGCTGCACGAAGCGGCGGAGGCGGCCGGCCAGTCGCCGCAGGAGCTCGCCTCCGCCCTGATCGCCCAGGGGCTCGACGACCGTTGGGCCGAGGCGAAGGCCAGCCTCGCCGAGTATGACCGCACAGGCGAGTATGTGGATGCCGAGACGGCGCTTGCCGACTTTCGGGCGCGGCTCACAGAACGCCTCGATCGCGCCCGTTGAAGCGCGAGGTCCGGATCGCATCCGCCGCCAACCTCGATCTGGCGCGGCTGGTTGATTTCCTGGCCGTCAGAAACGCCAATGCAGCGCTGCGCGCCGCCGACGCCCTCGAGGCGGCCATCCGATCGCTCGATGAGTTCTCCGAGCGAGGCCGACCCGGCCCTGACCCCGGCCCTCCGATCGACCCGCTCAACTCGCGGAAATCCGGTCCTTATTTTGAACCACGAAAAACACGAAAAGCACGAACGGGCGCCGAGCCCCAACTCCCATTCAGTGTCACCCCGGAGACCTTCCCGGACTTGAGCCGGGAGGAGTCATCCGGGATCTCCTCAGCGCCGCGGTTGGAAGGAGATCCCGGATGAGTCCCGCCTCACGGCGGGCTCTCCGGGATGACACTGGAGGGAGCGTGAATGGCTGGGACCGGTTCGTGCTTTTCGTGTTTTTCGTGGTTCAAAAAGAGCTTCGCCGGAGTAGACCGCTGGCGGCCGGCAAACCCGCAGTTGAAGCCGCCCCCTGCGCCGCCGTATCGTGGCCGCGTAGTTGGGGCGTTGCGAGTCAGATGATGCGGGTGGGGTTGATACTGGCGGCGGCGGGCCTTTTCGCCGGGCCGGCGCTGGCGGCTGACCAGCCGGTGTATGCGCCGCCAGCCGACTGGGTGAAGACGCAGGCGATCCCCAAGGCTGTCCCGGCGCCGGCCAACGCGCCGGTGCAGGTGCTGCTGGTCGACCGGCAGACCCGGCTCAGCCCGGCCGAGGACGACTACTTCGTCGAGACCGCCACCAAGATCCTCTCGCCGCAGGGGCTTTCCAGCGCCGGCACCGTCGCCGCGGTCTGGGACCCGGACACCGAGACGCTGGTGATCCACAGCCTGAAGCTGATCCGCGGCGACACCACCATCGACCTGCTGGCCGGCGGCAAGAAGTTCCTGGTGTTGCGCCGCGAGAGCAACCTGGAGCTGGCCATGCTCGACGGGCGGCTCACCGCCACCATCGAGCCCGAGGGGCTGCAGGTGGGCGACATCGTCTATGCCGCCTTCACCACCGAGCGTCGCGATCCGGCGCTCGGCGGCCATTCCACCGGCTTCGACCAGCTGCGCCATCCCGGCGTCGCCAGCCATGTGGTGATGCGCACCCTGTGGCCGGCCGGCGAGCCGGTGCGCTGGCGCGTCACCGACGGGGTCGGCCAGCCGACGGTGGTGAAGAGCGGGGCGGGCGAGGAGGTGGTCGCCGACCTGCACGACGTGGAGATGCCGAAGCCGCCGGTCGGCGCGCCGGCCCGGTTCCAGGAGCTGGGGGCGATGGAGTTCAGCGACTTCGCCGACTGGCCGGCGCTGTCGAAGCTGATGTCGCCGCTCTACGCCAAGGCCGAGACGCTGGGCGCCGGCTCGCCGCTGAAGGCGGAGATCGCCAAAATCGCCGCCGCCAGCCCCGATCCGAAGGCGCGAGCGCTGGCGGCGCTGCGCCTGGTCGAGGACCAGACCCGCTACGTCTTCCTCGGCATGAACGACGGCGGCCTGGTGCCGGCCGACGCCGACGTCACCTGGGCGCGCCGGTTCGGCGACTGCAAGGGCAAGACGACGCTGCTGGTGGCGCTGCTGAAGGGCCTGGGCATCGACGCCGAGCCGGCGCTGATCAGCACCACCGCCGGCGACGGCATGGACCAGCGCCTGCCCTCGCCCAGCTGGTTCGACCATGTGATGGTGCGCGCCCAGATCGCCGGCAAGACCTACTGGCTCGACGGCACCCGGCTGGGTGACCGCAGCCTCGACCAGCTGCAGATCCCGCGCTTCGGCTGGGCGCTGCCGGTGCGCGCGGCGGGCGCCGAACTGGTCAAGCTCGATCCGCCGCCGTTCGACCAGCCAAGCCTCGCCGAGACCCTGACCATCGACGCGTCGAAGGGGGCCGACACGCCCGCCCCGACCCACCTGGAGCAGCAGTTCCGCGGCGACTACGCGGCGGCCCTCAGGGCCCGCCTCGCCAGCGTGCCGCGCGACGACTTCGAGCGAGCGCTGCGCGAGTCCTGGAGCAAGGCCTACCCCTGGCTCGACATCGCCACGGTGAAGATCGCCGAGGAGGGGCCGGACGGCACGGCCAGCGTCACCGCCGACGGCGCCGGCAAGCTGGAGTGGAGCACCGCCAGCGACGGCACGCGCCTCTACCGCGTGCCCGGCACCGCCATGGGCGCCGAGACCAGCTTCAAGCGCCAGCCGGGTCCGCAGATCGACGCGCCCTACCTGGTGCCCTATCCCTACTACGCCACCTTCACCCGCCGCATCACCCTGCCCGCCGACGGCGACTTCACCCTGATCGGCGCCGACGTCGACCAGACCATCGCCGGCCAGGCGCTGAAGCGCCGCTCGCGGATCGAGAACGGCGTGCTGGTGATCGAGACCTCGGACAAGGCGGTCGCGCCGGAATTCCCGGCCTCGGAGGCCGACGCGGCCGGCGCCTCGCTGCGCGACCTCGCCCGCAAGGACGTGGCCGTCGACTACCGGGTGCGGGCCGCCGGCGCGCCCGCCGCGTCCAGCAAGTCCGCCAGCCTCGACGCCGACCTGACGGCCGCCCGGAAGGGCGATGCGGGCGCTGAGTACCGCGTCGGCGCGGCCTACCTGCGCGGCGCGGGCCTCCCCTTCGACGCCAAGGCCGGGGCCGACTGGCTGCGCAAGTCGGCTGCGGCCGGCGACGTGAAGGGCGAGGCGACGCTGGGCGCGATGCTGGCGCTGGCTGCGGCGCCGACGCCGGATCAGGCCGCCGAGGGCGCCGGCTGGTTGCGCAAGGCGGCCGAGGCCGGCGACGCGCACGCCGCCGCCCAGCTCGGCTGGCTCTACGCCAGCGGCCACGGCCTGGCGCGCGACGACGCCCAGGCGCTGGTCTGGCTGCGCAAGGCGGCGGCCGGCGGCGACGGTCCGGGCGAGCTCTACCTCGGCGCCCTCTACCTGGATGGCCACGGCGTGGCGCAGGACGCGGCGACCGGCGCCGGCTGGCTGCGCAAGGCGGCCGACCAGGGCGTCGCCTCGGCCGAGGCCGAGCTGGCCCGCTGCTATGCGATCGGGCGCGGCGTGCCGCGCGACGCGGCGCAGACCGCCTTCTGGGCGCGCAAGGCCGCCGACCAAGGCGACCCGTTTGGCGAGCTGCTGCTGGGCGCCGCCTACGAGAGCGGCCAGGGCGCCGACCGCGACCTGGCGCAGGCCTTCGACCTCTACAGCAAGGCCGCCGAGAAGGGGCTGCCGAACGCGCAGATGCAGCTGGCGCGCGTCTACGACAGCGGCCTCGGCGCCGTCGCCAGGGACCCCGCCAAGTCGCTCGACTGGACCCGCAAGGCGGCCGACAAGGGCTTCGCGCCCGGCGAATATGCGCTGGGCTCGCTCTATCGCACCGGCCGGGGCGCGGCGGCGCAGGACTACGCCCAGGCGCTAGTCTGGCTCGGCAAGGCCGCCGCCCAGGGCGACGCCGCGGCCCAGAACGACCTGGCGTCCATGTACGAGGCGGGGCAGGGGACGCCGCGCGACGACGGGCAGGTGCGCGACTGGCTCGGCAAGGCCGCGGCCCAGGGCTACCTGCCGGCCATGGTGCACCTGGGGCTGATCTACGAGAACCCCGGCATGGGCGCGGCGCCCGACTACGCCAAGGCGGCCGAGTGGCTGACCCGGGCGGCGACCGCCGGCGACCGGGTCGCCGAGTTCCACCTCGGCCTGCTCTACGACCGCGGCGAGGGCGTCGCCCACGACCCGGCCGCCGCCGCCCACTGGTACCAGCTGGCCGCCGCCAAGGGCTACTCCGCCGCCCAGAGCAGGCTCGCCGAGCTGCACCTGCCGCCGGCGCCCCCGGCCCCGCCGCCGCTGAACATCGCGCCGGTGCAGGCGGCGAACGTCGCGCCGGCCGCGAACCAAGCCAAGCGCTGACGGTCGACCTTCCCCCAAACACGGTCTTGGCCGGCCTTTGTGCCGGCCACCCATGCACACCGTGCCAGCCGTGGCCGTGCGGCCGCACGGCCATCCCGCAGTCGGTGTTCATGGATCGCCGGGACAAAGCCCGGCGACGACCGACGGTTTGGGGGACCCTGTGCCGGGCCCGGACGAGAAGGCGCTTGCATAGGCAACTAATTAGTTGCATATGCAAGCGCATGGACGCGGTCTTCAAGGCGCTGGCCGACCCCGTGCGGCGGGAGCTGCTGGATACGCTGCGGGCGCGCGGCGGGCGGACGCTGGCCGAGCTTTGCGAGGGCAGGGGCATGACGCGGCAGGCGGTGACCAAGCACCTGGCGGTGCTGGAGAGCGCGAGCCTGGTCGCCACCGAGCGCCGCGGCCGCGAGAAGCTGCACTACCTCAATCCCGTCCCCATCCAGGAGATCGCCGAGCGCTGGATCGGCCAATACGAGCGCGGGCGCCTGGCCGCGCTGTCCGACCTCAAACACCGCCTCGAAGGAGAGCCGTCCGATGGCTGAGAGCCGTTTCGTCTACGTCACCTACATCCGTGCGACGCCGCAGAAGATCTGGGACGCCCTCACCGACCCGGAGCAGAACAAGCTGTTCTGGGGCGGCTACCACCAGCAAAGCGCCTGGCGGGTCGGCGCCGACTACGGCATCGCCGGCCCCGACGGCCGCGTCTGGGACGCCGGCAAGGTGCTGGCCTGCGATCCGCCGCGGCGCCTTGAGGTCACCTGGCTGCATCTCAACGACGCGGCGATGAAGGCCGAGGGCGAATCCGTCGCCAGCTTCCTGCTCGAGCCCGGCGTGAACGGCCTGACCAAGCTGACGGTCACCCACTCCATCGGCCTGGCGGAGTCGAAGCTGATCGGCGCCGTCTCGGGCGGCTGGCCGATGATCCTCTCCAGCCTCAAGAGCCTCATGGAGACGGGGACGGCGCTTTAGCTATCCTTCTCCCGTTGCGGGAGGGGAGAAGGGGACTTCAGCCGTAGCGGAACTTCGGCGCCCAGCCGGCGGGGCCTTCGGGGAGCATGTCGAGGAAGTGCCAGACCGAGCAGAAGTCGTCGCTCGGCCCCAGGTCGGTGTCGGAGACGCGGACCACGCCGCCGTCCCGCTTCTGGAACGCCGAGACGCCGGGAACCCAGCGGCTGGCGTCCTCGCCGACCTCGTCGCCGTGCTCCAGGCGATAGCCCATGTCCCTGGCGAAGCTGTTGCCCGCCTGGCTCACCATCGGGAAGCGCCAGCCGCGGGCGCGGGCGAACTGCTTCTGCACCTCCGGTGTGTTCGGCGTCGAAAGCACGAAGGCGGCGCGGTCGGCGAGGTGGTCGTAGACGCCGTTGAAGCCGTCCGCCCACATGGTGCAGTAGCGGCAGGAGGTGCCCATGTTGTGGATCACGAAGAGGTCGCGCTTGTCGCCGAACAGCTCCGAGAGCCTGACCGGCCCGTTCCAGCCCTCGAACACATAGTCCTCGACCGGCTGCGGCTCTACATGCTGCTGCAGCGTCCTGATCTCGTCGTGCAGGGTGAGCAACTGCGCCCGCTTCGCCTTCAGGGCGGACATGCTGTCGGCGTAGGTCATGGCTTTTCCTTCTCGATGCGGATGAGGTGCTGGGCCAGGGTCTCGAACTGGGCCTGCCAGTATTTGGCGTAGCGGTTGAGCCAGGCGGCGGCTTCGGCCAGCGGCTCGGCGTCGAGGCTGCAGCGGCTGATCCGGCCGCTGCGCGCCTGCGTCACCAGCCCGGCGCGCACCAGCACCTGGATGTGGCGAGACACCGCCTGCAGCGAGATCTCGAACGGCCCGGCGATCTCGGAGACCAGCAGCGGGCCGGCGTCCAGCCGGTCGAGGATCGCCCGGCGCACCGGGTCGCTGAGCGCGAAGAACACCGCGTCGAGGGGATCGGCTTCGTCCTGGCGCAGAGCGGCGAGCGGCATGCGCTCAGAAGATCAATCGATCGATTGAGAGTCAACAGATTTGTTGATTATCTTGCCGTTTCGAACACCACGCCGGCCTCGGTGACGATCACGTCCATCGGCTGGTCGTGGTCCGCGGGTTCGATGCTGGCGAGCCGCCCGGCCTCGAAGCCGACGCCGATGGCGAGCGGGCGGGGGCTTAGCGCCGCCAGCGTGCGGTCGTAGAAGCCGCCGCCGTAGCCGAGCCGGTGGCCGGCCGGATCGAACCCCACCAGCGGGACCAGCACCGCGGCGGGCGTCACCGCCGGGCCGTCCTGGGGATGCAGCGTGTCCCAGCGGCCGGCCTCCATCCGCGCCTTGGTGGTCCAGGGCCGGTACTCCAGCGGCGCGCCGGGCGCGATCACCGCGGGCAGGGCGGCCGCGGCGCCGGCGTCGACGACCTTGCGCAGGTAGCCGAGCGGATTGTACTCGCCGCGGATCGGCCAGTAGGCCCCCACCAGGGCGATCGAGCCCGGCGGCAGCCGCGCCTCCAGCGCCGCGCCGATGGCGGCGCCGGCGGCGGTGCGCGCCTCGGAGGTCATCGCCAGCCGCACCGCGATCAGCCGCTCGCGTTCGGCCTTGCGCCAGGCCTTGAGGGCGAGCTCAGGCCGCCGCGGCATCCGCGCCGGCTTCGCTGCGGTCCGGCTCGCCGCCCAGGATCGCCGCCTCGAAGCGGCGGGCGTACTCCTCGACGGTGATCCCCTGCTGCAGCTTCAGCGCCGCCTCGTGCTGGCGCCGCCAGAGGGCGTCGTCGGTGAGGAGCCGCACGGCGGCCTGGGCGAAGGCGGCCGGATCGGCCTGATGGAAGCCGGTCACCCCGTCGATCACCCGCTCCGGCAGCGCCGCCACCGGCGCGATCACCGCCGGCACGCCCAGCGCCTGCGCCTCGGCCAGCGACATGCAGAAGGCCTCGCACTTGTGGCCGAGGTAGAGCATCACCCGCGCCGCCCGCATCGCCTCCAGCAGCTTCGGCCGGGGCGCGCTCGGATGCACCCGCACCGACGCCTTGACGGCGTCCGGCATGTCCGGCGGCAGCACCGAGCCGGCCCATTCCGTCCAGGCGTCCTCTCCTTCCGCGAGCGGATGGACGCCGTAGACGTCCAGCACCGCGTCGGCGACGTGCGGCAGGATGCGCTCGGCCCAGAGCTCCACCAGAGCGCGCAGGTTGCGCTGCGGATTGGAGGCGAAGATGGCGCGGCGCGGCGGCGGCTCGACCAGCGGCTTGAAGCCGCGCACGTCGGCCGGCATCGGCAGGTGGATGACGCTGATCTCGCGCCGCTTCGGCAGCACCGGCCAGTAGTCGCGCACCTGCGCCTGGCTCATCAGCACCGGCGTCGGCCGGTAGCGCCACATGCGCGGCGCCTTCTTGTAGTGCCGCAACTGGTTGGCGCCCCACAGCACCCAGATCGCCCGCCGCTTCGGCCGCGGCACGAAGTCGAGCAGCGAGGTCTGCTGCACGGCCACGTAGACATCGCAGGTCGGCGCCGGGGCGGCGCTGAGCGGGCGCCAGCGCACGCCCTTGTGCAGGAAGTCCTCGTCGCCGTTGGTGTGCACGCTCACCGCATGGCCGCGCCGGGCCAGCTCGCGGGCGCAGAGGATGACGTTGGCCTCGGTGGCCCCCAGCGGCCGCCGCTCCAGGTCGCGCCCGTCGTAGCGGCCGGTCATGTCGGCAATGATGATGCTGGCCATCGGGCCGGCTCTTGGACGAGGCCCTCCAGGTTGTCCAGCGGCCGGCGACCTCTTCACGCGCTCGGGAATAAAAGCCGCGGCCGCTCCGTCCTGCCCCCTGACCCATGCGAGCCAAGCGGAGACCACCGATGCGCGATACCGACGAGCCCGGCGAGAGCCGGCGCGGCTTCCTGAAGTGCATGAGCTGGGCCGGGACCGGACTGGTCTGGACCCTGGCCGGCGGCGTGCCGCTGGCCGCGGGGCTGGAGGCCTCGGCGGCGGCGGCGGGCAGGGCCGCGCCCTTCAGCTTCGTGCAGATCAGCGACAGCCACATCGGCTTTTCCAAGCCGTTCCAGCCGGACGCCCGCGCCACCTACCGAGAGGCGGTCGCCAGGATCGCGGCGCTGCCGAATAGGCCCGCCTTCATCCTCCACACCGGCGACGTCAGCCAGCTCTCCAGGGACGCCGAATTCGACGACGCCGACCAGATCGTCAAGGCGGCCAACCTGCCGGTGTTCCACGTGCCCGGCGAGCACGACGTGCTGGACGAGGGCGGCGGCCAGGCCTTCCTGGCCCGCTACGGCAAGGGCGCGACGGGCGCGGGCTGGTTCTCCTTCGACCATTCGGGCGTCCACTTCGTCGCCCTGGTCAACGTGGTGAACCTGAAGGCCGGCGGCATGGGCAGCCTCGGGGCCGGGCAGCTCGCCTGGCTGAAGGACGACCTCGCCCGCCACGGCGCCTCGACGCCGATCGTGGTCTTCGCCCACATGCCGCTCTGGGCGCTCTACCCCGACTGGGGCTGGGGCACCGACGACGCGGCCGGGGCGCTGGCCCTGCTGCGCCGCTTCGGCTCGGTGACGGTGCTCAACGGCCACATCCACCAGGTGCAGCAGAAGGTGGAGGGGCAGGTGCGGTTCTACACCGCCCGCTCCACCGCCTTCCCGCAGGCCGCGCCGGGAACGCCGGGGGCCTCGCCGGGGCCGATGCCAGTCGCGGCCGAGCGGCTGCGGCGGGTGCTGGGCGTGCGCGAGGTCAGCCTGATCGCCCAAGCCCGCCCCCTGGCGATCGCCGACCAGACGCTGGCGTGACGGTGCTGAGGGGAGGGGTCGGGGGGCTCTCTCCGGCCCGGCCTCCGCGTCCGGCGCCGCCCCGTCATCATCGGCCGCCGCAGCCTTGCCTGCAGCAGGCCCTCACCCCCGGCCCCTCCCCGCAAGCGGGAGGGGAGCAACTACGGAGACCCCGCAATGCTCAGCCTGAAATCCGCCGCCGCCATCGCCGCGGTCTGCGCCGTCGCCCTCAGCCTCGCCGCCGCGGCGCCCGCGCCGGCCCATGTCGCCATCGACAACTTCAGCTTCGGGCCGATGACGCTCACCGTGGCGGCCGGGACCACGGTCACCTGGACCAACGACGACGACATCCCCCACACGGTCCGCGCCGTCGACGGCTCGTTCCACTCCAAGGCGCTCGACACCGCCGACAGCTATAGCGTGACCTTCGCCAAGCCGGGCGTTTACAGCTACTTCTGCTCGCTGCACCCGAAGATGGTGGGCAAGGTCGTGGTCAGATAGCCGTCCCGCCGATGCGCAGCCGCCGCCAGGACCTCGCGTGAGCGGCCGCCTGCTCCCGTTCCGACGCGGGCCGGCGCGCGCGCCCTTGCGCTCGGCCGGCCCGGTTCGCGCCACCGCCGCCGCGCCGGCCGCCGGCGCCGCGGACGCGGCGCGGTTCGGCGCGCTGATCGGGCCGCACATTGACGCGGCCTATTCGCTGGCGCGCTACCTCGCCCGCGACGCCGCCGTCGCCGAGGACATCGCCCAGGAGGCGCTGCTGAAGGCGTTCCGCAATCTCGGCGCGCTGCAGGGGCTGCCCAAGCCGTGGCTGCTGGCGATCGTCCGCAACGCCTACTTCGACTGGCGCCGGCGCGGGGACGACCACATCGTCACCGGTCCGGCCGCCGAGGTCGCCCTGGCCGAGGCGCCGGACGACGGCCACGTCTCCGCCGAGGCCGGGCTGATCCGGCAGGGCGACGTCGCCGCCCTGCGCGCCGCCATCGAGGCCATCCCCGAGCCGTTCCGCGAGGCGCTGGTGCTGCGCGACCTGGAGGAGCTGAGCTACCGCGAGGTGGCCGACGTCACCGGCGCGCCGATCGGCACGGTGATGTCGCGCCTCGCCCGCGCCCGCCGCATGCTGGCCGAGCGGATGGGCGTGCTGGAGGCCCAAGCTGTGGGAGCAAAGCCATGAGCGCCTGCCCCGACCAGGAGCTGCTGCTCCACGCCCTCGCCGACGGCGAGCTCGACGCCGGCAACGCGCTGGCGCTGGAGGCGCACGTGGCCGGCTGCGCGGGCTGCGCCGCCGAGTTGGCCGCGATCCGCGAGGTGAAGGCGCGCCTGGCCGCCACGTTCGCGGGCTACCCCGCGTCGGCCAGCCTGCGCGCCAGCCTGGATGCGGCCATCGCCGCCGAGACCGCGCCGCCGGCTCCGCGCCGCCGCGTCGGGGCCGGGACCTGGGTGATGGGCGGGGCGACGGGCGCGCTCGCCGCCAGCCTGGCGCTGCTCGCCTTCATTCCCACCGGCGCCAGCCTGGAGAGCCAGCTGGTCGACGCCCAGGCCCGCTCGCTGGAGGCCCAGCACCTGGTCGACGTCGCCACCTCCGACCGCCATACGGTCAAGCCCTGGTTCAACGGCAAGATCGACTTCGCCCCGCCGGTGGTCGACCTGGCGCCGCAGGGCTTCCCCCTGGTCGGTGGCCGCCTCGACCGCGTCGACGGCCGCCGGGCCGCGGCCCTGGTGTTCCGCCGCCACGCCCACGTCATCAACCTGTTCGTCTGGCCCGCCGACGCCCCCGCTGGCGCGACGCTGGAGCACCGGGCCGGCTACAGCCTGGTCCGCTGGGGCCACGCGGGGCTGACCTACTGGGCGGTGTCGGACGTCGACGCGGGCGACCTGCTGGCGTTCCAGAAGGCGTTCGCGGAGGCGACGCGGTAGAGCCACCCACGCTGACGCGGAAGGGGTCCCGGGCGATGCCGCCCGGGACCCCAACCAATGCTGGCCGTTCAAGGCGCCGCCCAACTAGGGGCCGACGCCCCGCCGGGCCTTAGTCGGCCGGGGGCGGCGGGTAGTCGTCGCGCGGCGGCGGATAGTAGGCCCGCGGCGGCGGGGTCGAGGCCGCGCCGGCGATGGCGCCGGTGCCGCCGCCCACGGCCGCGCCGATCGCGGCGCCCGGGGCGCAGCCGATCGGGATGGTCACCAGGCAGCCGATCAGGGCGCCCGCGCCCGCGCCGGCCACGCCGCCGCGGATGGCATGCCTGCCGGGATCATGTTGGTGAACGACGACCACCCGGCCGGAATCATCGCGAGTGGTGTAGGTGTCTTGGGCGAAAGCCACGCCGGTCATAAGACCGAGCGCAGCAATGCCTGTGAATATACGACGGATCATGAGAGTTATCCTTACGTGTTTGTGCGGGCTCTGGGGCCCACGACGGCGATACAACGCGGCCGGATAAACGCCGTTCCGCGAAATGATATTATGGCATGGCTGCGGTTGTTCTTTCTAGGAGGTGTGATTTCTGTCACTAGTCTAGCTCGAAACCTGAATTCAGGCGCGGCGAACTGAATAGTGATCGCGGATAGCGCAAAGTGTCGGGAACAGCGGCTGAAAGGCCACAGCAGACCGCGCGTTCGTCGCTTGCCGCCCGGGGCCTGACGGCGAGGCGCCGCGGTCGCTGGATTAGAAGTCCGCGTGCGAGCCGCCGGCCGGAGCGGCCGGCCAATGCACGGGCAGGGGGCTGGGCGTCAGCACCGCGGCTTCGCTCATCTGCATGTGCGGTCCCGGCGTCGCCGCCTCGGCGGCCTGCGGGGCGAGCCGGCAGTCGGCCCCCGCGCCGGCGCCCAGCATGGCGGCCAGCAAGGCGCCCGAGACGACGATGGCGGGATGGGGCGCGAGGCGTGGCATGGCATCCGAAACGCGCGGCGCGAGTCCGGGTTCACGGCGACGTTACCGGCCTCGTGATCGTCACCGGACGCGCCGCAGCCGGCGCCTATTTAGGCAATTGAACGCGCCGCCCGCCCTGGCAAGCTTGAGCCGCGGGGTGGGCCGGGAGTGGGTCGTTGCGGTTGTCGGCGGGCGCGGCGCGTCCACCCCTGGTCATTCGCCCGGCGCGGCTTGCGCCCTGCGCGCTTGACTTGCCCGTTGCGCGGCGAAAAGCTCGCGAGGACGGGGACCTGGAGCGTGATTTTCGCGGGGCGGATACTCAAGGCGCTGCTGATCAGCCTGCTGCTGGCGGCGTCGGCCTATGCGGTGGCCAAGCTGAACCTGTTCGGCCTCGAATCGGCCTCCGACCGGCTGGCCGACGGCGTCTACCAGCGCATCACCGCCGCCGACTACGGCGCCGACCGCAAGGGCCAGCGCGCCATCAGCATCGTCTACCTCGACGAGAGCTCGATGGAGGGGATGAAGGGCTACGGCTGGAACCGCTTCCCGCCGACCTACGACCAGCAGTGGTCGATGTACGACGACATCCTCAGCGTCGGCGGCGCGCCGCCGGCCGCGGTCTACGCCGACTACGTCTACACCGGCCAGGGCGGCCCCAACGAGGGCTTCTCCACCTTCCTGAACGGGATCGCCGGGGCGACCAAGGCGGCGGCCTGGCAGGCCAAGCCCGGCTGCCAGGCCGATCCCTTCATCAAGATCGCCTGCATCGAGGCCTCGGGCGGGGTGCCGATCATCCTCGCCAAGCCCTCGCCGGCCGAGCTCGACATCGTCACCGACGTACAGCGGCAGCTGGACGGAGTGGCGGTGCTGGCGCCGGCGCTGGTCAACGCCCAGGCCTACCCGCTCATCACCCGCTACCCGATGGACGCCGCCCGGGCGCAGGCGCTGGGTGTGCACGGCTTCGACATCTCGCCGGCGATGGCGATGTTCGCCGCCTGGTGCCTGCGCGACGCCCGCGCCTGCGGCGTGCCGGGATTCGTCGAGGTGAGGGCGCGCGCCCGGGCGGCGCTGGCCGGCAAGCCGGTGCAGCCGACCGACCTCAGCCAGACCTTCGACGCGCCGATGGACGTGGTCTGGGGCTCGCGGCCCGACCCGGACTACCTGACGATGACCAAGGCGGTCACCGGGCGCCCGGCGCCCTGCCGCGGCGCGGCCACGGGCTGGGTCGGCCGGCTGGGCGAGCAGATGGCCGGGCTGCGCGGTCCGGCCTCGGGCGAGCGGCAGGAATGCCCTTATGCGCTGCAACTGGGCTACGACCGCATCGTCGCCGGGCTCGGTCTGCAGTCGAGCGACCTGCAGACGCTGCTGGCCGGGCGGCTGGTGATGCTGGGCGGCCAGTTCCGCACCTCCAACGACTGGGTGGAGTCGCCGGTGCACGGCGAGGCGCCGGGCGTGGATTACCACGCCATGGCGCTCGACAACCTGGTCGAGGACGGCGTCGACTACCGCCGCAACGCCAGCATGATGCTGGACTCCGACCTGCTGAAGGCGCTGCTGATCGCCGCCCTGGCCTTCTGCGGGGTGATGGGGGTGATGGCGCGCAACAGCCTCTTGGACCACGCCAAGGCCCGCCGCGCCGAGGAGAAGCTGCGCGCGGTGGTCTACGCGCCGCTCTACTTCGGCATCTTCGGCGTCTCGATCGCCGCCGTCTTCATCGCCACCTGGCTGGGCGTCTCCTACGCCCACCGCGCGCCGATCAACTGGATCGGCATCAGCGCCTGCGTGCTGGGGTTCCTGTTCTACGCCACCCGCGAGACGCTGCCGGCCGACATCCTGGGCTCGATCGAGCACCTGAAGTGGGTGAAGCGGACCATGGCGGCGATCCGGCTCTGCCGCCATCACCTGAAATTCGAGGAGGACCGGCTGATCGCCCATCGCGGCGCCCGGCCGGCGCCTGCTCCAACCAAGCCCGACGCCGCATCCGCGGCGGACGCGGCTACCAGCCGCCCGGAGGAGGCGCCTGTCCATGCTCAAAGCTAAGCTCGCATTGATCCTGCTGCTGATGTTGCCCGCCACGGCGATGGCCGGCGGCCTCGGCACGGTGACCAAGATCCTGCGCCCGCAGGTCCACACCTTCGACGCCAAGGGCCAGCCCAGCGGCACGCTCAACGCCGCCGACATCAAGACCCCGGCCCCGATCCTGGCGCTCGGGCTCGGCGGCAGCATCGGCGTCGGCCACGCCGGCAAGACCGTCTACCTGCGCGGGCTCGACGTGCAGACGCAGGGACTCAACGCCACCTGCAAGCCGGTGCAGAGCGCCGCCCGCACGTCCGGCAGCGCCTACGCGGCCACCAACATGGGCCTGGGCGGGGCGGCGGACTGCCAGCGGGCGCACTGATGGCGGCGCCCGCCTCCACGCGCCGCCAGCTCGGCCTCGGCGCGCTCGCCGCGGCCGCCGCCGCCGCGGCGCCGGCCGCCGTCCGCGCCGCCGGCGGGCCCGGCGGCTACTCGGTCAGCGGCAAGAAGGGGCCGTTCGTCAGGCAGGTGGCCGGGCGGCCGTTCACCATGGCCTCCGGCGACGCGGGCTCGATGGGCCTGGCCACCGACTCGATCAGCCTTGGCCGCTACCAGACCGCGCGCCTGCGGATGCCGCAGACCGAGGCCAGGGTCGCTGCGCTGCTGGCGCGGCTCGACGGGCAGTGGCCGTATGCGAAGGGCAGGCCGCTGCAGGTGCACATCCTCGGCGTCGACTACTACAACGCCTACTCGCTGCCCGACGGGTCGATCGTGGTGGCCTTCGGCCTGCTGGACCAGGCCCAGTCCGACGACGAGGTGGCCTTCGTGCTGGCGCACGAGCTCGGCCACGTGCGGCTCGGCCACTTCGCCGAGCGGGTGGCCCCGCGGCCGAAGCCGAAGCTCGCCAGCGCGCTCGGCCAGCTCTACCTGGTCAGCGCCGCCGTGCACGCGGTCGGGACCAGCTCGACGGTGCTCAACGCCGCCACCGAGGCCGGGGCCACCAACGACCTGATCCACTTCCTCTCCAACGTGATGGTCGAGCCCGACCACACCCGCGCCCAGGAGGACGAGGCCGACTGCATCGGCTACGACCTCTCGCAGGCCGCCGCCTACTCGGCCGACTCGGCCTCGGCGCGCGTGTTCGACACCATCCAGGCCGACCAGCAGAAGCACCAGGCGGTGATCGACACGCTGGGGTCGCAACTGAAGTCGCAACTCGGCCACGCCATCAGCGACGGCAGCGCCGCCAGCTTCCTCACCGGCGGCGCGGCCAACATGCGCACCAGCCTGCTGGCCGGCGGCACGCGGCTGGCGCTGGGCATGGCGGCCGCCGGCTCGGCCCGTGAGCCGCCGCCGCAGCACCGCCCGCCGGAGGAGCGCAAGCGCGGCATGGCCCAGTATTCCGCCGACGCCTATCCGGACGGCGCGCCGTTGCGCGACGAGCAGCACGGCTGGCTGGCCGGCGTGCGCGCCACGGCCGAGTTCGCCGAGGCCAAGGCGGCGGTCGGCGCCGTCTCCGAGGCGCAGAAGGCCCGCGCCGAGGGCCACTATCCGGAGGCGCGGGCGGCGATCCAGCGGGCCATGTCGACCAAGTTCGCCGGCGCGCCGCTGGTGCTCAACGAAGCCGCCCGCCTCGCCGACGACATGGGCGACCGACCCGGCGCCGAGAAGCTGTTCCACCAGGCCAACGCCAGCCCCGACCAGACCGTCGGCGGCTTCATCGACTATGTGCGGATGCTCTACCGGGCGCAGCAGAACGAGCGGGCGATGTCGGCGCTGGAGGCCGGCGTCAACCGCTTCGGCGGCGACGAGAAGCCGTTCATCTCGCTGAGGATCGCCATCGCCCGCCAGGCCGGCCACGACGACGACGTGCAGGCCTCGCTGCAGCGCTGCCTCGGCTACGACAACGAGGCCCTGGCCAAGGACTGCCGCCTGGCCGCCGGCCAAACCGCCGACGCCGCGCCGCAATCGTCGCCGCAGCCGCGATTGCCGTCGCTGCCGTTCGGACTGCCGCATTTTCCGTGACGTGAGCGGGCGCCGTGCGTGGTTCGAGACGCGCTCTGGCGAGCGCTCCTCACCATGACGAACTTTTGTTGCGGCCCACCCTTCTTCGTCATCCTGAGGAGCCCGCGACAGCGGGCGTCTCGAAGGACGCGGGGCGGCCGTGCCGTCGGCGCTATCCCCGCCCGTAGTGGTCCGCCAGCACCTGGGCCATCGCCAGGGTGATCGCCTTGCCCATGCCGATGTGGAGGAATTCGTTGGGGCCGTGGGCGTTGGAGCCGGGGCCCAGCACGCCGGTGATGACGAACTGGGCCTCGGGGAACTTCTCCCCCAGCATCGCCATGAAGGGGATGGTGCCGCCTTCGCCCAGCATCGCCGCTGGCCGGCTGAAGGCGGCCTGCGAGGCGCGGTCGATCGAGGCCTGCAGCCAGGGCGCCAGCGCCGGCGCGTTCCAGCCCGACGCGGCGTGCTCCGTCTCGAAGCTCACCTGCGCCCCGTACGGCGGATCGCTTGTCAGCAGCCGGGTCAGCGCCGCGCCGGCCTTGTCGGGATCGACGGTCGGCGGCAGCCGCACCGAGAGCTTGGCCGCCGTGTAGGGGCGCAGCACGTTGCCGGCGTTCTGGATCGCCGGCGCGCCGTCGAGGCCGGTGACGGAGAGGGCCGGGCGCCAGGTGCGGTTCAGCACCAGCTCCACCGGATCGTCCGACACCGGGCGCGCGCCCGGGACGAACGGAAACACCCCCGGCTGACCGGGATTTATCTCGGCCGCCGCGCCCTTGGCCTCGGCGATCCTGTTCGGCGGGATCCGGGCGAACAGCTCGGCGAGCCTGATCTCGCCGGTCGCCTCGTCCTCCAGCCGCGAGACCAGCTGGCGCAGGATGCGGAAGCTGGACGGCACCACGCCCGAGGCCGAGCCGGAGTGCACGCCCTCCTCCAACACCGTCACCTTCAGCGCCCCGCCGGTCAGGCCGCGCAAGGAGGTGGTCAGCCACAGCTGCTCGTAGTTGGCGCAGCCGCTGTCGAGGCAGATCACCAGCGACGGCGAGCCCAGCCGGTCGGCCAGGTGGTCGACGTAGGCCGGCAGGTCGTAGCTGCCGCTCTCCTCGCAGGCCTCGATCAGCACCGTGCAGCGGGCGTGCGCCAGCCCCTGCGCCTGCAGCGCCAGGATCGCCGAGAGCGCGCCGAACATCGCATAGCCGTCGTCCGCGCCGCCGCGGCCGTAGAGCTTGCCGTCCTTCAGCACCGGCTCCCAGGGGCCGTGGCCCTCGGCCCAGCCGGCCATCTCCGGCTGCTTGTCGAGGTGGCCGTAGAGCAGCACGGTGTCGTCGCCGGTCCCCGGAACCTCGATGAAGATCACCGGCGTGCGGCCCTCCAGACGCACCACCTCCAGCGTGGCCCCATCGATGCCCGCGATCTTGCCCTCCGCCCACGCCGCGAACTGCGCCACCGCCGCGTCCATGTAGCCGTGCGCGGCCCAGTCCGGATCGAACGACGGCGACTTATTCGGTATACGGATGTATTTCGTCAGCTCAGGGATGACCTCGTCGTCCCAGATGCCGTCGATGAAGGCCTTGGCGGCGGCCGCGTCCATCTAAGACTCCACGAAATCCATGCGAGCGGCCCTTAGGTCTTTGGAACCACGAAAAACACGAAAAGCACCAACGGCGTCAGCGCTCGCACCACCTCTCAGTGTCGTCCCGGCCGGAGCGTAGCGGAGGGCCGGGATCTCCTTGGTGCTGCTGTGCAAAGCAGATCCCGGACGAGTCCGCTTCGCGGCTCTCCGGGATGACACTGATGGGTGCAGGGAGGGCGTCCGCCGTCCGTGCTTTTCGTGTTTTTCGTGGTTCAAAAGGCCTCCGCCCGCCGGTCACCCCCCGATCGCCGCGTAGGCCAGCTTCTGGAATACCGGCAGGGCCACGCGGGCGCCCATGCGCTGGCCGGTGGCGAGCTGGGCCGCGGCTTCGGGGCCGAGGGGCATCGAGTTCTGGATCAGGTAGATCAGGATCATCCCGGTCTTCGGGTCCGCCTGCCACCAGGTGCCGAACGCGCCCGGCCAGCCGAACGCGCCCTCGTTGCCGGCCCCCATCCAGGCCTGCTTCTCCGGATCGGTGATCATCGACAGCCCGAGGCCGAAGCCCTGGCCGGCCCAGAAGGGGATGCCCATGAAGGGGATCTCGCGCTGGGCGTCGGTGAGGCGGTTGGTGCGCATCAGCCGCACGGTTTCCGGCTTCAGCAGCCGCACCCCGTCGACCTCGCCGTCGCCCAGCAGCATGCGGGCGAACTTCAGGTAGTCGTCGAGCGACGAAATCAGCCCGCCGCCGCCGCCGCAGAAGGCCGGCGGCGTGTCGCGCACCGGCATGTTGGTGTCCTCAAGGCCGCTGAGGTCGTCCTTCAGGCGGTAGAGCCGCGCGGCGCGGTGCTGCTTCTCCGGCGGGAAGTAGAAGTCGGTGTCGGGCATGCCGAGCGGGCCGAAGATCCGCTCCATCAGCACGTCGCGGAAATCCTTGCCCTCGATGCGGCCGACGATGAAGCCGAGGACGTCGGTGGCGTGGCTGTAGTGGAAGCGCTCACCCGGCGGATAGCTGAGCGGCAGGCCGCCCAACGCCTTCATCCAGGCGTCCGGCCCCATGTCCTGGCTCAGCACGTCGCCCAGCGCCTTCTGGTGGGCGTGGGCGATCGGGCCGATCGAAGTGAAGCCGTAGGCGAGGCCGGCGCGGTGGGTCATCAGGTCTTCGACGGTGATGTCGCGCGGGGCCGGATAGGTGTCCTCGACCGGGCCGGTGGCGCTCTTCAGCACCTGCATGCCGGCGAACTCGGGCGCCCATCTGGTGATGGGATCCGAGAGCTTCAGCTTGCCTTCCTCCATCAGCATCAGCGCCGCGACCGAGGTGACCGGCTTGGTCATTGAGGCGATGCGGAAGAGGGTGTCGCGGGTCATCGGCTCGCCGGTGGCGAGGTTGCGCTTGCCGAGCGCGTTGAACTGGATCTCCTCGCCGCCGCGCCAGATCAGGGTGACGAAGCCGGAGAGGTCGCCGGCGTCGATCACGTTCTGCAGGCCGGGCGCGATCTGCGCCAGCGCCGCCTGGTCGACGCCTTGAAGCGTCCCGGTTTCACCGTCCATGGATGGTCTCCGACTTGGTCCGCTGGGGTCCCCTCCGGCCGACGATAGCGGGGAAATCCGGGCCGGCCTATGGCGCCGCCACGTCAACTTGCCGAGCCGCGCGGGCCATGGCCTTAAGTGGGCTCGAACCATCGGAGGAGGCCTCGATGAGCCGCGCGCTGACGACCCTGCTGGACGGGCTCGCCTTCCCCGAGGGGCCGCGCTGGCGGGACGGGCGGCTGTGGTTCTCCGACATGCACGCCCACGAGGTGGTGGCCATGAGCCCGAACGGGGCGCGCGAGACCGTGTTCGCCGCCGAAGGCCCGGTCTCCGGCCTCGGCTGGCTGCCGGACGGGCGGATGCTGGTGGTGTCGATGAACGACCGGCGGCTGCTGCGCATCGAGCCGGACGGCAAGGCGGCGCTGCACGGCGACCTGGGCTCGGTGGCCACCGGCAACTGCAACGACATGGTGGTCGACGACGCCGGCCGCGCCTACGTGGGCAACTTCGGCGCCGGCTATCCGGCCGGCCCGATGCAGCCGGCGAAGATGGCCCGCGTCGACCCGGACGGGACGGTGAGCGTCGCCGCCGACGAGCTGGTCTTCCCCAACGGGGCGATGATCACCCCGGACCGCAAGACGCTGATCGTCGGCGAGACCTTCGCGTCGCGGATGACCGCCTACGACATCGCCGCCGACGGGACCCTCTCCAACCGCCGCGTCTGGGCGCCGCTGCCGGAGCGCGCCGTGCCCGACGGCGCCTGCCTCGACGCCGAGGGCGCGATCTGGGCCGCCTCGCCGACCACCAATGACGTCATCCGGCTCAAGGAGGGCGGCGAGGCGCTGGAGCGGATCACCGCCGACCAGGGCGTGTTCGCCTGCATGCTGGGCGGTGAGGATCGCAAGACCCTCTACGTTCTCACCGCGGCCGGCTCGGACCCCGAGGACTGTGCGACCCGTCGCCTGGGCCGGATCGAAGCGGTGCGGGTGGATGTGCCGGGGGCAGGATTACCGTAGATCCAGCTGCTTCACGTCACCCCGGCCGGGGCGGTGAAGCCGCGAAGAGCCAGGGCCGGACGCGCCGGTGCCTAGACGACTTCCAGTTTGCTCGCGGCAGGTCGGGCCCCGGGTCTCCGCTACGCTCCGCCCGGGGTGACGGGAATGAAGTCGAGCTAGTTATTGCGCTCCCGGCGCCGCGTAGGTTCC
>DASXEN010000096.1:0-32623 GCA_036490095.1 Caulobacteraceae bacterium
GCGACCACGATGGCGCCGAAGCCGGCCAGCTTCACCTTGGCGAAGAACACCTCCAGCGGTCCGGTGGAGATGAACTTCGGGCTGCCGGCCGCGTGCTGGCCAAGCAGCGCCATCAGCATGTCGAGGCTGCCCATCTTGCCGCCGCCGGCCTTGCGCGCGTCGGACAGGGTCTGGGCGATGACGAACGGGTGGGTGAGGAACTTCACCAACGGCGTGGCGAAGATGAAGCAGACGACGAAGCCGACCGCCAGCGCCGCGGCGCTGATGATCAGCCGCCGGCGCAGCTCGACCAGGTGCTCCATCAGCGGCGCGCGCGACGCCTCGATCTCGCTCTCGTCGTCGACGGCGCTCAAGAGGCGGCGGCCTTGGGTCCGGCGTCGGGGGCCGCCTCATCCGCTGCCGCCGGCGGCTCGGGTTCGGGCAGCGGGGCGGGCGGCGTCTCGGCGACGGAGCCGGTGTGCTCGGCGAGCTCGGCGCTGGTCTCGGTCAAATCGGTCTTGATGTCGGTGATCATGTCGGCCGCGCCCAGGTGGCGGGCGGCGTAGTCGAGCGGCCGCGTCTCGCGCAGCGACTGCACCTCGCGCCGCAGCTCGTCGAGCTCCGACTGCCGCGCCAGCTCGTCGAACGAGGCGCGGAACTCGGCCGCCATGCCGCGCACGCGGGCCATGAACTGGCCGACCTTGCGCATCAGCACCGGCAGGTCCTTGGGCCCGACGACGATCAGCGCCACGGCGCCGAGGATTACGAATTCGAAGAGCCGGCCTTCGGGGAACATCGCTCGGAGTTAAGCCCTGTCGAGGCGCCGGTCGCCCCCCACGAGGCCGCGGCGAAAATGGCTAGCGGACGATCGGGTCCTTCTCGGGCGCGGGCGACGGCAACGGCTGCGCGGGCGTCGCCTGCGGCTTCTCTTCCTCGCCCTTGAGGCCCTCGCGGAAGGCGCGCACGCCCTTGGCCGCATCGCCCATGATGCTGGAGAGCTTGCCGCGACCGCCGAACAGCAGCAGCGCGATGGCGCCGAGGATGATCCAGTGAATGGGACCGAAAGTGCCCATCGTCGTTGCGTCTCCAAACTGCGGACGGCTGGCGGCTTCAACGCCGGACCGTCCGTCATCCGTCGGGGGGCTATATAGGCGTTGCGCCGCCGCGACGCCAAGCAGACGTGCGCCGGCGCGGCCTTATGCCCCCTCCTCGCCGAGAAAGTCGGTGTGGAACTGGCCCGCCGCCTCATCCTCGAACGGCTCCTCGTCGTCGGCGGACGCGGCGGACGGGTCCGGCACGGCGAAGCCGGCCGGCAGGTCGAGGTCGAGGAGGCCGGCGGCCTTCATCTCCGCCGCGCCCGGCAGGTCGGCGAGGCCGGCGAGGCCGAAGTGCTCGAGGAAGGCGTCGGTGGTGGCGTAGGTGACCGGCCGGCCTGGCGTGCGCCTTCGCCCGCGTGGCCTGACGAAGCCGATCTCCAGCAGCACGTCGAGGGTGCCGCGGCTGGCCTGCACGCCGCGGATGGCTTCGATCTCGGCCCGTGTGACCGGCTGGTGGTAGGCGATGATCGCCAGCGTCTCCTGCGCCGCCCGCGAGAGCCGGCGCGGCTCCTCGCGCTCCTCGGTCATCAGGAAGGCGAGGTCGCCGGCGGTCTGGAAGCGCCAGCGCCCGCCCGCCTCGGCGAGCTGCACGCCGCGGCCCTGGTAGCGCGCCGCCAGCGCCGCCAGCCCCGCCTCGACGTCTGCGCCCTGCGGCAGCCGCCGCGCCAGGTCACGCACGCCCAGCGGCTCGGCGGCCGCGAACAGCAGCGCTTCGATCATGCGCTCCACCGGCTCCCCTTCCCCTTGCGCGGACGGGAATGGATCGTGCTCGCTCACGCCGCGGCCTTCCTCCGCCGCAGGTAGATCTCGGCGAAGTGGTCGAGCTGACGCGCTTCCAGGTCACCCTCGCGCACCAGCTCCAGGCTGGCCGACAGGGTGGAGGCGACGAACGACGCGCGGCTCGGCCCCTCGCCGTGCGCCATCGGCGCGACCCCGGTCAGCGGCGTCCAGCGCTGCAGCTCCGGCAGCAGCGAGCGCAGCCGCTCGCGCGCCTCCTCCAGCGGCCAGGCCTGCGGCGGCGGCGGCGCATAGCGGCGCTGCGCGTCCTTCTTCCGCTGGCCGACGTAGGCGTCCATCAGCTCGTAGAGGTCGCCGGCGATGCGGGTGGACGAGACGATCCGCGCCTCCTCCGGATCGCCGCGGCCGAAGATGTCGCGGCCCAGCACCGGCCCCTCCAGCAGCGTCGTCGCGGCCTTGCGCATGGCGTCGAGCTTGGCGAGGCGGAAGGCCAGGTGCTGGGCGGCCTCGTCCGCCGGCATGTCGTCTGCCTTGCCGCGCTCGGGCCGGGGCAGCAGCAGCCGCGACTTCAGCCAGGCGAGCCAGGCCGCCATCACCAGGTAGTCGGCCGCCAGCGAGAAGCGCCGCGCCCGCGCCTCGCGGACGAAGGCCAGGTACTGGTCGGCCAGTCGCGAGACCGAAATCTGCAGCAGGTCCACCTTCTGCTGCCGCGCCAGCGCCAGCAGCAGGTCGAGCGGCCCTTCGTAGGCCTCGACGTCGACGATCAGCGCCTCGCCGCTCTCGGCCGCGACCTGCGCGGCCTCGAAGTCGAGATCGGGCTGGAAGGCGTCGCTCACTTGACGAAGCAGGCCTTCCCCGCCGCCTTCAGCTTGCCGCAGAACGCCTCGGCGGCGTCGTGGCTGGCGAAGCCGGTGATGTAGGTGCGGTAGAAGCTCTTGTCGCCGGCGGTGACCGGCTCGACCTTCTTGCCCTTGCCCTTGATCGCGTCGGGCTCCAGCCTGGCGACGTCGCCCCAGCCCTTGTCGGCCAGCGCGGCCGACGAAAAGGCGCCGATCTGCACCCAGCCGGCGCCGGCCGGCGCCGCCGCGGCGACAGGTTTGGGGGCGGGCGGCTTGACGGCCGCCGCCTTGGCCGCGGGCTTCGGCGCGGCGGCCCCGGCGACGATGCTGTCGATGGTCAGCGCTGGTGCGGACCTCGCAGCCGGCTTCGGCGCGGGCGGCGGTGCGGCTGCGGCGGCTTGCGCGGCAGGGGCTTTGGCGACCACTGGCGGCGTCGCCACGGCTGCGGGCGGCGGCGCCGCGGTGGCCACGGGGCGCGGCAGCGGCTGCTCGGGCGGCGGGGCGAAGGCCGGGGCCGCATTGTCCGGGCCGCTCTTCTCGATCACCAGCTGCGGGGGCGGACTGGCGTCGGTGGCGTCCTGCGGCGCCGGCGTCCTGATCGCCCCGACCGGCGCGCCGATCGTCGCCGGCGCCTCGCCGCCGCGATGCTTGAAGCCGTGGCGATAGAAGTACACCACCCCGCAGAGGATGGCGAACAGCACCAGGGCGCTGATGATCAGGGTCACCGGCGCCGGGCCGCCGCCGCGCACCGGCTGGCGCGGGTCGAAGGCGAGGCGGTCGGAGGGCGTGCGGTCGTAGTCGGACATGGAAGCTCCCCGCGCGAATCAGCGCGTCGCCGAAAGTCTACAGCCAGAAGCCCCAAGCAGGCCCCCGGGGCGGTGAGCCTCGCCCGCGAGCCGTTAACGATCAGGTAACGATCAGGTCCAGGCCTCGAGCTGGAACAGCTTGCGGTGCTCCTCGATGGCGTAGCGGTCGGTCATGCCGGCGATGTAGTCGCAGACGATGCGCGCCCGGCCCGCGTCGTCGGCCGCCTGCGCCTGCTTGCCCCACTCGTTGGGCATCACGTCGGGCTCGCCGACAAACAGCTGGAACATGTCGGCCAGAATGCGGCGCGCCTGGCTGCGCGTCCGATTGACGCGCCAGTGCCGGTACATGCGCTCGTAGAGGAACTTGCGCAGCCGCGAGAGGTCCTCGTTCATGTCCGGCGAGAAGGCGACCAGCGCCGCGCCCAGCCGCCGCACGTCCTCCGGCGCGCGCACCTGGCCGGCCTCGGCGCGCCGCTCCGTCTCGGCCAGCACGTCATCCACCATGGCCCCGATCATCCGCCGCACCGCCTCCAGCCGCGTCAGCCGGTCGTCGAGGTCCGGATAGTCGCGCCGCACGCCCTGCAGGATCGGGCCGATCAGCGGCACCTCGAGCAGTTCGGCCAGCTGGAACAGGCCGGCCTGCAGCCCGTCGTCGACGTCGTGGTTGTTGTAGGCGATGTCGTCCGAGAGGGCGGCGACCTGGGCCTCGGCCGAGGCCCAGCCGCCCAGCTCCAGGCCGAACTCGGCGTCGAAGTCGACGATGGCGCGCCAGGAGGGCCGCTCCAGCTGGCTGGCGACCGGGCCGTTGTGCTTCACCACCCCCTCGACCGTTTCCCAGGTGAGGTTCAGGCCTGGAAAGTTCGGGTAGCGGGTCTCCAGCTCGGTCACCACCCGGAAGGTCTGCACGTTGTGGTCGAAGCCGCCCCATTCGGCCATTTGCTTCTCCAGCTCCTCCTCGCCGGAGTGGGCGAACGGCGGGTGGCCCAGGTCGTGGGCCAGCGCGATGGTCTCGGCGAGGTCGGCGTCGAGGCCGATGGCGGTCGCCAGCGAACGGGCGATCTGCGCCACCTCCAGTGAGTGGGTCAGCCGGGTGCGGTACTGGTCGCCCTCGTGGGCGACGAACACCTGGGTCTTCTCCTTCAGCCGCCGGAAGGCCGAGGTGTGGATGATGCGGTCGCGGTCGCGGGCGAACGGCGTGCGCGTGCGGCTGCCTTCCTCCGGATAGCGCCGGCCCTTCGAAGCGCGCCAGTCGGTGGCGTACGACGCGCGGCCGCGGCTCTCGGCGTCATCCGCCATGCTTGATCCTGATCCCCACGCCCTTTGCCCAATTGCAGCGGCTTCTCATATAAGGGCGGCAGGGAATCCGAAAACCGCATGTCGCAAGCCGCCGTCACCCTCTCAAGCGCCGCCGCCCGCCGGCTGAAGGCCATCGCCGCCGAGGAAGGCCGGCCGCTGATGCTGCGCGTGGCGGTGGAAGGCGGCGGCTGCTCGGGCTTTCAGTACCGGTTCGACCTGGTCGACCACGCCGAGGACGACGACCTCAAGGTCGAGCGCGACGGCGCCGCCGCCCTGGTCGACGTGGTCTCGCTGGCCCTGCTGAACGGCTCCGAGATCGACTTCGCCGACGAGCTCGCCGCCGCCGAGTTCCGGGTGAAGAACCCCAACGCCAAGTCCAGCTGCGGCTGCGGCGTCAGCTTCTCGATCTGACGAATCCCACCGCTCCCGCTCATCCCGACGCGCGTCGGGCGTGAGACAGCTTGCTGAGTTCGAGCACGCCGCAAGCCTTTAGTCTCAACGCAGAGTTCGCGGAGGAGGCGCGGAGCACGCGGAGACAATGAGACCCTCTGCGGCCTCTGTGCATTCTCTGCGACCTCCGCGTTGAGACTAAGCGCCTGCGGCGCGCTGCCAATTCCAGGCGAATGCGATCTGCAATCCGTCCTGCCTGGGATTGGGTGGCTCTTGTCCGAGTCCCGAATTAGGCTCCCACCCATGCGCATCGCCACCTGGAACGTGAACTCGGTCAACGCCCGGCTGGAGACCATCCTGGCCTGGTTCCGCGAGGCCGCTCCCGACGTCGCCTGCCTGCAGGAGATCAAGTGCGTCGACGAGAAGTTCCCGGCCGAGCCGTTCGAGCAGCTGGGCTACAACGTCGCCGTCCACGGGCAGAAATCCTACAACGGCGTCGCCCTGCTCTCGAAGACGCCGCTGGAGGACGTGCGCAAGGGTCTGCCCGGCGACGACGCCGACGACCACGCCCGCTACATCGAGGCCGTGGTCTCGGGGCCGCGGCCGGTGCGCGTCGCCTCCATCTACCTGCCGAACGGCAACCCGATCGGCACGGACAAGTTCACCTACAAGCTGAAGTGGATGGACCGGCTCGCCGCCCATGCGGGCGAGCTCTTGGCCTACGAGGAGCCGCTGGCGCTCTGCGGCGACTACAACGTCATCCCGGAGCCGGCCGACGCCGACCATCCGGCGTCCTGGATGGGCGACGCCCTCTTCCAGCCCGAGACGCGCAACGCCTTCCGCGGCCTCAAGTACCTGGGCCTCACCGACGCCTACATGGAGGTCGACGGCGCGGCCGGCGGCTACACCTTCTGGGACTACCAGGCCGGCGCCTGGCAGCGGAACCACGGCGTCCGCATCGACCACCTGCTGCTCTCGCCGCAGGCGGCCGACCAGCTGGAGCGGGTGACCATCCACCGCAACGCACGGGCGATGGAGAAGCCCTCCGACCACGTGCCGGTGGTCGCCGAGCTGAGCTTCGACGCCTGAGCGCGACCGGCTTCGCCGCCGGCGAGACTCCCGCTAGCGTCGGCGCATGCACGAGGGCCTGCGGCTCGTCCTGATCCTGCTGTTCGCGGCCGCCGCGGTGACCGGCGCGGCGATGCTGGCCGGGTGGTGGCTGGCGGAGCCGCGGCGGCTGGCGCGGGCGTTCCGCCGCGGCCTGGGCGGACGGCCCGACGCGGCGCTGGTGGCGCACGGCTCCGGCCGCGGCGTCGCGCTCAGCCTCGCCGCCCAGCGCCTGGTCACGGTGTGGGACGGCGGCGGCTGGCGGATGGACTATGGGCTCGGCGAGCTGATGGGCGCCGAGCTCGATCTGGACGGCGAGGTGGCCGGGCGGGTGATGCGCGGCGAGCCGCGCCGGCTGCTCGACCGCCAGAGCGGCGCCGAGCGGACGGTGCGCCTGCGGCTGCTGTTCGACGATCCGCACCATCCGGACTTCGAGCTGGTGCTGTGGCCGAGCCGCGCCCGCGGCTTCGCGGCCCCCCGCGAAGCGATCGCTGAGGCCAACCGCTGGCTGGCGCGGCTGGACGCCATCCTGCGCCGCGCCAATCAGGCCCCCGCGGTCGCCCGCCGCGCGGCGCCCGTCGCCACGCCGCGAAGGGCCGCGCCGCCCGACGAGGCGGACCTCTTCGAGCCGGACGACGCCGAGGACGAGGACAGCTTCGTGGAGTGAAAGTAGGGACACACACGCTCTTTCGGCGGCTCTTGGATCGAGCGCGGAAAAGCGTGTGTGTCCCTACTTTCCCCGGTCCCTACGTTCCCAGGGCGAACGCCATCGCCGCACGGGCGTGGATCTCGGTGGTGTCGAACACCGGCATCGGCAGGTCGTCCGCGCTCACCAGCAGACCGAACTCGGTGCAGCTGAGAATCACGCCGTCGGCGCCCTCGGCCCGCTGGGCGCTCTCGGCGATGGCGACCAGCGCCCCCTTGGAGGCGAGCTTGAAGCGGCCCTGCACCAGCTCGTCGTAGATGATCGCGTGCAGCCTGGCGCGGTCGCGCTCGGCCGGGACCAGCGCCTCGACGCCGGCGCGGCGCAGCCGCTCGCGGTAGAAGGGCTGCTCCATGGTATAGCGGGTGGCCAGCAGCAGCGGGCGGCGCACGCCCGCGCCCCGGATTGCCGCTGCCGTGGCGTCGGCGACGTGCAGCAGCGGCACGGAGACCGCGGCGGCGACGTCGTCGGCCATCCGGTGCATGGTGTTGGCGCAGATGACGATGGCCTCGGCGCCGGCCCCCTCAAGCCGCCGCGCGGCGTCGATCATCACCGTCGCCGCCTCGTCCCAGAGCCCGGCCGCCTGCATCGCCGCCATCGGCGCGAAGTCGATCGACCACAGCGCCAGCTTCGCCGAATGCTGCCCACCCAGCCGCTCGCGGGCAAGGCGGTTGAGCAGCTGGTAGTAGAGCGTGGTGCTCTCCCAGCTCATGCCGCCGATGAGCCCGAGGGTCTTCACGCGTCCCGACGCTCGGGTATCTCGGGCTCAAGCATCCTTGAACTCGTCGATCAGCTTGAACACCTGCTCGAGGTTGCGGGCGATGGCCTCGACCCGCGCGCGCTGGACGAGGCTGGAGAACATGCCGCCGATCTGGAAGCGGTCGGGGCCCTCCAGGGCGATCAGCAGCTGCGTCTCGTCGAAGGCGCAACGGATGTGGCCGCCGGCGTAGACCCGCTCCAGTTCGTCGAGCTGCTGCATGAAGTCCGGCGTCAGTATCTCCCGCGCCTCGACCTGGTCTGAGCCGAACACCGCGAAGGCCTTGTTGAACACCGGGTCCTCCAGCCCGACAGCCTTCAGGCCGTGCGGACACTCGAAGCGGTTCATCCAGCCGGAGTTGCGCAGCACCACCGTCTGCGAGGCGAGGCGGCGCGGCCGCGCCAGGCAGAACAGTTGGCCGGCGAACACCAAATGGCGGTTCTTGCCCGAGCCCTGGTGCAGGGACGCGTGGCAGGTGTCGAACTGGGTCTCGCCACGCCGGCCGCTGAAGAAGTCGGAGAAGGCCTTGTCGCTGCAGTGGGGCAGCAGGTTGAAGGCCTGGAAGGTGGCGAACGACGGCGCGTCGGTCCCCTTCGGCTGGTAGCTGATGTTCAGCGGCCCGCAGAGCGCTTCGATCACCCCGACCTTGGCGCGGCTGCCCACCGCCGCCAGCGGAAGGTAGCCAAAGTAGAGGATGATGACGACGGTCGGGAGGAGCAGAGGCGGACTGCCGAGCCGCAGAATAATCTCGGCCGCCGCCGCGACGGCCGCCACCGCCGCCGCCGCGACGAAGAGCTGCACAGCCCCACGGCGCTCGGCTTCGCGCTTGACCAACTCCGGCTCGATGCTGGTGGCGTAGAGGGCGTCGAAGCTGGCGCCCTCCAGCGGATCGCCGGGCGGCGCCAGCCGATGGCCGAACGAGGCGTCCGAAACGGCCGCGGACGTCGCCAGGGTGTCGGAGACGGCGCTCATCTGTCGCCGAGCTTAGGCGAGAATCGCAAATGCGCCACCGCCGAAGCGGCGCCGGGCGCTTAGCGGGTCTGGTTGAGCGCCGCGGCGGCGGCGTAGCCCAGCCAGACGGCCAGCAGGCAGGCGGCGACGGAGGAGACGATGTTGAGGCCCGCGCCCACGAGGTCGCCGTCCCGCACCAGGTTCAGCGTCTGCAGGCTGAACGACGAGAAGGTGGTGTAGCCGCCGCAGATGCCCACCAGCACGAACTGGCGTGCGTCCGGCGAGGCCAGCGCCCGCCCGTCCGGCCCGGTCAGGGTGGCGAAGAAGCCGATCACGAACGAGCCGATCACGTTGACGAGCAGCGTGCCCCAAGGGAAGGTCTCGCCCGCCCAGCGGGCCGCCAGGCTGGAACAGCCGTAGCGCGCCATGCTGCCCAGCGCCCCGCCGATGGCGATCCACAGATAGGTGATCACGCGCCCTCGCTTGCCTGCCGCCTCGGCGCGGCCCAGGATTCGAGCTTATGTAACCGATCGACCGCCGGCTGACGAAGGGCGCCGCATGCAAACCCCAGGACAAGCCGCGCTGCTGCGCATCTACACCGAGGAGGCGCGCCGCGATGGCGCGCGGCCGCTCTACGAGTCGGTGGTGCTGAAGGCGCGCGAGGCCGGCCTCGCCGGCGCGACGGTGCTGCGCGGGCCGATGGGCTACGGCCACTCGCACCGGCTGCACAACGCCAACATCCTCGACCTCTCCGCCAACCTGCCGTTGGTGGTCGAGATCGTCGACGCCGAGGACGCCCTGCGCGCCTTCGCCGCCAGCCTGGCGGCGCTCAGCGACATCGGCCTCGTCACCCTGGAGAAGGTCGAGGTGCTGCACGGCGCCCCGGCGGCGCGCCCCGGCAACTAGATCAAGCCGCGGAGATGTAGGCCTTCAGGGTCTCGGCCTCGGCGACCGTCTCGGCGATCTTGGTCTTCACCAGGTCGCCGATCGAGACGATGCCGACCAGTTTGCCGTCCCGGCAGACCGGCAGGTGGCGGATGCGCCGGTCGGTCATCCGGCCCATCAGCGCATCGACCGTCTCCTGCGGCTCGGCGAAGACCACGTCGTGGGTCATGCAGTCCGAGATCGGCTGCATGAGTCCGTCGCCGCCGCGCTCGGCGACGATGCGCACTATGTCCCGTTCAGAGACAATCCCGGCGACGTCGTGGTTTTCGTCAAGCACCACCATCGCGCCGACGCGCCTGGCCTGAAGCAACGCCGCGACGGCCGCCACGCTGTCGCCCGGCGACGCCGTGAAGACCATGTCGCCCTTTTCTTTCAGTATCTGGGACACAAGCATGCGTTATTTCCTCCGCGTTCCCATTGGCAGGCAGCCTCGCGCCGGCCGCCGAGGAATGCAACGCGCTATCGCGTGAAGACGGCGCTGGTTCTTCCGGCCAGCCGCGCGAACGGCCCGATCAGCACCACGCCGGCCGCATAGCCCACCAGGTGCGCCTGCCAGGCCACCGGCATGCCCATCGCCCCTGGCGTCAGGCCCGAGACGCCCAGCACCACGTTCACCGCCGCCCAGGCGATGGCCATGCCGATCACCGTCGAGCCGGTGATCGGCCCGATCCGCCCATGTCCCTGAATGATCCGCGAGGCCGCGCCCAGCAGGCCCGACACCGCGCCCGACGCCCCCACCACCAGCGCGGCGTCCTTCAGGTCCACCGCCACGAATCCCAGTCCGGCGACGACGCCGCAGACCAGGTAGAAGAGGAAGAATACGCCGGCGCCGCGGGCGTTCAGCCCCAGCAGCCGCGCGGTCGGCGGCCCGAACGCCAGCAGCGCCACGCTGTTCATCAGTACGTGCGGCCAACTGCCGTGCAGGAACATCGAGCTCAGCAGCGTCTGCCAACGGCCCGCCTCCAGCGCCACCGCCGACAGCGCCCAATGCCGCTCCATCGCGTCGGTCATCGTCAGTCTCTGCAAGCCGTAGAGGACCACCAGGCCGACGCAGAGCACGACGATGGTCCAGGGCGCGTTGAACATCGGCTCGCGCTCGGGCCGCGGCTCGCCCCAGGGCTGCGGCTGGCCCCAGCCCTGCGGCCTGCCTTGCGTCCCGGGCTCGGTCTGCGGCTGCGTCTCGGACTGGTTCACCACATTTCCTCTCCGCCGCGACCCCGGGGCCGGCCCCCACTTAACCAATTAGGGAGGGGTTTGGCCCTAGTGAGACCGTTGGTTTGCGGGTGGCACGGCCATTGCTTGGGCCGGGTCGAATTGTCCTGTCCTGGAGCGCCAAGCTCATGGTCGATCATCGTTCGCGCGGCAAGCCGGTCGTCGCTGTCGCCGCCCTGGCGAGCCTCGCCGTGGCCGGCGCGGCGCACGCCCAGACGGCCAACGTGCCGGCCCTGGGCGTCAACGCCGCCTACGCCCACGCCAACCTGAGCGCCGGGGCCGTCGTCCGCGACGCGGCGGGCGCGCCTGCCGCCACCGACGGCGTGGTGCAGGCCGGCGAGGACGCCAGCAACCTTTCCCAGTCCGGCGCCGGTGGGGCGCTGGACACCGTGTCCGGCGCCGGGTCCGGCAGCGGCTCGACCGTATTCAGCGGTCCGCTCGCCGTCGTGACCCAGGCCAGCCGCGGCGCCGGAGCCAACTCGCCGCAAGCCGGCGCGACCCAGACCAACGTCAACGAAAGCAGCCAGAGCGACAACGCCAGCGGCGAGTCGACCCTGAGTGGGGGTGTCCAGTAATGAACCTTAAGATCATCCAATCCACCGGCGCCCGCGTCGCGGCCCTGATGAGCGTCAGCTCGCTCGTGCTGACGGCATGCGCCAGCCCCGTGGCAGGCCCGTCCGGCCGCTACGCCGCGCCAACCGGCGACGCGCCGGTGATCGCCAACCCGACGCCCTACTCGGACGCGCTGGTCTGCGAGGCCGAATACGCCCGCGCCCACAACATCAACGCGCCGCGCATCGCCATCGGCCGCATCGCCGACTACACCGGCAAGCTGGAAGTCGACGGCTCCGGGCGCAAGCTCACCCAGGGCGCGTCGCTGATGGCGATGAGCGCCTTCGCCAAGGCCGGCGTGCCGCTGGTGGAGCGCTACGACACCTCGGTGTCGGAGCTGGAACTGAAGTACGCCAACTCGAAGCTGATCTCCGACGCGCCGGTCGCGGGCGCCCATGCGCCGGCGGCCTTCCGCCAGATCATGGCCGGCCAGGTGCCGGGCTCGGACTTCTACGTCGCCGGCGGCATCACCGAGCTCAACTTCAACATCCGCACCAACGGCGTGCAGGCGGTGGGCGGCGGCGGCAACAACGCCGGCGCGGTCGGCCAGGTCGGCGCGTCGAGCTATGTGATGAACATCGGCCTCGACCTGCGGCTGATCAACACCCGCACTCTCGAGGTGGTGGACGTGATCTCCTACCAGAAGCAGATCGTCGCCCACCAGATCGGCGCCGGCGTCTTCTCGATGTGGCACGGCAACGCTGTCAGCGTCGGCGCGGGCGAGGGGGCGATGGAGCCGCTGCAGCTGGGCGTCCGCTCGGTGATCGAGCGCGCCGCCGTCGAGATGGTGGCCAACCTCTACGGCATGCCGGGCCCGCGCGCCTGCATGCACTTCGATCCGCTCAACGAGGACGTGACCACCGGCGTCACCGGCGCCTACATTCCGGCCTACGACAACGTGCGGACCAACAACGCGGCCACCCGCGCCAATCCGGACCGCTGGAACGACCGCCGCGACCCGCCGATCGACGGCGACCGCCACGACGACCGCGCCCGCTACGACTCCAAGACCGACGTGGATCGCTATTGACGGCCAGAGGCTGACAGCAAGCCGGCGCCTAAAAGCAAGAAGGGCGGCTCCTCACAGGGAAGCCGCCCATCGCCGGCGCTCTTGAAAGGCTGACGCGGCGAGGGTGGAACCCTCGCGAGGCCGTCCGCGCGCCTTCCCCGCTCCCCGGCGGCGGACGAATTCGCCGCCGCCAAGTGCAAATCGGCGACATTTTTCGATCAGCTTTGTGTCCACCGCAATACCCCACCGCGGGGGATGTGACGATCTGGCCCGGCGTGTAACCGCCCGGGCACACGAGGGCGCCAAACCGACAAAGTCCGGTCCTTTCACCGCCGCAAGCGCTTGCGAGAAGGCCTGCGTCGGTCGGGCGGGTCAGCGCCGGTCCCGGACCCTGAACAGCCCCCCCAGCCCCCCGGGCTCGGTGTTCCGCTCGGCCGACACCCCCCTCCCCCGACCTCCGAACAGCTTCGAGAGCAGCCGCGCGCGGCCGGGCGGCAGGGCTGCGTCCCACGCATAGCCGAAGGACGCGAGCGTCGGCTCCAGCACCGCGCGCACCTCGGCGACCTCGCGCGCAGGCTGCCGGCGCCACTTGCCGACCGAGCCGCGGCTCACCTCCAGCCCGTCGAAGGCGCCGGCCGGCTGCTCGAGGCCGAGGAAGTCGGCCAGGCGCGCCAGCTCGCCCGCCGGGTCCTCGACCAGCGCCTCGTAGCGCATCTCCAGGTAGCGCTCGCCCAGCATGGCGCCGTGCGCGCGCCCCAGCGTCACGCCGTTGACCCAGCGGGCGGCGTTGAACACATGGCCGTGCGAGCGGTAGGCGCGCTGCGTCATCGCGTGGCCGCACCAGGAGCAGATCTGGTCGTCGTTGAAGTAGATTTTGCGCCAGAACGGGTGCTTGGGCGACAGGAACGGCGAGAAGGCCACGTCGCGGCCGTCGCGCACCAGGTGGATGCAGCGCGCCTGCGGGAACAGCCGCGATATCACCGGCAGCACGTGGGCCGTCTCCGGCAGCTTCCAGCCCCAGGCGCCGCCGGGACGCCAGCTTTGCAGGTGCGACTCGAACGCCTCCAGGACCCGGTCCGGCAGCTCGCCGTCGCCGTCGGCGAACAGCCGCGAATAGTCCGGCGCGTGCGCCTCGACGAGGTGGCGGACCAGCTCGAACACGTCGAGGCTGTCCTCGCTCTCGTTGAGGTGCGAGCCCATGAAGACGCCCAGCCGGCCCAGCAGCGTGGCCAGGAGGCGGCTGCCGGAGTGGGAGACGTTGTAGACGATGATCGGCGGGCCGAGCGGCGCCAGCTCGTGCGCCAGCACCTCCAGTTGCCGCACGCCGCGCGGCCCCAACGCCGCGTGCGGCGCGAACGAACGCGACACGCGGCCGGGGTCGAGCAAGATCTGCGGCGCCGCGTTCATATGGTGGCCATAGCTGCGGCGCTGAGCTTGCGTCGCGATTGCAAGACGTTGCAAGTGGGTCATGAGCCCCCCTGGTGGCGCGCCTTGAAGCAGCCTTGGATCAAAGGCATGTTCAGGCGCCCTTCTTGAGGCGATCCGAGAGCTTTGATGAACCAACTCCCGCGTGTGGCGCTCGCCGTCCTGGCCGCCATCCTGGTGACCACGTCCGCAGCGGCCCTCACGCCTCGAGACGCTGCTTCCACCTCCACCCCCGCCGCTTCCGGCCCGGCCGCGACGCCGCAACTACCCCCGGGCCAGTGGCCGCAGGCGCGCTCCGACCTCAAGGCCGACCCCGCCATCCGCTTCGGCGCGCTGCCCAACGGCATGCGCTATGCGATCATGCGCAACGCCACGCCGCCGGGGCAGGTTTCGATGCGGCTGCGCTTCGACGTCGGCTCGCTGATGGAGCGCGACGACCAGCAGGGCCTGGCGCACTTCCTTGAGCACATGGCGTTCAACGGCTCGACCAACGTGCCGACCCGCGGGGACATGGTGAAGGACCTGGAGCGTCTCGGCCTCGCCTTCGGCGCCGACACCAACGCCGGCACCAATTTCGCCTCGACCATCTACAAGTTCGACCTGCCGAAGTCCGACGACCAGACCGTCGACACCTCGCTGATGCTGCTGCGCGAGATCGCCGGCAACCTGACCCTCGACCAGACCGCGATGGACCAGGAGCGCGGGGTGATCCTCTCCGAGGAGCGGCTGCGCGACACGCCCGGCTACCGGGTCACCAAGGCGCGCTTCGGCTTCAACATGCCGGGGCAGCTGCCGCCCGAGCGGTTCCCGATCGGCCAGGTGTCGGTGATCCAGAGCGCCAAGGTCGACCGGCTGGCCGACATCTACCACCGCTACTACCGGCCAGAGCGGGCGACGCTGGTGGTGGTCGGCGACATCGATCCGGACATCATGGAAGCCAAGATCAAGGGCCGCTTCGGCGACTGGCGCGGCCAGGGCCCGGCCGGCGCCGACCCGGCTCTCGGCAAGGTCGCGCCGCGCGACACCGACTACCAGCTGGCGGTCGAGCCCGGCTCGCCGACCACGGTCGACCTCGAATGGGTGACGCCGCCGGACCTGGCGCCCGACACCGCCGCCAAGCGCCGCCGCCAGATCGTCGAGCAGCTGGGGCTGGCGGTGCTCAACCGGCGGCTGGCGACGCTGTCGCGCGACCCCAGCCCGCCGTTCATCTCGGCCGGCGCGTTCCGCGGCAACCAGGTGCGCGCCGAGCGGGTCACCGGCGTGCTGGCGCTGGCGCAGCCGGACCACTGGAAGGAGGCGATGGCGGCGGTCGAGACCGAGGTGCGCCGCGCCGTGCAATATGGCGTGCGGCCGGACGAGCTGGCCCGCGAGCTGACCGAGAGCGAGGCGGCGCTGAAGCTCGGCGTCGCCGGGGCGTCGACCCGTCGCACGGCGTCGCTGGCGGGGGAGATCGTCGGCTCGCTCGACGACGCCGACGTGGTCACCAGCCCCGGCGACGACCTCGCCCTGTTCAACGCGGCGACCAAGGACCTGACCGCGGCGGAGGTCTCGGAGGCGCTGAAGGCGGTGTTCGTCGGCGGCGGCCCGCTGGTGTTCGTCTCCTCGCCCGATCCGATCGCCGGCGGCGTGGCGGCGATCCGCACCGCCTACACGGCCGATCGCGCCGGGGCCGTCTCCGCGCCCGAGGCGCCGCGCCAGGTCGACTGGCCGTACGGCACGTTCGGCCCGGCCGGCAAGGTGGTGAGCCGCCAGGAGGTCACCGACCTCGACACGGTGTTCGTGCGCTTCGCCAACGACGTGCGGCTGACGGTGAAGCCGACCAAGTTCCGCGACGACCAGGTGCTGGTCAGCGTGCGCTTCGGCGACGGGCTGGAAAGCCTGCCTTCCAACCGCCAGACCATCACCTGGGCCGCCAGCGCCTTCACCGAGGGCGGCCTGCGCCAGATCAGCGCCGACGACACCGAGCGGGCGCTGGCCGGGCAGGTCTACGGGGCCAGCTTCGGGACCGACGCCGACGCCTTCTCGCTGTCGGGCAGCACCCGCCCCAGCGACCTGCCTACCCAGCTGCAGGTGCTGGCCGCCTACGTCTCCGATCCGGGCTGGCGGCCCGAGGCGTTCCAGCGGCTGAAGACGGTCGGCGCGACCCTGGAGGACCAGTACGCGGCCACCGACAGCGGCGTGCTCTCGCGCGATCTCGGCGGGCTGCTGCACGCCGGCGACCGGCGCTGGACCTTCCCGTCGCGCACCGAGATCGGCGCCGCCACCGGCGCCGAGCTGAAGGCGATGCTGGCGCCGGCGCTGGCCTCCAGCCCGATCGAGGTGGACGTCGTCGGCGACATCACCGTCGACAAGGCGATCGACGCGGTGGCGGACACCTTCGGTGCGCTGCCGGCGCGGCCGGACCGCACCGCGCCGCTGCCGCCGGCCCACGCCACCGGCTTCCCGGCCCCGACGCCGGCGCCGATCGTGGAGACCCACACCGGCCGTCCCGACCAGGGCATCGCCTTCATCGCCTGGCCGTCGACCGACTTCTACGCCGACCCCGAGGGCGCGCGGATCAACACCGTCCTCGGACGCGTGCTGCAGCTGCGCCTCACCGACCGGCTGCGGCTGAAGGAAGGCGTCACCTATTCGCCCTCGGCCGGGGCGGCCGCCAGCACGGTCTTCCCGCACTACGGCTACATCAGCGCCGAGATGGAGGCCCCGCCCAACCGGCTCGACGGCTTCTTCACCGACGTCGCCGAGATCGCCGCCGACCTGCGCGCCAAGCCGGTCACCGACGACGAGCTGGAACGGGCCAAGAAGCCGGCGCTCGACGCGCTGGAGAAGGCGCAGGCCACCAACGAATACTGGCTGAGCGGCCTCGCCGGCGCCCAGGCCGACCCGCGGCGGCTGACGCTGCTGCGCTCGGTCGACGCGCAGCTGGAGCGCGTCACGGCGGCCGACGTGGAGAAGGCCGCGCAGACCTATCTGCGCGACGCCGCCGCCTGGAAGCTGGAGATCCGCCCGAAGACCGCCGCGGTGGCGACCCGCTAACCTCCCTCCCCTCATGGGGAGGGACAGCCGATGCGCAGCATCGGCAGGGTGGGGATCTCCGGCGCGGCCAGGGCGCCCGGGGCTCCACGAGACTTCCCCACCCGACCGCTTCGCGGTCTGCCCTCCCCATGAAGGGGAGGGCTTTTAGTCAGTTCATGATGCCGCCGACGCCGCCGTCGAAGGTCATGGCGGTGGTCGCCGCGCCCGTGCTCTCGCGGTGGTAGGCGGTGTACTTCTCGGTCGTGACGATGGTGAGGATCTTGATGCCGGCGCCGAAGCGGCGCAGCAGCGAGCGTTCGTTGCAATCGCGCTGCGGGATCTGCGGCTTGCAGACCAGCTTGCCGCCGCCCTGCCCCGGCAGATGGTAGAGCGCCTCGCCTTTGGCGCAGGTCAGCGTCTGGCCGCCCTCGAAGGAGACCTGCTCCTTCCACGGCGCGATCGTCACCTGCATGTGGGCGCCGGCGATGCAGCGGTAGACCTCGCCCGTGTAGCTGTCCTGGATGTCCTTTTCCGGGAAGATCTGCGAGGCCGGGTGCGGCACGTCCTTGTCGTCGAAGCAGAAGGCCTGGATCACCACCTTCAGCGTCTTGGTGCGCTCTTCCTCGGTGGCGGATTCCTGCTCGCCGCCGACGCCGAGGTTCACCTCGGTGACCGGGCCGGGCGTCATGAAGCCGCCGCCGCCGCCACCGCCGCCAGTCTGGATCTGGTTGAAGCTGAAGCCCTGGTTGGAGAAGGCGTTCTGCGCCTGAACCGCCGCGTTGCTCTGCGCCACGCTGGTGACGGAGGCGTTCGCCGTCGCTGTCGCGTAGACGTTGGTCTTCGTCACCACGTTGAGGCTGACGTTGACGTTGGTGTTGTTGTGATTGTGGTTCTCGAAGTGATGGTGGTGATGGGGCGCGCAGCCGCACGGAGGCGGCGGGGGCGGCGGCGAGCATGGGCATGCAGCGCCGCTGCGCGAGCCCCCCATCACCGCCGCGGGCGCGGCCATCACCAGCAGCAGCGCGCTGAAGCCGGCGACCTTCGCCGTAAAGTTCATCATCTCGGCCATCGCTGGCTCCCCTCGAAACTCGCGTTGGACGGCGCCGCGCCGGGAGTGTCCCGTTTTGACGCGTCGTCCGCCTGGTCCGCCGTCGCCATGCAACCCTCGTGCGGGCTCTTTTCCGCCGTACGCCGAAGGGCTTAAGAGGCGATCGCCATGTTCCATTCGAGCACGGAACTGTTGATAGACTATTGGCGCAGGCGCTGCGGCGGCCGGCCGATGCCGGCGCGCGCCGACATCGACCCCTCCGGCTTCGCCCATCTGGCCGCCCAGGCGTTCATCGCCGTGCGCGAGGATGGCGGCGACGTGCGCCTGCGGCTGGCCGGCGAGGCGGTGGGCGAGCTGCACGGCCGCCGCGTCGCCGGCGAGAGCCTGCTGCGGCTCTGGCGCGCCGGCGACCGCGGCCGCCTGGCGCGGCTGCTGGCCGCCGCGCTCGCCAACGGCGACCCGCTGGTGGCGCTGGCCGACGGCGGCTGCGCCGAGCTGGAAATCCTGTTCGCGCCGCTGACCGGCGCCGGCGGCGCCGCCGACCGCTTCCTCGGCCTCTACCAGCCGACGCGCAGCGGCGAGCTCGGCCAGCTGGGCGAGCTGGCGATCCTGGGCATCAACGGCGCAGCCGGCTCAGAGCGCCCCGCCCACCTGCGCCTCGCCGCCCTCGACGGCCGCCGCATCGCCTGAATCCCTTCTCCCCTCGCGGGAGAAGGTGTCGACGAAGTCGACGGATGAGGGGTGTCGGCTGGACGCTAAAGGCTCGGCGCTTCCTGCGCGCCGCCGGACGCGGCGACGTCCGGCGCCAGGGCGCCGAGGGCGAAGATCCGCTCGCCGTTGCGGCGCAGCTCGATGCCCACGTGGTGGTCGCTGGAGCGCCACATCTCTTCGGCGATGGCGCGGGCGCGGGCCTCGCTCGGCGCGGTGATCAGGTAGAGCGACGGCACCGAATAGCGGTCGTCCTCGACATATACCTCGAAGTCGGGGGTCATCGGATCGGACAAACAGCTGAACCCACGGCGATCGAGCGCCTGAACGGCGTTCACCCGCCATAGAGCACCGTTGAACCGCCAGAATCAACTCAAATTATCTTCAGCGAGCTGTACTCGCTCTAGTCATCGCGCGCCCATATCTTTGACGCAATCGATGCCTTCAGCCATTTAGCCGCGCTTGGCGGCGAAGGCGGTTTATGAGTAAGCGATACCTAATTTGCCGATATGGCTGTTGACGCCTGTTGAGACTTTGCCTAAGTGACGGCCGATGGGCTTTCAGGGTGATTGGCCATGAGCGATGTGAGCCGCGGCGAGCGACTGCAGATCATGCTGACCGAGGACGAGCTGCGCCTCCTCGACGACTGGCGTTTCGACCGCCGCATGCCCAGCCGGGCGTCGGCGGTGCGGGAGCTGCTGCGGCGCGGCCTGACGGCGGAAGGCTTCCTGCGCAGCGACGACGGGATGAAGTCGAAGGACTACAGCGTCACCGAAGCGCTGGCGGAATCCGCGGTCGACGAGGCCTGACGCCCGCGGGGTGGCGCGCGCCGCCCCGGCCCTCTATGCAGCCTCCCCGTAAGGAGGCTTCCATGCAGCGCGCGCTCAGCGTCAGCCGGACCACCGGCAACCGCTCGACCTTTCCCCAGTGGTACCAGGCGGTGGTTCGCGAGGCGGACCTGGCCGAGAACAGCCCGGTGCGCGGCATGATGATCATCAAGCCGTGGGGCTACGGCGTCTGGGAGGAGGTGCAGCGCGACCTCGACCGGCGGATCAAGGACACCGGCCACCTCAACGCCTACTTCCCGCTGTTCATCCCCCTCTCCTTCTTCGCCAAGGAGGCCGAGCACGTCGAGGGTTTCGCCAAGGAGATGGCGGTGGTCACCCACCACCGGCTGAAGAAGACAGTGGACGGCAAGCTGGAGGTCGATCCCGAGGCGAAGCTGGAGGAGCCGCTGATCGTGCGGCCCACCTCCGAGACGATCATCGCCGACGCCTTCCAGCGCTGGATCAAGAGCCACCGCGACCTGCCGCTGCTGATCAACCAGTGGGCCAACGTGGTGCGCTGGGAGATGCGCACCCGGCTGTTCCTGCGCACCTCGGAGTTCCTCTGGCAGGAGGGCCACACCGCCCACGCCGACGAGGCCGACGCGCGGGCCGAGACCATGCGCATGCTGGAGGTCTACCGCGCCTTCTCCGAGGAGACGCTGGCGATGCCGGTGATCGCCGGCGAGAAGCCGGAGAACGAGCGTTTCCCCGGCGCCGTCGCCACCTACTCGATCGAGGCGATGATGCAGGACGGCAAGGCGCTGCAGGCCGGCACCTCGCACTACCTCGGCCAGAATTTCGCCCACGCGCAGAACATCCGCTTCCAGAGCGCCGCCGGCGAGCTGGAATACTGCCACACCACCAGCTGGGGCGCCTCGACGCGGCTGATGGGCGGCGTGGTGATGACCCACGGCGACGACGACGGCCTGCGCCTGCCGCCCGCCATCGCGCCGCGCCAGGTCGTCATCGTGCCGATCCTGCGCGACAAGCCGGAGGACGCCGAGGTGCTCGCCTACGGCGAGGCGCTGGCTAAGGCGCTTGCCGCCACGACGACGCTGGGCGAGCGCACCCGCGCCTTGCTCGACACCCGCGGCCAGCGCTCGGCCGACAAGCGCTGGGACTGGGTGCGCCGCGGCGCGCCGATCATCGTCGAGATCGGTCCCAGAGACGCCGCCGCCGGCCAGGTCACCTGCATGCGCCGCGACAAGCTGAGGGACGGCGAGAAGATCGCCTCGCAATCGATGCCGCTGGGCGAGTTCGTCGCCAGGGTTCCGGCGCTGCTGGCCGAGATCCAAGCCGGGCTCTACGCCGAGGCCAAAGCGATGCTCGACGGCAACATCACGAGCGGCATCCGCTCGTTCGAGGAGCTCGCCGAGTATTTCGGCGCCGCGCCCGATGACGACGAGGACGTGGGCAGCGCCTTCAAGGGCTGGGTCCGCGCCCCGTGGTCGCGGCCGACCGGCGCGGCGCTGGAGGCGGTTGCGACGAAGCTGAAGGCCCTGAAACTCACCTTGCGCAACGTCCCGCTCGACCAGGGCGCGGCGGGCGGAACCTGCCTCTTCACCGGCGCGCCGGCGGTCGAGGAGGTGCTGGTCGCCCGAGCCTACTGAGCCCCAGCCGCTCTTCCCCGCGCAAGCGGGACCCAGGCTTTTTCTGCAATCCGCCGCGCCCTCCGATAAAACACCTGGGTCCCCGCTTCCACGGGGAAGAGCGGAAGGCCTGCTGGAGCGATGGCTGAGACGACGGTGATCGACGGCGACCACGACTACATCGTCGTCGGCGCCGGCTCGGCCGGGTGCGTCCTCGCCAACCGGCTTTCGGCGGACCCGAAGAACCGCGTGCTGCTGCTGGAGGCCGGCGGCCAGGACGACTGGATCTGGTTCCACATCCCGGTCGGCTACCTGTTCGCCATCGGCAATCCGCGCTCGGACTGGATGTTCGAGACCGAGCCCGAGCCGGGCCTGAACGGCCGGGCGCTGAGATACCCGCGCGGCAAGGTGGTCGGCGGCTCGTCGGCGATCAACGCGATGATCTCGATGCGCGGCCAGGCCGGCGACTACGACCATTGGCGCCAGCTCGGCCTCACCGGCTGGGGCTGGGACGACGTGAAGCCCGTGTTCCGCCGCCTCGACGACCACTTCCTCGGCGAGAGCGAGCACCACGGGACCGGCGGCGAGTGGCGGGTCGAGGCGCCGCGGGTGCGCTGGGACGTGCTGGACGCGGTGGCCAAGGCGGCGGTCGAGATGGGCGTGCCGGCCACGCCCGACTTCAACACCGGCGACAACACCGGCGTCGGCCTCTTCCATGTCAACCAGCGGCGCGGCCGCCGCTGGTCGGCTGCGCGCGGCTTCCTGAAGCCGGCGCTGGGCCGCCCGAACCTGCGGCTCGAGACCGGCGTGCTGGTCGAGCGGGTGCTGTTCGAAGGCCGCCGCGCCGTCGGCGTGCGCTACCGCCGCAGCGGCCAGGTGTTCGAGGCGCGCGCCCGCGGCGAGGTGATCCTCTCAGCCGGCTCGATCGGCTCGGTGGCCATCCTGCAGCGCTCCGGCGTGGGCCCGGCCGAGTGGCTGACCGCCGCCGGCGTGGACGTGCTGGTCGACCGGCCGGGCGTCGGCCGGGGCCTGCAGGACCACCTGCAGCAGCGGGCGATCTACAAGGTCAGCGGGGTGAAGACCCTGAACGAGACCTACCACTCGCTGATCGGCCGCGCGCTGATGGGCGCCGAATACGCCCTCCTGCGCCGCGGGCCGCTGACCATGGCGCCCTCGCAGCTGGGCATCTTCACCACCTCGTCGCCCGAGCACGAGCGGCCCAACCTGCAGTTCCACGTGCAGCCGCTGTCGCTCGACAGGTTCGGCGACCCGCTGCACCACTTCGCGGCCATCACCGCCTCGGCCTGCAACCTGCGCCCCACCTCGCGCGGCACGATCCGGCTGCGCAGCGCCGACCCAGCCGCGCCGCCGGCCATCGCGCCGGGCTACCTGGCGACGCCCGAGGACCGCCGCGTCGCCGCCGACGCCATCCGCCTGACCCGCCGGCTGATGGCGCAGCCGGCGCTGAGGCCCTACCACCCCGCGGAATACCTGCCCGGCCCCTCGGTCGGCGACGACGAGGCCAGTCTCGCCAACGCCGCCGGCGACATCGGCACCACCATCTTCCACCCGGTCGGCACGGCGAAGATGGGCCTGCCGTCCGATCCGCTGGCGGTGGTCGACGAGCGCCTGCGGGTGATCGGCCTGGAGGCCTTACGCGTCATCGATGCCTCGGTGATGCCGACCATCACCTCCGGCAACACCAACACCCCCACCATCATGATCGCCGACCGCGGCGCGCGGTTCACGCTGGAGGACCGCCGCGGCTGAGCCCGTCATCCCGGCCAAGCGCTCGAAGAGCGCGCAGAGCCTGGATGACGGAGAAGGATGCTATCCCCCCTGCGCCTGGGCCGTGCGGGCCTGTTTCAGGATGTAGGCCCGGATCGATTCCACTTGGCCTGCGTCGAGGAACCTGGCGAAGCTGGCCATGCCGCGCGACTTGCGCGCCCCGCCCAGCACCACCGAGGCGAAGTCGCTCTGGGTGAGGATCATCGGCGAGGTCTTCAGGTCCGGCAGGTAGCGGCCCGAGACGCTGGGGCCGTGGCAGGTCGAGCAGTTGGCCTCGAAGAGGGTGAAGCCGGCCTTCTCGTCGCCCGCGGAGGTGACGCCGGCGAGGTTGATGGTGACCTTCGGCGGCGCAGGATAAGCCGGGGCCTTGTCGGTCCCGCCGAGCTTGAACACCAGGAGCCGCCCGGGCATCCGCGGCCGGTCCGGCAGGGCGAAGTGGGCGGCCAGCGGCGCGGCGCCGCCGTAGCCCACCATCACCGCCACATACTGGGTGTCGCCGATCCGGTAGGTCATCGGCGCGGCGGTCATGCCGACGCCGGCGTCGTAGCTCCACAGCGGCTTGCCGGTCTTGGCGTTGTAGGCGACGAACTGGCCGCCGCCGTTGCCTTCGAAAACCAGCCCGCCCGCCGTCGCCAGCACGCCGGCGTTCCAGAAGGTCGGCAGCGGCGCCGTCCAGCGCGCCTTGCCGGCCACCGGGTCCCAGGCCACCAGCGAGCCCTTCAGGGTCGCCTTCATCGCCGCGCGCTGGGCCTTGTCGTCCGGCAACGCGCCGAAGTCGTAGTTGAGGCCGAGGTTCCAGCCGCCGTCCTTGAACTGGAACTTCGGATCGAGCCCGTAGGCGTAGGCCGACTGCATCGCCGGGATGTAGACGAGGCCCTCCTGCGGGTCGAAGGCGGTCGGCTGCCAGTTGTGGCCGCCGTAGGGCGCCGGCGAGACGATGGTGAGGTTGGCGCCGTAGCGCGCGCCGGGATTCTCCACCGGCCGCCCGCTGGCCACGTCGACCGACTTGGCCCAGCTGACCGCGCCGGGCGGCAGGTAGCTATTGGCGCTGATCAGCTTTCCGCTGGCGCGGTCGATCACATAGAAGAAGCCGTTCTTGTTGGCCTGCATCAGCACCTTGCGTGGCGCGCCGCCGATGGTCAGGTCGGCCAGCATCATCGGCTGGTCCGAGTCGTAGTCCCAGGCGTCGTCTGGGGTGTTCTGGTAGTGCCAGACGTACTTCCCGGTGTCGGCGTTCACCGCGATGATCGACGAGAGGAAGAGGTTGTCGGTCTTGCCGTCGGAGCGGCGCACCGGCGCCCAGGGGGTGCCGTTGCCGGTGCCGAAGTAGACCAGGTTGAGGGCCGGATCGTAGACGATCGAGTCCCAGACGGTGCCGCCGCCGCCGCTGGGCGGCACGCCGCCGCCCCAGGTGCCGGCCGCCTTGCTGGCCAGCACGTCGTCGGAGGCCGCGCCGTCGGGTTTCCCTTGCGGATTGGGCGTCGTGTAGAAGCGCCAGACCAGCTTGCCGCTCTCCGCGTCGTAGGCCGAGAGGTAGCCGCGCACGCCGTACTCGGCGCCGCCCTCGCCGATCAGCACCAGCCCCTTCACCACCCGCGGCGCGCCGGTGATGGTGTAAGACTTGGTCGGATCGGTGGTCTGCACGGTCCACACCGGCTTGCCGGTCGCCGCGTCGAGGGCGATCAACTGGCCGGCGATGGTGGCGACGTAGACCCGGCCCTTCCAGACCGCGACGCCGCGGTTGACCACGTCGCAGCAGGCCTTGAAGCCGTCCTCGCCCGGCACCTTCGGGTCGAACGACCACTTCGGCGCCCCGGTCGCCGCATCGAAGGCGTAGACCTTCGACCAGGTGGTGGTGGTGTAGAGCACCCCGTCGACCACCAGCGGCGTTGCCTCCTGGCCGCGCTCGGTGTCGAACTGGGTGTGCCAGGCGAGCCCCAGCTGGCCGACATCGCCCGTGTTCACCGTGGCGAGCGGGCTGAAGCGCTGCTCGGCGTAGGTGCGCCCGTAGCTCAGCCAGTTGTTGGCGTCGCTGTCCGCCGCGTTGAGCCGCGCCGCGTCGACCGCACCCGCACTCTTCTGCTGGCAGCCGGCCAAGGCCATGACAGCCGCCAGCGCCGCGAGCGCCAGCCCGATGCTCCGGTTCATCCCGGCGTCTCCTATCCCTGTCCGCGCCGGTGGTCCGGCGTCTCTGACAGCATAGTTGTACGCCAAGCTTTGCCGGCGTCGAGCCGTGACCCTGCGGCGCCCTGGAGCCGCCACGTGGAATCCGCCATAGGCTGACGCTCGATGAGCAACGAGCCCTTCTTCCGCCGCGACGGCGACCTCTACCAGCCCACCCCGATGAGCCGTGGCCCCTGGAGCCCGACCTCGCTGCACGGCCGCGTGGTCGCGGGCCTGCTCGCCCATGCGATCGAGCAGCGGCACGGCGAGCCAGACCTGATGCCGGCCCGCTTCACCATCGACATGTACCGCCTGCCGGATCTCTCGGCCGCCGCGGTCGCCGTCACGCCGATCCGCGAGGGCCGGCGCATCAAGGTGATCGACGCGGAGTACAGCGTCGGCGGCGTCAGCATGGCGCGCGCCACCTGCCAGTTCCTGCGCCAGACCCAGGATCCGGAGGGCGAGGTCTGGCGCCCGCCCAACTGGGACGCGCCGAAGCCCGACGACGTGCCGGCGCCGCAGGACAGCCGCGGGGCGATGGGCGGCATGTGGGCGACGCGCCGCATCGCCGGCGACTTCGGCGTGTTCGGCCCCAACAAGCGGCTGTGGATGAGCGAGGTGCGCGACTGCGTGGAGGGCGAGCCGCTGACTCCGTTCGTGCGCGCCGCGCTGGCGGCCGACTTCGCCAGCCCGTTCGCCAACTCCGGCGACAAGGGCCTCGGCTGGATCAACTCCGACATCACCCTCTACCTCGCCCGGCTGCCGGCGACGAAGTGGATCGGCTTCGAGGTGAAGAACCACCAGTCGTCGAAGGGCGTCGCGGTGGCCGAATGCTGGCTCTACGACGAGGAAGGCCCTATCGGCGCCTCCAGCGTCGCCGCGCTGGCCCAGGCGCGGATGCCGAGGAGCTGACGATGGCCAAGCCGCCGGGCCCGAGCCCCTTCGACCTCAGCGACCGCGTCGCGCTGGTCACCGGCGGCAACGGCGGCATCGGGCTTGGCATGGCGCGCGGCCTCGCCAGGGCCGGCGCCAGCCTGGTGATCGCCGGCCGCAACGCCGAGAAGAACGCCGCCGCCGTCGCCGAGCTCGGCGCCCTCGGCGCGCCCTGCCATGCGCTCGAAGTCGACGTCGCCGACGAGGCCGCCTGCCGCGCCATGCCTGAGGTCGCTCACGCCCGCTTCGGCCGGCTCGACATCCTGGTCAACAACGCCGGCATCGCCCGCGGCGGGCGTCCGACGACGCTGAAGCTCGATGACTGGCACGCGGTGCTGCAGACCAACCTCACCGCGGTGCTGGTCGCCAGCCAGGCCGCTCACCCGCTGATGCTGGCCGCCGGCGGCGGCAAGATCATCAACATCGGCTCGATGTACGCCCTGTTCGGCGCGCCGTTCGTGCCGGCCTACGCCGCCAGCAAGGGCGGCCTGATCCAGCTGACCAGGTCGCTGGCCGCCGCCTGGGCCGCCGACAACATCCAGGTCAACGCCATCCTGCCGGGCTGGATCACCACCGACATGACCGCCGGCGCCAAGGGCGCGCAGGCGTTCAACGACAATATCGTCGCCCGCACCCCGGCCGGCCGCTGGGGCGAGCCGGAGGACTTCGAGGGCGCCGCCGTCTTCCTCGCCAGCCCCGCCTCCGACTTCGTCACCGGCGCCTCGCTCAACGTCGACGGCGGCTTCGCCATCTCGGGCTGAGGGTAGCTCACCCCCCAACGACGGTCATCGCCGGGCCTTGTCCCGCGACCCATGAACACGGCGCTGGAAGTGGCCGTACGGCCATGGCTGGCTCGGTGTGCATGGGTGGCCGGCACAAGGCCGGCCATGACCGGTTTATTGTGTAGGCATAGAGACTTACAGCACCGCCAGCATCTCGCCGACCAGAGGGTGGCGGACGATGTCGGCGTCGGCCAGGCGCACCACCGAGACGTTGCCGACCCGCTCCAGGCGCCGGGCCACATCGGCCAGGCCCGAGAGCTCCGGCAGCAGGTCGGACTGGCCGGGGTCGCCGGTGACCACCATGGTCGACGACCAGCCGAGCCGGGTCAGCAGCATCTTCAGCTGCACGTAGGTGCAGTTCTGCGCCTCGTCGATCACCACGAAGGCGTTGTTGAGCGTGCGCCCGCGCATGAAGCCGACCGGAGCGATCTCGATCGCGCCCTCGGCGATCAGCGACCGCACCCGCTTCATCGAGAGGCGGTCGGAGAGCGCGTCGTAGAGCGGGCGCAGGTAGGGCGCGAGCTTGTCCTCCATCTCGCCGGGCAGGAAGCCGATCGACTCGCCGGCCTCCACCGCCGGCCGCGAGAGCACGATCCGCGCCACCCGGCCGCTCTCCAGCGCCTCCACCGCCTTGGCGATGGCAAGGTAGGTCTTGCCGGTTCCGGCCGGGCCCAGCGCCAGCACCAGCGCCCTGGCGTCGATCGCCTCCATCAGCCGCGCCTGGCCGATCGACTTCGGCTTGATGGTCTTCAGGTAGCCCTGCTCACGCTCCCCTTCGAGCGCCACCGGACTCCAGCCTCTGGAGATCGGCAGCCGGCGCACCTTGGCGTCCTCCTCGAACTGGCCGGCGTCGAAGGCGCCTTCGCGCGTCATCCGCTTCAGGGCTCGCTTGGTCATGCACTGGCTCCGCTGTGGGGCATGAAAAAGGGCGAGACCGCATTGGCTCGCCCTGGGTTCGGCTGGCAGGAAGGAGAGGAACGGACGCGTCCGCCGGGCGGTCCCGAGGCCATCCATGCGGGTGGGGACTTGGCCCACCCGAACGCCATAAGCGCCACCCGGCTCTCCGTTCCGGATTGGCCGCGAAGAGGGCCCCCGCGGCGGGACGCCCAAGAAGGCTTTCGCCCCCTCGAATCGCCGAACTAGAATGATCTAGCCGGCTTTATGAACCGTTAAGCAAGCCGCCAATTTCAAGCATAGGACGTGTGCGGATGACTGCCTATAGGCTGGGCGACCGAGAGCCCGAACTGCCGGAGAACGGCGAATACTGGATAGCGCCGAACGCGGTCGTGGCCGGCCATGTAATCCTGAAGAAAAATGCCAGTGTCTGGTTCGGCGCCGTGCTTCGCGGAGACAACGATCCGATCATAATCGGCGAAAACTCCAATGTTCAGGACAACTCCGTCCTGCACACTGACGTGGGCTCTCCGCTGATCATCGGCGCCAACGTCACGGTGGGCCACCAAGTCATGCTGCACGGCTGCACGATCGGCGACGGCGCCCTGATCGGCATCGGCGCGGTGGTGCTGAACGGCGCCAGGATCGGGAAGAACTGCCTGGTGGGCGCGGGGGCGCTGATCACCGAGAACAAGGAATTCCCGGACGGCACCATGATCCTCGGCGCCCCCGCTAAAGTCGTCCGCGAGCTCTCCCCCGAACAGGCCGCCCGGATGGGCATGGGCGCGCTGGGCTACGTGAGGAACTGGCAGCGCTTCAAGGCGGGGCTGAGCGAAATCTAGGCCGGATCGCCGCATTCATGGCTCAGCTGGTCCCTCCGACCATCCGGTTCTTCGCCGCTCTCTCCGTAGCGACCGCCTTGCTGGCCGATCCGTGCCCGTCACGCGCGGATGCGCCGCGACCGTCGCAGTCGGGTAGATTGGCTTTCGCCGCCGCGCGCGCCGCCCTGGCGAAGCACGATGATGGCTTATTCCTCGACGGGGACGCCGGATCGCCCGGCCTCCTGAGGCGCCAGTGGCGGGTAGCGGAGGACTATGCGGCGCAGATTCTCTCCGCTCGTCCCGAGATTGCCGACCAGGGCCTGGAGGCGCGCGTCGGCCATCTCGCCGAGGATCTCGGAGTAGAGGTGGCCCGCCTCGATAGCCGCACCCGCCTCGTATCGATACAGCTGGGCGAACGGGGTGATGTTTTCATCCTCACGCGGGCCGGCAGCCACGTCACGGTTGCGTGGCGGGCCGCTGACGAGCGACCTCGCCCCGATAGTGCTCTTCATGCGTTGCTGGGCTGGCGCGAAGATGCGACGCGCAACAATTGTCAGGACACCCGGCCTGACGATCACTGGTCGGAGTGCGGCCCTCTCTATGCGGCGATCGGCAGGTTGCCCGCTGACGCCACGGGCGCGCGGCGCTTCTTCATCAACGGCTCTTACGGCGAGTGGGCCGGCGGCACGATCGGCGCCCAGATCAGTATCTGGCGATGGGACGGGCGGAGCGTGACGCCGCTGCTCGTTCGCCTCTACGACTTCTCCATTGAAGGCGGCACCCGCCTTCGAGCCGAGGGCGACCTGCTTCGCGTGTCGGTGAAGGACGAGTTCAAGACCTTCTTCGCGTGCGGCGACTGTCTTGGCCGTGCGCGGACCTGGACATGGCGACTGACGCCGCGCGGGATCGACGATCTCGGCAAGGTCGATGATTTCCCGGAGGTCGCACTTATCGACGGCCTGTATGACGACGCCCTGCATCACCGCTCGTTGGCGAGCCGCGCCAGCCGCTCCGCGCAGCGTGTCATCGCAAGGCAGATCGCCGGGGCTGACCCCACCAATACCTTGCCTGCCTTGGGGATGGGCGACTGGGAGCTTAGCCGGGACCGGCGCAAGGTTTGCGTATCCACGGACAACGGCGCCGCCCTCTACTCGCTTCGGCGGAGCGAAGGCGGTCTCTTTGTGCAGTCCGCACGTCAACTCGCCGCAAGCCAGACCTGCGGACAACGCTGGCGCCGCTCCCATTCCGGTAGCGGTTGATTCCCTAAGCGTCCTGGTGACCGAGAATCAGGAATTGCGCGACGGGACGATGATCCTGGGCTCGCCCGCCAAGGTGGTCCGCGAGCTTTCGCCCGAGCAGGCCGCGAGGATGGGCATGGGCGCTCTGGGCTACGTGCGCAACTGGCAGCACTTCAAGGCGGGGCTGAGCGAAGTCTGAGCCACCCCCTCACGCCGCCCTGACGATCCACGTCCCCGAGTCCAACTTCACGCCGTCGGCGTCGGCATGCGGCGCCAGCGCCGCGCGGACGGCGTCGGCCATCGCGTCGCGCAGGTGCGGATGCTCGCGGACCGCGCCAGATACGGGCCCCAACCGCATTCCCATCCGGACCGAAGTCTCCAGGTCGCCCCAGCCCAGCCTTGCGTCGTGCGGCTCGATCGAGACATCGGCGAAGCCGGCGTCCAGCAGGATGCCGAACAGCCGGTCGCGGTCGGCGAAGGCGAAAGGCCCGGGCGCGCCCGGCGCCGCCGTGGCCGGCGGCGCGGGCAGCAACGGCGCCACCGCGGCCACCGGCATGGTCATCCACGGATTCTCCGACGGCTGCCGCCAGCAGATGAAGGCGGCGCGGCCGCCCGACATGAGGCTCCTGCGGATATTAGCGAAGGCGGCCACCGGATCGGCGAAGAACATCACCCCGAAGCGCGAGAACGCGCCATCGGCCGGCTCGAAAGCGTGAACCTGCGCGTCGGCCTGGACGAAGCGGACCTGCTGCAGCCCGTCGGCCTGGGCCCGCTCGCGGGCCACCGCCAGCATCGGCGCGGAGATGTCGGCCCCGAGAACGGCCCCGCCATTTCCGACCCGGCGCGCCAGCTCCAGCGCCGTCGCCCCGCAACCGCAGCCGATGTCGATCAGCCGCTCGCCCTCCTTCGGCGCCAGCGTCGCCATCGCGGCCAGCCCGAGATCGACCAGCTCCTGGTCGAGCGCGTCCTGCATGGCCACCCAGTTCGCGCCGGCGGTCTCGTTCCAGTAGGTCACCTGGGCAGCGTTGGGGCCAGCGGCGTCGAGCGCGGTCATCAGTCAGCTCCGTTTGGTTGGATATCGGTCCCCAGCCAGCCATTGCCTGCCATCACGTCAAGCGCGCAAGGTCGCGGCCAACGAGCGAGAGCGGGAGCGCGCCATGGCCTACCAGTACGTCGCCGTCGAGCAGGACGGCCCCGTCACCACCGTCACCCTCAACCGGCCGGAGGTGATGAACGCCCTGCATTCCGACGCCCACTTCGAGCTCGATGCTGTGTTCAACGCCTTCGCCGCGGATGACAGCCAGTGGGTGGCCATCGTCACCGGCGCGGGCGAGCGGGCGTTCTCGGCCGGCAACGACCTCAAGCACCAGGCCGGCGGCGGCAAGATGGGCTCGCCGCCGTCGGGCTTCGCCGGCCTGACCAACCGCTTCGACCTGACCAAGCCGGTGATCGCCGCGGTGAACGGCGTCGCCATGGGCGGCGGCTTCGAGATCGCGCTGGCCTGCGACCTGATCATCGCCTCGGAGACCGCCATCTTCGCCCTGCCCGAGCCGCGCGTGGGCCTGGCGGCGCTGGCCGGCGGCCTGCACCGGCTGCCGCGGCAGATCGGGCTGAAGCGGGCCATGGGCATGATCCTCACCGCCCGCCGCGTCTCGGCCAGGGAGGGGCTGGAGCTCGGCTTCGTCAACGAGGTGGTCGCGCCCGGCGAGCTGATGGCGGCGGCCAAGCGCTGGGCCGGGCTGATCGCCGAATGCAGCCCGATGTCGATCCGCGCCTCCAAGCAGGCGGTGCTGAGCGGCCTCGGCGAGCCGTCGCTGGAAGCCGCGCTGAAGGGCCAGAGCCGCTACGAGGCCGTCGCCGCCCTCTACCGCTCGGAGGACTTCGTCGAGGGCCCGCGCGCCTTCGCCGAGCGGCGCCCGCCGCAGTGGAAGGGGCGCTGACGCCCTCTGAGGGGGCCAGCGACGCCGCAGATCCCCTTCCGCTCGGCGCGACGCGCCGAGTCGCTTCCCCCTCGGGGGGAAGAGAGGCTAAGGGTGACGGCCTCGTCACTTTTGGAGCCGCTCGATGACCGACCGCTTCGACTACATCATCATCGGCGCCGGGTCGGCCGGCTGCGTGCTCGCCAACCGGCTGTCGGCTGACGCGAACGCCAAGGTGCTGCTGCTGGAGGCGGGCGGCAAGGACAACTCGCTGATGGTGCGCATGCCGGCCGGGGTCGGCGGGCTGATCAGCCAGAAGGGCGACTACAACTGGGGCTTCTGGACCGAGCCGGAGCCCAACCTCGACGGCCGCAAGCTGTGGTGGCCGCGCGGCAAGGGCCTCGGCGGGTCGTCCTCGATCAACGGCATGGTCTACATCCGCGGCCACGCCCGCGACTATGACGGCTGGCGGCAGATGGGCCTCACCGGCTGGAGCTACGCCGACGTGCTGCCCTACTTCAAGCGCGCCGAGGACTTCGCCGGCGGCGCCGACGCCTACCATGGCGCGGGCGGCCCGCTGCACGTCTCCAAGGCGGCCTCGAAGAACCCGATCTACAAGGCCTTCGTCGACGCCGGGGTCGAGGCCGGCTATCGCCGCACTAACGATTTCAACGGCTTCCAGCAGGAAGGCTTCGGCCCCTATCAACTGACGATCAAGGGCGGCAAGCGCTGGAGCGCCTCGGCCGCCTACCTGCGCCCGATCGTCGGCCAGCGGTCCAACCTGACCCTGGAGATCGGCGCGCGCACCACCCGCATCCTCATCGAGCGCGGCCGCGCCGTCGGCGTCGAGTTCGTGCAGGAGGGCCAGACGCGCACCGCCTACGCCGACGCCGAGGTGCTGCTCGCCGCCGGCGCGGTGCAGTCGCCGCAGATCCTGCAGCTGTCCGGCATCGGCAATCCCGACGACCTGAAGGCGGTCGGGGTCAAGCCGGTGCTGGAGCTGAAGGGCGTCGGCGAGAACCTGCAGGACCA
>DASXEN010000199.1:0-2509 GCA_036490095.1 Caulobacteraceae bacterium
AGGCTAGCGGCCAAGTGCTTAATCCGCGAAGAATGGCGCAAACACCGAGAAACCTGGGAGGCGTGCGTGCTTGAAGGCCTGAATATCGTCGAGTTCGCCACCTACGTGGCGGCGCCGAGCGCGGCCGCGGTGATGAGCGACTGGGGCGCCGAGGTGATCAAGGTCGAGAGCGGCCGCGGCGATCCCATCCGCCGCACGTTCGCGGCCACCCCGCACCTGGAAGGCAATCCGGTGTTCGAGTTCGAGAACCACGGCAAGCGCGGCGTCGTGCTCGACATCGCCAAGGAGGGCGGCCGCGAGGCGCTGATCCGCATCCTGCGGGACGCCGACGTGCTGGTCACCAACGTCCGCCCCGCCTCGCTGAAGCGCGCCGGCCTCGACTACGAGAGCCTGAAGGCGATCCTGCCGCGGCTGATCTATGTGGCCGTGACCGGCTACGGCCTGCAGGGTGACGGCGCGGCCCTGCCGGCGTTCGACCAGGCGGCGTTCTGGTCGCGGGGCGGCGTCGCCGGCGCCTACACCCCCCGCGGCGCCGAGCCGCCGATCTGCCGGCCGGGCTTCGGCGACGCCTTCTGCGCCCTGTCCACCGTCTCGGCCACGCTGGCCGCGGTGATCGAGCGGCAAAAGACCGGCCACGGACGCCGGGTGGAGACTTCGCTGATCCGCTCCGGCGTCTATTCGATCGGCTGGGACATGGCGATCCAGCTGAAGTGGTGGCGGCTGGCTTCGCAGCGGCTGCGGATGGAGGCGCTGAACCCGATCCAGAACTATTTCCGCACGGCAGACGAACGCTGGGTCGGCGTCTTCCCTCGCGACGGCCGCGACGACTTCGCCCACATCATCAAGATCGTCGATATGCAGCACCTGGCCGACGACCCGCGCTTCGCCACCGCCGGCGCCCGGGCCAAGAACGTGCCGGCGATGGTCGAGGCGCTGGACGAGGGCTTCGGCCGCCTGACCCTGGCCGAGGTCGGCGCCCGCCTCACCGAAGCCGACCTGGTCTGGGGCCCGCTGAACTACCCCCGCGACACCGCCGTCGACCCCCTCGCCGAAGCCGCCGGCTGCTTCGTCACCATCACCGACGTCGCCGGCGTCACCTACCGCCAACCCACCTCCCCGGCCCGCTTCCCCGGCTACGACGACAGCCCGAAGCGCCCCGCCCCGACGCTGGGGCAACACACCCGGGAGGTGCTGGCGGCGGCGGGGTATGGGACGGAGGAGATCGACCGGCTGGTCGCCGGCGGGGCGGCGGCCTGACCGCCAGACCAAAAAACACCGCCTTAGGTCGTGGTGACGATTTAACGCCGAGGGGGATTCGCGTCGGCGGCGAACAGTGATTCAAGACTGATTTTTGGAGGTCAGTCTTGGACGACGACGATCTGAGCGACGCTCAATGGGAGCGGATCGAGGGCTTCGTGCCAGGGGGTCGTAAGGGACGGCGGGGGCCGCGAAGCAATGGCCGGCGGTTCGTCAACGCCCTGATCTGGATGGCGCGCTCCGGGGGTCGCTGGCGGGACCTTCCGGCGTGCTTCGGCCCGTTCCAGACGGTCAAGCGGCGGTACTACCGCTGGATCGAGATGGGGGTGCTCGATCGCGTGTTCGAAGCCCTGGCGGCGGAGGCGGACCTGGACTGGGTCGCCATCGACTCCACCTCGATCCGCGCTCAGGCGCAGGCGGCCGGCGCGGCCCGCAAAAAGGGGGGCCTGAGGCCCAAGGTCTTGGCCGTTCGCGCGGCGGGCTCGGGACCAAGATCCACGCCTGCGTCGATGCGCTTGGACTGCCGATCCGTCTGATCTTTACACCTGGCAACCGCGGCGACGTGATCTACGCCGCCGCGCTGGTTGACGGGCTGAAGCCCGCTGCCGTCCTCGCCGACAAGGCCTACGACGCCGACCACTTCCACGACACCTTGCGCAAGCTCAAGGCCAAAGCCGTCATCCCGCCCAGGCCCGAGCGCCTGCGCCCTCATCCCTGCGACTGGCGCCTCTACAAGGAACGCAATGGCGTCGAGCGCATGTTCTCGCGGCTCAAGCAGTTTCGGCGCGTCGCAACCCGCTACGACAAGCTTCTCAGTCACTTCCGCGGCTTCGTACTCATCGCCTCCATCGTCTTATGGCTCAGGTGAGCGTTAAATCGTCACCACGACCTAGTCCACCATGCTCCAGTCGAGCGGTTCGCCGAAGTTCAGGTCGCGCGCCGCCTTGCGACCGAGCACGCCGGGCAGATGCTTGGGCGCAAGGCCGTAGCCGGGGCGCACCGAGCGGACGTTAGCCGCCGTCAGCGGCTCGCCGGCCCTCACCGGCGCGGCGACGTAGAGCGAGCGGCGGTGGCCGGCCGCGGCGCCCTCGCTGCCGAGTTCGTCGTAGGTCGCCGAGCCCAGCGCCGACCAGGCGGCCTTGCAGTCGCGCACCAGGGCGGCGAACTCGGCCGGCTCCAGGCTGAAGGCGGCGTCGGGGCCGCCGTCGGCGCGGGCCAGGGTGAAGTGCTTCTCGATGATCGCCGCGCCCAG
>DASXEN010000147.1:0-7882 GCA_036490095.1 Caulobacteraceae bacterium
GCCGACGCGCCGCCGGCCGCCGCGCCGCAGCCCGCCGCCCAGCCGCAAGGCCTGACCGAGGACGTCGTCGCCGAGGTCAACGACGATGTGATCACCAACTACGACGTCATCCAGCGGATGCGGCTGCTGGTGGTCACCGCCGGCATCCAGCCGACCCGCAACGACCTGCCCGAGCTGCAGCGCTACGCCCTCTCCAGCCTGATCGACGAGCGCCTGGAGATGCAGGAGCTGCGGCGCGAGGAGAAGGAGCAGAAGACCACCATCGTCGCCTCCGACTCGGTGGTCGACGACGTGCTCGCCGACTACGCCAAGCAGAACCACATGACCTCGCAGCAGTTCCTGGCGTCGCTGGCCCAGCAGGGCATCGGTCCGGAGACGCTGCGCGCCCAGCTGCGGGCGCAGGAGAGCTGGCAGGACTGGATCCGCGGCCGCTACGGCTCGCGCCTCCGCATCGGCGAGGACCAGGTCAAGGCGTTCCAGGTCCGAATGGCCGCCGAGGCCAACAAGCCCAGATACCTGATCTCCGAGGTGTTCGTCGACGCCCAGCGCGCCGGCGGCATGCAGCAGGCGCTGGCCGAGGCCAACCAGCTGATCGGCCAGCTGCACCAGGGGGCGCAGTTCCAGGCGGTGGCGCGGCAGTTCTCCGCCGCCTCGACCGCGGCCAACGGCGGCGATGCCGGCTGGGTCACCGCCGGCGAGCTGGAGCCCGAGGTGCGCACGGCGCTGGAAGACCTGCGGCCGGGCTCGCTCTCGACGCCGATCCAGGTCAAGGACGGGGTCTACATCATCTACCTGCGCGAGCGGCAGGCCGGCGGCTCGGCGGTGCTGATCAGCCTCAAGCAGGCCGCCATCGCCCTGCCCACCGACGCGCCGCAGGCGGACGTCGACGCCGCGCGCGCCAAGCTGGAGGCGCTGCGCGGCCAACTGCACGGCTGCGACAACTTCGAGGCCATCGCCGGCAAGACCCAGGGCGTGCTGGCCGGCGACCTCGGCGAGGCCGAGGCCAAGGACCTGGCGCCGGCTTTCCGCGACGCGGCGCTGGCGCTGCCGGTGGGCGACGTCTCGCAGCCGATCCGCAGCGACCAGGGCCTGCACCTGCTGGCCGTCTGCAACAAGCGCAGCAACTCCGCCCAGGGCCTCGACCACGACCAGATCGAGAACCGCCTGTTCGGCGAGCAGCTGCAGATGATCAACAAGCGTTACATCCGGGACCTGCGGAACTCGGCCAGCATCGAGGTGCGGCAATCCCAGGCCGGGAGCTGAACGCCCCGCCGCTTGCGGTCACCCCCATCGCCGTCACGCTGGGCGAGCCGGCCGGCGTCGGCCCGGAGATCATCGCCGCCGCCTGGCGGGCGCTGCGCCATGAGCCGCTGAGCTTCGTCGCGGTCGGCGACGCCGCGACGCTGGCCGCCGCCGGCGCGCCGGTGCATGTGATCGCGAACCCGGACGAGACCGCGGCGGTGTTCGCCGGCGCCCTGCCGGTCATCGACGAGCCGCTGCCGGCGCCCGCCGAGCCCGGAACTCCGTCGCGCGCCGCCGCGCCGCTGGTGGTCCGCTGGATCGAAACGGCGGTGGGCCTGGCGCTGGCAGGCCAGGTCGGCGCCGTCGTCACCGCCCCGATCGCCAAGGCCGCGCTCTACGACGCCGGCTTCGCCTATCCCGGCCACACCGAGTTCATCGGCGCGCTGACGTCCGCAACGCCGACGCCCGGCGCGCGTGGGCCGGTGATGATGCTGGCGGCGAAGAACCTGCGCGTCGCCCTCGTCACCATCCACGAGCCGCTGGCGCGCGTGCCCGGCCTCGTCACCGAGGCGCGCATCGTCGCCACCGGCGAGGTGCTGGCTGAGGCGCTGCGGCGCGACTTCGGGATCGCTCGCCCGCGGATCGCCGTCGCCGGCCTCAATCCACACGCCGGCGAAGGCGGCGCGATCGGCGACGAGGAGGCGCGCGTCGTCGCCCCCGCCGTGGCGGCGCTGCAGGCCAAGGGGATCGACGCCCGCGGCCCGCTGCCGGCCGACAGCCTGTTCCACGACGCCGCCCGCGCGACCTACGACGCCGCGCTCTGCCTCTACCACGACCAGGCGCTGATCCCGGTGAAGATGCTGGACTTCTGGGGTGGGGTGAACGTGACGCTGGGCCTGCCGGTGGTGCGCACCTCGCCGGACCACGGCACGGCCTTCGACATCGCCGGCAAGCGGCTGGCGCGGCCGGACAGCCTGATCGCCGCGATCCGCATGGCCGCCGCCATCGCCGAGCGCCGGCGCGCCGCGGCGCCGGTGTGAGCCTCGCCAAGTGAACCTGGACGGCCTGCCGCCGCTGCGCGAGAGCCTGGCCGCCGCCGGGCTCACGGCCCGCAAGAGCTTCGGCCAGCACTTCCTCCTCGACCTCAACGTCACCCGCAAGATCGCCCGCCTGGCCGGGCCGCTGCAGGACCAGACGGTGATCGAGGTCGGCCCGGGCCCCGGCGGCCTCACCCGCGCCCTGCTCGAAGCCGGCGCGCGCGTGGTCGCCATCGAGAAGGATGCGCGCTTCATTCCGCTGCTGGCCGAGCTGGCCGACCGCGCCGGCGGCCTCCTGACCGTGCTGGAAGCCGACGCCCTGGCCGTCGATCCGGCCTCCCTGCCGGCCGGCGCGCCGATCGTCGCCAACCTGCCCTACAATGTCGCTACCCCGCTGCTGGTCGGCTGGCTCACCGGGCCGCTGCGCCCCCGGGCGATGACGCTGATGTTCCAGAAGGAGGTGGCCGAGCGCATCGCCGCGCCGCCCGGCTCGAAGACCTACGGCCGCCTCTCGGTGCTGGCCCAGGCGCTGGCCGACGCGGAGATCGTCATGGAACTGCCGGCCCGCGCCTTCACCCCGCCGCCCAAGGTGGCCTCCGCCGTGGTCCGGCTGGTCCCCAGGCCCGACCGCCCGCCCGAGCCGCTGACCCTCGCCCTGCAGCGCGTCACCGCCGCCGCCTTCGGCCAGCGCCGCAAGATGCTGCGGTCGAGCTTGAAGCCGCTCGGCGGCGAAGTCCTGTGCGCGGCGGTGGGCGTCGCTCCGACGGCGCGGGCTGAAGAGCTGACGGTGGCGCAGTTCCTGGCGCTGGCCGCGGCGATCGGCTAGCCCTTGGCCGCCTTAGCGCCGAAGTAGAAGCCGATCACCGAGCCGACCAGGCCGACGATCGGGGTGAAGATCAGCCCGACCGACGAGGTCATCACGGTCATCGAATCCTTGGCGTTCGTGCAGCTCTTGGCCATGTAGCAGTCGGCCGCCAGCACTACCCCGGCGATCAACATCACCAGCACGCTCAGCACCAGCACGCCGAGCAGGATGTAGGCGATGATCGCCCGCGCCCGCTCCTGCTCCGGCCCCGGATCGTAGTTGGCCTGCACGCCGGTCGCCGAAACCACCTGCGGGCCGACCGCAGCCGACGACGCGCCGCCGATGTCCTTGAGCGAGATCGGCGCCTGCGCAGGGCCGCCGGCCGCAACGTCAGTGTCGGTCATCCCCCGCCCCTGCGCCTAGGCTTTTCGGTCGAACAGCACCCGCGAGTAGGACGCATCCGGCTTGCGGATCAGCACCTCGTCGTTGACCCCGACGTTGTCGGACAACAGCTTCTCGGTGGTGATGGCCTGTTGCAGCACCGTGTTCGCATCGAGCCCGCGCCGCTGGGCGAGCTCCTTCAACATCTCGAACACCTGCGGAGTGAGCTCGGCCTGTACGTTCACGGTGCTGGATTGGGCGGCGTCGTCGGCCATCGTGCTCACCTCGGTTTCGCGAGCCTAAGATACGCCTTCGAACACCACCTTGCCAGGGATCGGCTCAGCCGACCTCGGCCGCCGTCTCGGTCGTGGCCGTGGCCGTGGGCGTCGGGCGCTGGATCAGCTCGATCACGTAGCCGTCGGGGTCCTTGGCCAGGCAGACCACCGAGCCGCCCAGGCTCTCGATCGGCGCCGGCTCGCGCGTCACCTCCAGCCCGTCGGCCTTGATCCGCGCCGCCAGCGCCGCCGGATCGGTGACGTAGAAGACCAGCTTCACCGGATTGTCGCGGTAGTTGCGCGCCGAGCCGTCGGTGTAGTGCATCAGCACCACAGCGCTGCGGCCCTCGTGCGCCAGCATCACCTCGTCCATGTAGTCGACCTTGAATTCGCCGGTCCGCTTCATGCCGAGCACGTCGCGGTAGAAGGCCTCCGAGCGCTCCAGGTCGGCCACGCCGATGCCGACGGCGGTGAGGAAATCGGGTGAACGCATCTGGGTCGCCTCCTGGTTTTGCGCCATCCTAGCGGCCAGGCGCGCGCGGCGCCAACGGGAGGACGCCAGGTGGAGCAGGTCGCGGGCGGCTACGGCCTCGTCGAGGCCCCGGTCTGGCAGCCGGGTCGGGGGCTGGTGTTCAGCGACGTGCTGGGCGGCGGCGTCTGGCGGCTGGGGCTGGACGGCGAGATCGCCGAGGTGGTCCCCAAGCGCCGCGGCGTCGGCGGCATGGCGCTGCACGTGGACGGTGGGCTGATCGTCGGCGGCCGCAACGTCGCCTGGGTCGGCGAGGACGGCGAGACGCGCATCCTGCTGGCCCCCGACGTCATCCCCGGCGCGATCGGCTTCAACGACCTCACCACCGACCGGGCCGGCCGCGTCTACGTCGGCTCCCTCGCCTACCGGGTGTTCGCCGATCCGCCCAAGCCGGGCTTCCTGCACGTGATCGGCCTCGACGGCGCCATGCGCACCCTCTCGGACGGCGTCATGCTGACCAACGGCCTCGGCGTCTCGCCGGACGGGACGCGGCTCTACCACTCCGACGCCGGGGCCAGTCTGGTGCGGGTCTACGACGTCGGCCCCGACGGCGCGGTCGAGCCCTGGCGGCGGTTCTGCACCCTGGGAGAGGGCCGGGTCGCCGACGGGCTCAAGGTGGCGGCCGACGGCTCCGTCTGGGTCGCGGACGCGCGCGGCGGCCGCGTCGCCGTGTTCGAGCCGGACGGCGGCCATCGGATGGACATCGACGTGCCCTTGCCGATGGTCACCAGCCTCTGCTTCGCCGGCGACGACCTGAAGGACCTCTACATCGTCACCGGCTCCGACGGCGGACCCGGCGAGCGCTGCGGCGCGATCTTCAAGACCCGCGCCGACGTCGCCGGCTTGCCGCTGGCGCCCGCCCGCGTCGCTTTGTAGTCGTCGGCGATCCGATCCCCTCACCTTCCCAACCGCTTCGCGGTCGGGCCCCTCCCTCTCCCTGTGGGAGAGGTAAGGTGAAGGCCGCCGCGAACACACCTCTCCCATCGGGAGAGGGAGGGGCCCAAGCGAAGCTTGGGAGGGTGAGGGGATCGGACCTTTCCGATCATCCGGGCCCTTACCGCGCGGCCTCGGCAGGCGCCAACCGGTCCACCCAGCCCTGCAGCGTCTCGAAGCCGATGACGCCGGCCTGCTGCGCCGCCACCTGGCCGCCGCGGAAGGCGAACAGCGCCGGGATGCCCTGCACGCCGTACTGCTGCGCCGCGGCCGGATTCTCGTCGACGTTCACCTTCAGGAACCGCGCCCGCGGCTCCAGCGCCTTGGCGGCGCGCTCGAAGGTCGGCGCCATCGCCCTGCAGGGGCCGCACCAGGGCGCCCAGAAGTCGACGATCACCGGCACGTCGGAGTTGGCCACGTGCCTGGCGAGCTGCGCGGCGCTGGCCGCCAGCGGCTCGGCCTGGAACAGCTGCGCATGGCAGCGGCCGCACTTGGCCGCCTCGGCCGGCCGGTCCGCGGGCACGGCGTTGACCGCCTCACAGGCCGGGCAGACCACGCGTCGTTTGTCGCTCATCTCGGATACTCGAAGGCAGCTGATCGGCCCCGGATGTGGGGCCTCGCAGGTCAACGCGCCAGACCGTTCTCAGGCGCCCGGCCGCCGCCGGGCCAGCCGCGGCGCTGGTATCGACGCCGCCGCGTAGAGGGCCGCGGCGATGGCGGCGAGGTCGAGGGCGTAGAGATAGCGGTAGTCGCAGGCCAGCGAGATCAGCGCGAAGCTGGCGGCGAAGGCGAGCGCGCTGGCCAGCATGGCCGCGGCGGCGATGTCGGCCGGCCGGCGGCGCGCCAGGAAGAAGCCCAGCAGCGCCAGCGCCGCCGCCGCGTAGGCGGCGTGCGAATAGGCCGGCGTCGGCGCGAACGCCAGCGCGTAGGCTTCGAGCGCGTCGTCGCGCGGGGTGCGGCGCTCGGCCAGGCCCGCCGCCGCCAGCCCGTCCGCCGGCCCGTCGACGCCGGTCTCGACGGCCACGCATTCGCTCAGCTTCGGCGTCAGCGCCACCCAGCCGAACGCGGCGGCCCGGGTGCGCAGGTAGAGCCAGGGATGGCGCCAGATCAGCTGGCGCCATTGGTCGGCCACCGCGCCCGAGACGTCCGGGTGCGCAGCCATCGGGTCGAACACGGCGTCCATCAGCGGGTCGAGCCGGCTCGGCGAATAGGCGTCCGCGCCCGCGCCGCGCACCAGCGTCTCCAGCCACGGGGCGCGGGCGCGCAGCACCGGCAGCGGCAGCGCCGGGTCGCGGACCAGGGCGCCGGTGAGGTCGTAGATCTGCAGATGCTCCCACTGCGCGCCGAGCGGCCTGGGCGCATCGATGTGCGTCGCCAGCGCCGCGGCGGCGGCCAGCCCGACCGTCGCGCTGGCGGCGAGGAACCCGGTGCCGTAGCCGGCCGCGCGGCCGACGCCGACGCCGCGCCGGGCCGCGATCCAGGCGAGCGCGCCGGCCGCGAACGGCAGCACCACGGCGCCGTTCTGGCGGGCGAGGCTCGCCAGCGTCAGCAGCGCCGCTGCCGCGGCGATCAGCAGCCAGCGCCGCCGTCGCCGGTCCCAGCTCTCGGCGGCCCAGGCCAACGCGGCGAAGCCGGCGCAGGCGGCGCCGGCGAACAGCACGTCCTTCCAGACGATCGCCGGATAGACGGCCAGCTGCGGAAAGAACACCATGGCGGCGGCCAGCGGCAGGGCCAGCCATCCGCCGCCACGCGCCGCCATCACGAAGGCCGCCAGTGCGCCGAACACCAGCGCGGCGTCGAGCACCACGAACGAACTCGCGCCTGGCGTCAGCCAATCCGCCACGCCCAGCAGCCAAGACATCACCGGCGGATGCTCGCCGGAATAGGCGCCGGTGCGCCCTTCGGCGAGCTGCACCACCGAATCGAAGGAGAACTGGCCGGGCCAATTGACCGCGAGCACAGCCACAAACGATGTGAGGAAGAAAGTAGCAAGCGCCCAAACGACTAGCTTTGGTTTAACCGCCAAGCCCCACCCACTCTCGTATTATCTCCCGAACATTGTCTTTGTACGTTGCAAACCGCGAGGCTCGCCCACCGTATGTAGGAGCACCTAACCTGAAACGGGCTTGACAGTTAACGCAACAGCCCCAACTCTCGGAAAGATTGTACCGGGATGATGCATACGAGCTTCTGACGTGTCGAACGAAGAACTCCCAGACGAGGCTGCACCGCCGCAGCCGGCATCCCCTCCTACAGACGGCGACCAGCGCCGTCGAGCGAACTTAGCGCGCATTGGCGGCGGCGCCATCGCAGGCGCGGGCGTCTCCATGGCGTTGTTTTCGGTGCTCCCAATAGGCGAGATAATAAAAGGAGTACCTGGCTTTCCGACCGGCTATCCCATTGTCATATTTGGAATTGTTTCGCTGCTTACTCTAGTTGCAGCCGCCTTCACCGTCGAGATAATTAAGGAACAACGACGGATCGTCTATACAGGAATGGGTGTGTTTGCCCTGATAACCCTCGTTGGCGCTACGCTAATATTCGTCGAAGATTACAATAATCACCCCATCCAAATCGTCGCAATGTATACGCCTGACGTGTCGGAGTTTCACGATGCAAACCCGGACACTCCCGCGAAGCTCGACGTTCAGTACAAAATACTTAATCGAGATTCCACTTT
>DASXEN010000178.1:0-9121 GCA_036490095.1 Caulobacteraceae bacterium
CGACGGCGCTGCCGCCGAGCCAGATCAGGCGCGACTTGCCGGTCGCGCGGCGAAGCCGCGAGCCCATGTCCAGCGCAGTGTACGAAGCCAGCAGCGCGGCCACGAACGACAGGAGGACCAGCGGCGCATCGTGCGTCATAGGTTGATAGTGCATCGTGCGGCGCCTCTTCCTGGCGGGTTGCCTGCTTATCCGGCTCGCGCGGACTAGTCTGGCCTCACTTCCACCTACGGATACCTGGGATTGATTAACGGACAGAGGCGGCGCCACGGCCGATTCACGACAGGTTGTCGCACTGTTCTGGAGCTGAGCGGGCAGACGCGGCGTAGAGAAGGGGGGAAGGGTTCGATTTCGAGCTGCTTTGGCGCCGTCGCGGAACCGCAACCGGCGCTGCGTGTTCCTGTTCGATTGGGGGTTCTCCTCGCCTGAAGTAAGGATGCTGGCAGCGCTGGCGGGCGCCGGCAGCCGGCGAACGAGGCATGGACGATCGGACGCTGCGCTTCAGGCCCCAGGCCATCACTGCCGCCGAGTGGCGTCAGATCGTGCAGAGCGCCACCGATACGGCGATCGTCAGCACCGATCCTGACGGCCGCGTGACCAGCTGGAGCGAAGGCGCGCGCCGCATCCTCGGCTGGACCGAGGCGGACATGCTGGGCCGGTCGCTGTCGCGGCTGTTCGAGGACCCGGACCAGCTGAGCCGCGAGCTGCGCGAGGCGGCCGACGGCGGCCGCGGCGGCGGCGAGGAAGGCTGGCGGCTGTGCAACAACGGCGGCCGGGTCTGGGCGACCGGCGAGATGAGCCCGATCCGCGACGAGGCCGGCGAGATCACCGGCTTCGTCAAGATCCTGCGCGACCGCACGGCCGCCCGCGCGGCCGAGGAAGCCGTGGCCGAGGAGCGGCGGGCGCTGGAGGTGCTGAACCGCGCCGGCTCGGCGCTGGCCGCCGAGACCGACCTGCATCGGCTGGTGCAGATCGTCACCGACGCCGGCGTGGAGCTGACCGGCGCGGAGTTCGGGGCGTTCTTCTACAACGTGCTGGACGAGACCGGCGAGAGCTACACGCTCTACACGCTGTCGGGCGCGCCGATGGAGGCGTTCTCGAAGTTCCCGCAGCCGCGCAACACCGAGGTGTTCGCGCCGACCTTCAACGGCGAGGGGATCGTCCGCTCGGACGACATCACCAAGGACCCGCGCTATGGGCGCAACCCGCCCTACAACGGCAAGCCGGAGGGGCATTTGCCGGTGCGCAGCTATCTGGCGGTGCCGGTGGTCTCGCGGACCGGCGAGGTGCTGGGCGGGCTGTTCTTCGGCCACGCGGCGACGGGCGTGTTCGGCGAGCGCGCCGAGCGCGGCATGCAGGGCCTGGCGGCCGAATCGGCGGTGGCGATCGACAACACCATGCTGACGCAGAGCACCTTGCGCGAAGTCGCCGAGCGGCGGCGCGCCGAAGAGGCGCTGCGCGAGATCAACGCCAACCTGGAGCAGCTGGTCGCCGAGCGCACCGAACAGCTGCGCGCCAACGAGGACGCGCTGCGGCAGTCGCAGAAGATGGAAGCGGTCGGCCAGCTGACCGGCGGCGTGGCGCACGACTTCAACAACCTGCTGCAGGTGATCACCGGCAATCTCGACACGCTGCTGCGCAACCTGCCGCAGGATTCGGCGCGCTTGCGGCGGGCCGCCGGCCAGGCGCTGAACGGCGCCAGGCGGGCCGCGGCGCTGACGCAGCGGCTGCTGGCGTTTTCGCGCCGCTACCCGCTCGACCCGAAGCCGCTGAGCCTCAACGCCCTGGTGACGGGGATCTCGGAGCTGATCCATCGCACGCTCGGCGAGACGGTGTCGGTCGAGACGGTGCTGGCGGCCGGCCTATGGCAGGTGGAGGTCGACGCCAACGAGCTGGAGGCGGCTATCCTCAATCTCGCCGTGAACGCCCGCGACGCGATGCCCGGCGGCGGCCAGCTGACGATCGAGACCGCCAACGCGCACATCGACGACCTCTACGCGGCCAACCACCCTGACGTCGCGCCCGGCCAGTACGTCTCGGTCTCGGTGTCGGACACCGGGGCCGGCATGGACGAAGCGACCGTCACGCGCGCCTTCGAGCCCTTCTTCACCACCAAGCCGGTGGGCCAGGGCACGGGGCTGGGCCTCAGCCAGGTCTACGGCTTCGTCAAGCAGTCGGGCGGGCATGTGAAGATCTATTCGGAGGTCGGCGAGGGCACCACGATCAAGATCTACCTGCCGCGCCTGCTGCTGCCGGCGGACGCGGCGCCGGGCCAGTCGGAGCCGGACCTGCCGACCCCGGACGCGGAGCGGGGCGAGACGATCCTGGTGGTCGAGGACGACGACGACGTGCGGACCTACTCGGTCGATATCCTGCGCGAGCTGGGCTACCGGGTGGTCGAGGCGCACGACGGCCCGTCCGCGCTGCGGCTGCTGGAGCGGCAGACCCGGGTCGACCTGCTGTTCACCGACGTGGTGCTGCCCGGCGGCATGACCGGCGCCCAGACCGCCGAGCAGGCGCGCGCCCTGCGGCCCGGCCTGAAGGTGCTGTTCACCACCGGCTACGCGCGCAACGCCATCATCCACCACGGCCGGCTGGACAAGGGCGTGCGGCTGGTCACCAAGCCGTTCGGCTCCGCCGAGCTGGCGGCGAAAATCAGAGACGTGTTGGACGAGGGGGCCTAGCATGACACATGAGGCTACGAGCGCGTCACGCGAGCGGTGCGGTGGGCGCCCCCTCAGGGCGGCAAGTACGATGCTGAAGACCAACCTCGAGGAGATGGTCGAGCGGGCGCTGCGCGCGGCGCCCGACGGCAACGCGGCGCTGCGGGCGGCGCTCGACGAGTTGCCGGCGGCCATCTACGTCACCGACGGCGAGGGCTTGATCACCTACTTCAACCCCGCCTGCATCGACTTCACGGGACGGCGGCCGGAAGTCGGCCAGGATCGCTGGTGCGTCACCTGGCGGCTCTACACCAACGCCGGCGAGTTCCTGCCGCACGACCAGTGCCCGATGGCGGTGACCATCAACACCCAGCGGCCGATCCGCGGCGTCAGCGCCGTGGCCGAGCGGCCGGACGGAACGCGCGTGGTCTTCCGTCCCTATCCGACGCCGATCTTCGACCATGCCGGCCAGTTCGCCGGCGCGGTCAACCTCTTGGAGGACGTGACCGACGAGGTGCGCGCGGCCGACCTGCTGGCCCAGGCTCGCCGCTGCCGCCGGCTCGCCACCGTCGTGAACGACCGGCAGGCGGCCGAAACGCTGGAGAGGATGGCGGACGAGTACGAGGGCAAGGCCGCCCAGGTGCGCGTCTCGAAGCTGGCCGCCTCCGCCTGACCCGCTGACCTGGGCGGCGCGGCGCCCAACGCTCGGGTCCTGGACCCGCCCGCAATGACGACGCCCGAAAAAAGTCAGGCCCCGGCGCGCGAAACGCGGCCGGGGCCCTGGGGCCGTTCCTAGTCGGGGGGGCGAGATTTGGAACGGTCGAGACATCAAATGGGTATCGGGGCGGGCCGTTCCAAGCGTCGCCGCACGATTGTTGGCCAACTTCTGTTCCCCTGCCGCGCGCCGATCGGCTAAGCCACGGCCAGGGGAGGCCTGGATGCCGGTCGATCAAGCGCCAGCCGTCGCGCCCGTGGTGGTGACCGGCGCCCAGTTGCCGCCGGCGGCCGGCGATCCGGCCTTCTCGATCGTGACTGTCGACCCGCCGGTGCTGAAGATCAGCGACCGGCTGGACGACGCGCTGGAGAGCGTGCCCGGCGTCTCGCTGTTCCGCCGCAACTCCAGCCTCGGCGCCAACCCGACCACGCAGGGGATCTCGCTGCGCAGCATCGCCGGCTCGGCCGCCAGCCGGGCGCTGGTGACGCTGGACGGCGTGCCGCAGAACGACCCGTTCGGCGGCTGGGTGATCTGGACCGGCCTGCCGCCCGAGACCCTGTCGTCCGCGACGGTGGTGCGCGGCGCGGGCGCCGGCCCCTACGGCGCGGGCGCGCTGACCGGCGTGGTGGCGCTGCAGCAGACGGGCGCGGTCGACGGCGGGACGCTGGCCGACATCGAGGGCGGCGAGCTGGGCTACGTCCGCGCCGCCGCGGTGAGCGAGCTGGACGAGGGCGGCGGGCGGCTGTTCCTCGACGCGTCGGGCGAGCACGACGACGGCTGGATCCCGGTGCGGCAGGGCCGCGGGCCGGTCGACCGGCCGCTCAGCTTGAGCGACTTCAGCCTCGGCGAGCGCTGGGTCGCCGACCTGGGCGGCGCGGTGCTGACCGAGCGGCTGGCGGGCTACCAGGAGAGCCGCGGGGCCGGGACCCTCTTCGCCGGCTCCGACGCCATGGGCGCGCAAGGCAGCCTCAGCCTGGTGAGGCAGCCGGCGCCGGGCGCCGCCGGCTGGCGCGTCGCCGCCTGGGTCTCCGGCTCCGACCTGGAGAACAGCTCCGCCTCGGTCTCGCTCGACCGCCGCACGGCCACCCTGGCCGACGCCCAGTTCGCCACGCCGGCGATCGGCGCCGGCTTCAACGCGGCGATCCGGCGGATGGAGGCGGACTACAGCTGGGAGGTGGGCGTCGACGCGCGCAACTTCGCCGGCGCCAGCCACGACCAGCTCTACAACGCGGGCGCGCCGACCGGCGCGCGGACCGGCGGCGGGGCGGAGGCGATCGCCGGCCTCTATGCCGAGGGCAGCCGCATGCTGGGCCGCTGGCTCCTGACCGGTGGGGTGCGGGTGGACGGCTGGGCCAGCTACGATTCCAGCCTGGTGCAGACCGGATCGGGCGCGCTCGACCAGCGCCAGCCGGACCGCGGCGGCGCCGTGCCGACCGGGCGCGTCGGCCTGCGCCGCGACCTCGTGGCGGGGCTCTACCTGCGCGCCGCCGCCTACTCCGGCTTCCGCCCGGCGACGCTGAACGAGCTGCACCGGATGTTCCGGGTCGGCAACGACGTCACCGAGGCCAACGCCGGGCTGTCGCCGGAGCGGCTCTACGGCGCCGAGGCCGGGCTCGGCGGCCAGGGCCGGCTGACCTGGGACGCCGACGTGTTCGCCAATCGGCTCGCCGACGCGGTGACCAACGTCACCATCGGCAAGGGGCCGGGCAGCTTCCCGCTGGCGGGGTTCGTGCCGGCCGGCGGGACGCTGTTCCAGCGGCAGAACGCCGGGACCGTCAACGCCTACGGGGTCGAGGCCGACGGCGACTTGCGCGTCTCGGCCGGGCTGAGCCTGCGCGCCGCCGCCACCTTCACCCATGCCCGCGTCGACGGCGGCGACCAGGCCCCGCAGCTGACCGGCCTCAGGCCAGCCGAGACGCCGCAGCTGGTGGTGACGGCGGACGCGGTCTGGCAGCCGCTGGCGGCGCTCAGCCTCACCGGCCAGCTGCGCTACCAGAGCGCCGAGTTCGACGACGACCAGAACACCCGGCTGATCGAGGGCGGGACCGAGGTCGACGCGCGGGCCGAGTGGCGGCTCTCGCACCAGCTCAGCGCCTACGTGGCCGCCGACAACCTGTTCGACGCGGCGCTGCAGGCCGGCCGCAGCGCTGCCGGCGTGGTCACCTACGCGGCGCCGCGGATGGTGCGCGTGGGCCTGGCGTGGCGGCGCTGACCTGGGGCGCCTATCTGACGCGCTCGCATGCGCGTCGACCTCCAAGCTGACCTGTTCGGATCCGCGCCCGCGCCGCCGCCGGCCGCGCCGGACGGCTTCCGCTACCAGCCGGAGCTGATCTCGCCGGCCGAGGAGGCGGCGCTGGCGGCGCGGATCGCGGCGCTGCCGTTCCAGCCGTTCGACTTCCACGGCCACCTCGGCAACCGCCGGGTGGTCTCGTTCGGCCTGCGCTACGACTACGGCCAGCAGGCGGTGCAGGCCGCCGAGCCGCTGCCCGGCTTCCTGGTGGTGCTGCGCGCCCGCGCCGCGGCGCTGGCCGGCGTCCCGGCGGGCGAGTTCACGCAGGCGCTGATCAACGAATACGCCCCTGGCGCCGGCATCGGCTGGCACCGCGACCGGCCGCAGTTCGGTCTGGTGGCCGGCGTCTCGCTGCTGAGCGACGCGGTGCTGCGCTTCCGGCACAGGGCCGGGGACAAGTGGGAGCGAAAGACCGCGGCCCTGGCGCCGCGCTCCGCCTACGTGCTCTCGGGGCCGGCGCGGCACGCCTGGCAGCACTCGATCACGCCCGCGCAGCAGCTGCGGTATTCGGTGACGTTCAGGACGCGGGCATAGTCGGCGACACCCTGCCCCGCTCTTCCCCGCGGAGCGGGGGACCCAAGTTTTTAGCCACGGAAAACACTGAAAACACGGACAAGCGCGGCCGTCGGCAGCCCGCACTGTTTCCGTGTTCTCCGTGTTGTCCGTGGCCAGTCTATCCGCCTGAACGAAAGAGCCTGGGTCCCCGCTTTCGCGGGGAAGAGCGGGGTGTGATGGGGCTCAGCCCGTTAGCCCCGCCAGCGCGTCCGCCAGCCCCGCCACGTCTCCGCTGAAGATCAGCTGGGCGCGGCCGGCCGTCGGCTCTGCCAGGGCGCGCATGCCGGCGCGTTTCAGCGCGGGGGCGTCCAGCAAGCCGATATCGCCCAGGCCCACCAGCAGCCGGTTCGACGCCGCTTCGACTGCGCGCAGGTTGCCGCGGCCGCCGAGCGCGGCGAGGATGGCCGCCGCCGCGGTCCGGTCCGCCTCGCTGGCGAGCGGCGCGGCCGCGGCCGGCGCGGTGGCCGCCACCACGGCCCCTGCCCCGCCCAGGCTGCCGCGCATCTCGCGGGCCACCTCGTCGGCGATCGGGCCCAGCACCACCTGCAGGTCGCGGGGGCTGGGGCGGACCAGGCCTCGGGCGCCGAGAGCCTTCAGGGCCGCCTCGTCGATGGCCCCCTGGTCGGCCACCACCAGCCGCAGGCGGGTGGTGCAGGCGTCGACGCTGGCGAGGTTGGCCGCGCCGCCCAGCGCCTCGACGAAGGCGCGCCCGCGCGGCCGGTCCGCCGCGCCCGCCACAGCCGCGGCGATCGCCGCCGCTTCCTCGGGCGGCTCGCGGCCGGGCGTCTTCAGGTCGAAGCGCACGATCGCGAAGCGGAAGGCGCCGTAGTAGACGCCGAAATAGGCCAGCCCCACGGGGATCAGCAGCCAGGGCCGCGTCGCCTTGCCGAAGTTGATCAGGTAGTCGAACAGGCCGGCCGAGAAGCTGAAGCCGAGCTTCACCCCCAGCGCGTTCATCAGCACCATCGAGAGGCCGGTCAGCACCGCGTGCAGCGCAAACAGCGCCGGGGCCAGGAACATGAAGCTGAACTCGATCGGCTCGGTGACGCCGGTGAGGAAGGAGGTCAGCGCCAGCGAGGCCAGCATGCCGCCCACCGCCGCGCGCCGCTCCGGCCGGGCGCTGCGCCACATGGCCAGGCACGCCGCCGGCAGGCCGAACATCATCACCGGGAAGAAGCCGGCCATGAAGGCCCCGGCCGTCGGGTCGCCGGCGAAGAAGCGGTTGAGGTCGCCGGTGGCGCCGTGGAAGTCGCCGAAGATGAACCACACCGCGGTGTTGAGGATGTGGTGCAGGCCGGTGACGATCAGCAGCCGGTTCAGCAGGCCATAGACGAAGAGGCCGAGCGGCCCGGCGGCGACGACGGCGTGGCTGAGCCAGTTGATGCCGTCGCTGATCTCGCCCCAGCCGGCGCCGAACACGCCCGCCAGCGCCAGCCCCGCCAGGCCGCTGACGATCGGCACGAAGCGGCGGCCGCCGAAGAAGGCCAGGTATTCGGGCAGCCGCATGGCGCCGAAGCGGTTGTAGAAGTTCCCGGCGATGACACCCGAGAGAATGCCGATCGGCACGCCCAGCTGATAGAGGGCGCCGGCCTTGTAGGCGTCCTTGGCCAGATCCGCCGCCTTGCCGGTGAGGCCGGCGACCTCGCTCGCCGGCACGGTCATCAGCGCCTCCGCGCCATTGCCCGCCACCAGGAAGCAGACCGCACCGGCCAGGCCCGCCGCGCCGTTGCCGTCCCTGGCGAAGCCCACCGCGACGCCGATGGCGAAGATCAGGCCGAGGTTATGGAAGACGGCGTCGCCGGCCGCCGCCACGAAGGCGACGTTGAGCATGTCCGGCTGGCCGAAGCGCAGCATCAGCCCGGCCACCGGCAGCACCGCGATCGGCAGCATCAGCGCCCGGCCGAGCGGCTGCAGCGCGCTCATCACGGAGGAGACGCCCATCCGGCTGACGCCTGTCTGGCTCATGACGCCGCTCCCAATCTTGCCGCTCCGCCCGCGGGCGTCAGCGCTAGCGCCCGCACCTCAGCCGCCGACGCTGAGGCCAAAGCCCGCTCGGCGATGTCGCGGCACTGGCCCATCGTCAGCCCGCGGATCGCCGCCTTCAGCTCCGGGATCGCCGCCGGGGCGGCGGAGAGCTCGGTGACGCCGAGGCCGATCAGGATCGGCGCCGCCGGCGGCTCCGAGGCGAGGCTGCCGCAGACCGCCACGGTGCGCCCGCGCGCCGCGCCGCCGGCCGCCGCCTGGCGCGCCAGCCGCAGCACCGCCGGATGCAGCGCGTCGACCTGCGCGGCCAGTTGTGGGCTGGTGCGGTCCATGGCCAGCGCATACTGAGCCAGGTCATTGGTGCCGACGGAGAGGAAGTCGGCCTCCGCCGCCAGCAGGTCGGCGGTGACGGCCGCGGCCGGCGTCTCCACCATCACCCCCAGCTTCGGCATGGCGACGCCCAACGCCGCGGCCAGCTCGGCGACCGTCGCCCGCACCGCTCGCAGCTCGGCGAGGCTGGCGACCATCGGCAGCATGATCTGCGCCTGGCCGGCCGGCCGCACCTTCAGGATCGCCCGCAGCTGGGTGCGCAGCAGCTCCGGCCAGGCGAGGCCGACGCGCAAGCCCCGCACGCCCAGCGCCGGGTTCGGCTGCGGCGGCAGCGGCAGGTAACCCACGGGCTTGTCGGCGCCGATGTCGAGGGTGCGGATCACCAGCGGCCGGCCGCCGAGCGCCTCGGCGATGGCCTGGTAGGCGGCCAGCTGCTCGGCCTCGGCCGGCGCGGCGTCGCGGTCCATGAACAGGAACTCGGTGCGCAGCAGGCCGCAGCCCTCGGCGCCCGCCGCGACCGCCGCGTGGGCGTCGGCGAGCGAGGCCAGGTTGGCCAGGACCTCGATCCGCGCGCCGTCGGCCATGCG
>DASXEN010000204.1:0-28775 GCA_036490095.1 Caulobacteraceae bacterium
GACCGGCAGCCGAAGATGCGGCCGGTGCTGTGCCTGTTCGAGGGCGTCGCCACCGGCGCGGCCGACGGCTACGGGCGGATGGCCGGCAAGCCCGCCTGCACCTTGCTGCACCTGGGTCCCGGCTACGGCAACGGCCTCGCCAACCTGCACAACGCCCGCCGCGCCTTCACCCCGATCGTCAACGTGATCGGCGACCACGCCACCTACCACCGCCAGTACGACGCCCCGCTCGCCTCCGACATCGCCGCCATCGCCGGCGCCAACTCGGTGTGGGTGAAGTCGGCGGAGCGGCCGGACGAGGTCGGGCCGCTGGCGACCGAGGCGATAGAGGCCAGCTATGGGCCGCCCGGCGGTTCGGCCAGCCTGATCCTGCCGGCCGATTGCGCCTGGTCGCCAGCCAACGCCACCGGCCCGAAAGTCCAGCGCCGCGCCAAGGCGGCGGTGAAGGGCGACGCGGTCGACGCGGCCGCCAAGGCGATCCGCGCCGCCGCCAGGCCGGTGATCCTGCTGGGGACCAACGCCTGCGGCGCGGCGGCGCTGGAGGCCGCCGGCCGCATCGCCGCCTCCGGCGTGCGGGTGCTGTCCGACGGCTTCATCGCCCGCCTGCCGCGCGGCCACGGCCGCTTCTCGCCCGACCGGATGATGTACTTCGGCGAGATGGCGCTGAACGACCTGGCCGGCGTCGACCTGATGGTGCTGGTCGAGACCAAGGCGCCGGTCGCCTTCTTCGCCTATCCGGGCAAGCCCAGCGTGCTCGTGCCCGAGGGTTGCGAGACGCTGCCGCTGGCCTCCCGCGAGGAGGACGGCGCGGCGGCGCTGGAAGCGCTGGCCGACGCGCTGGGCGCGCCGAAGGAGCCCAGCCGCCAACCGCTGAAGCTGCCCGAGGCCGCGCCCACCGGCCCGCTGACCCCGGCCGCGGTCGGCGTCTCTGTCGCCCGCCACCTGCCCGAAGGCGCGATCGTCTCCGACGACTCGGTCACCTCCGGCCAGTCGATCGTCAACGCCACCCGCACCGGCCGCCGGCACGACTGGCTCGGCCTCACCGGCGGGGCGATCGGCCAGGGGATCCCGGTCGCGGTCGGCGCTGCGGTGGCCGCGCCGGGCCGCAAGGTCGTGTCGCTGAACGGCGACGGCGCCGGCATGTACACCGTGCAGGGCCTCTGGACCCTGGCCCGCGAGGGGCTCGACGTCTGCGTGGTGGTGTTCGCCAACCACGCCTACCGCATCCTCGGCATCGAGCTCGGCCGCACCGGCGCGGGCGAGCCTGGCCCCTCGGCGGCGAAGCTGCTGGGCCTCGGCGATCCGGCGCTCGACTGGGTCAGCCTCGCCAAGGGCCTGGGCGTGCCCGGCGTGCGCTGCGACACCGCCGAAGCCTTCGACGCCGCCTTCGCCCGCGCCATGGCCGAGCCCGGCCCGCGCCTGATCGAGGCGGTTATTCCTTAGTGCGTTGACGCCTGTGGCTAGACCCAGGGCGAAGCTTGGCGGGAATCAGCCCTTCGCCTTCACCGGCGCGGCGCCGTCGGCGTAGCATTCGTTGAGGTAGACTTCGGCTTCCTGCGGCGACAGCGCCGGGGCGTAGCCGTAGCCCTGGCCGTAGTCGCAGCCGAGGTCCAGGAGGGCGCGGGCCATGAGGCCGTTCTCCACCCCCTCGGCCACCACCTCCAAAGCCAGGTCCTGGCCCAGCTGGATCACCGAGCGGACGATCTTCGCCGAGCCCTCGTTGGCCGACATGGTGCGCACGAAGTAGCGGTCGATCTTCAGGGTGTCGAACGGCAGCCGTGTCAGGTAGCTGAGCGAGGAGAAGCCGGTGCCGAAGTCGTCGAGCGCCAGGCCCGCGCCGGCGTCGCGCAGCGACCGGAGGGTGATCGCCGCGCGGTCCGGATCGCGCATGATGTCGCTTTCGGTGATTTCCAGCTTCAGCGAGCCGCGCCGCAGGTCGTTCTGGCGCACCAGGTCGGCCACCTCATCGACGAGGCCCGGCCGGTCGATCTCGCCGGTGGAGAGGTTGACCGAGCAGGTCAGATGGTCGACGGCCGGGTGGGCGCGCCGCCAGGCGCCCAGCTGCTCGGCCGAGGCGCGCATCATGTGCGCGCCGAGGTCGGCCATCATGCCCATCTCCGACATCAGCCCGAGGAAGTCGTCGGGGGCGAGGAAGCCGCGGCGCGGGTGGCGCCAGCGCGCCAGCGCCTCGAAGCCGGAAAGCTCGCCGGTGGAGAGCCGCACGATCGGCTGGAAGAAGGCGCGGATCTCGCCGCGCTCGATGGAGCCGCGCAGGTCGGCCTCCAGCGCCAGCCGCGAGAGGCCGTCGGTCTCCAGCGCGCGGCCGTAGGCGGCGGCCGGGCCGCCGCGGCCGGCGGCCTTGGAGGCCTCGATGGCCAGCTCGGCGCGCCGCAACAGCTCGGCCGCCTCCGGCGCGTCGTCGCCACCCTCGACCAGCACCTCGCCGATCGACAGGGTCGGGTGGATGTCGAAGCCGGCGACGCGCAGCGGCTGCTCCAGCGCGCTGCGCAGCACGTCCACCGCCGAGGCCGCGGCCTTGGGCGCCAGCACCGCGAACTCGTCCTCGCCGATGCGCGCCATCAGCGCCGGCTCCGGGAAGGCGGCGGCGAGGCGCGAGCCGAGCGCGGCCAAAACCAGGTCGGCGCGCTCGTGGCCCAGCGCCTCGTTGAGGCGGCGCAGGCGGTTGAGGTCGGCCACCACCAGCTCGCAGGCGCCCGGATGGGTCAGCCGCTCCCGGGCGCGGGCGACGAAGCTGCGGCGGTCCAAGAGGCCGGTCAGGTGGTCGCGCTCGGAAGCGGTGAAGCGGGTCTCGCGGGCGACCACGCCGGCCGCGCGCAGGCCCTCCTCCAGCCAGACGCCGCGCCAGAGGCAGGGCTCGCCGCCCCGCATCCGCAGGCGCGCGGCGACCTCGCAGCCGGGCTCGCGCACCCGCAGCATGTCCTCGGCGGCGGCGCGATCCTGCGGCAGCACCAGGGCGCGCATGGCGGCGGAGGCGGCCTCAGGGGCGAGCGGGCCGAGGCCCAGCGCCTTCGACGCGCCGCTCAGGCGCAGGCGGTCGCGCTCGGGCTCCCACACCCATAGCGCCGCATCGGCCGCGCCCAGGGCTTCGAGCACGGTCGTCGCGTCCCAGACCAGCCTGTCGGCGGACGGCATACCCCTCCTCAGTCCCGAGGCGGGAGGTGCGGCCCAGCTAGACCAGCACGTCCTCACCCCTGTGCTCGCTGGCGGGCGCCGGCGAGACCAAACCAAACAGGAGATGATCTTCCCAGATACCGTTAATTCTCAGATAAGCACGAGCCAAACCCTCCTGGGTGAAGCCGGCTTTGAGCAAAACGCCGCGGCTGGGCTCGTTGGAAGGCAGGCAGGCGGCCTCCAGCCGGTGCAGGGCGAGGCGCCCGAACGAGAATCGGGTCACCGCCTTCACCGCCGCCAGGGTGTGGCCGTGGCGGGCGAACGGCTCGCCGATCCAGTAGCCGATCTGCCCCATCTGGGCGACGCCGCGGCGGATGTTGGAGAGGGTGATGCCGCCGACCATGGCGTTGTCGTGCTCGCGGAACACCAGGAACGGATAGGCGAGGCCGCGCTCGATGTCGTGGGCGTAGGCCGACAGCCGCCGGCGCCAGGCCCCGCGGGTGAGGTCGTCGGCCGGCCAGGTCGGCTCCCACGGCTGCAGGAAGCCGCGCGAGCCGGTGCGCAGCGCCGCCCACTCCTCGAAGTCGCTGCTGCGGTGCGGCCGCAGGCGCACGCCGTCGGCGGCGAGCCGCAGGTCATGGTCGGACGAGATCCAGTCCAGCAGAGCCATGGCGCGCTTTGTGCGCCGGTTGCAGCGGATTTGCCAAGTGGGGGCGGCGCGGGATGAGGGCGGCGGGGGTGTGGCGGCGGTGGGGACGTTGGGGGAAATAAGCGATCGACGACGGGCTCTGAGCGTGGCCTCAAGCTGGCGCCCCCTACCAATCTCCGCGCCGCGCGTTGGCGGCCGTGGTCAGCCGAACAACGCCCGGTGGAAGCGGTCGGCGGCGGCCAGGGCGCGGGCGGGGCCGAGCACAGCGGGGGCGCTGAGGCGCGGGCCGAGCATGCGCTCGGCGAAGAGCGCGATGGCGGGCGGGGTCACCGCATCGATGGCGCCGGCGATCTCCTCCGGCGTCAGCAGGCGGTCGAACACCAGCAGCTGGGCGGCGGCCTGCTCGGCGCGGGCGGAGAGCGACTCGCGGGCCATGAACAGGCCGGCCTTCAGCTGCGCCTTGGCGCGGGCGAGCTCGGCCTCGCCGACCGCCTCGGCCAGCTTGCGGATCTCGGCGGCGACCACGTCGGCCAGGGCGGCGGCGTCCTTGGCTGCGCAGCCGGCGTAGACGCCCAGCACGCCGGTGTCCTGGTAGGGCTCGGCGAAGGCGTCGATGGCGTAGGCGAGCCCCAGCCGCTCGCGCGCCTCCTGGAACAGGCGGCTCGACATGCCGCCGCCCAGCGCCTCGGCGAACAGGCGGAAGGCGAAGTAGTCCGGGTCGGTCGCGCCGACGCCCGGCAGGTAGAAGACCACGTGCGCCTGCTCCAGCCGCCGCCTCTCGCCGGCGCGGCCGCCGTTGAAGACGGCCGGCTCCAGCGCCGGGGCGTGGGCCGGGCGCGCTGCGCCGAACAGCCGCTCGGCCATGGTGAGCAGCTCGTCCTCGTCCACCGCCCCGGCGGCGCTGACCACCAGCCGGTCGGGGGCGTAGAGCCGCGCGCGCCAGGCCGCCAGGCTCGCCGGGTCGGCCACGCCGATGCTGGCCTCGGTTCCCAGCACCGGCCGGCCCAGCGGGTGGCCGGCGAAGGCGGCGCCCTGCGCCAGCTCGAACACGAAGTCGTCGGGGGTGTCGGCCGCCTCGGCGATCTCCTGGGCGATCACCCCGACCTCGCGGGCCAGCTCGCCGGCGTCGAGGGTGGGGCGCAGTACCAGGTCGGCGGTGACTTCCAGGCCGAGCGGCAGGCCGCCGGCCAGGCTGCGCACCTGGAAGCTGGTGCGCTCGTAGCCGGTGGCGGCGTTGATCGAGCCGCCGCGCGCCTCGATCTCCTCGACGATGTCGCGAGCCGAGCGCTCGCCCGCGCCCTTGAACACCATGTGCTCCAGCAGGTGCGACCAGCCGCTCTGCGCCGGGCTCTCGGCCCGCGCCCCGCGGCCCGCCGCCACCGACAGGGCCAGGGTCTGGAAGCCGGGGACCGGATCGGCGACCACGCGCACGCCGTTGGCCAGGGTGTGGACGCGGGTCATCGGCTGTGGACGCGGCTTTGCGCCCCCTCCACCCCCGCGTTGTGCGCGGCAGTCCCCCTTCCCCGCTTCGCGGGGCAGGACCAGAAGCTCCTCCCCTGTCGCGCAGACGACGGGGGAGGTGGATCGGCGCGCTGCAAGCGCGGCGAGACGGAGGGGGCGCAAAGCTGCATCATGCTCTCGCAAACTCCCGGATCGCCGCCTTGGCCGCCTCGACGTCGGCGGCGATCGTCTGAATCCGTTCCGGCAGCTGCGCCATCCGCGCCACGCTGGCCGGGACCGGCGGCGCGACGCCGGCGGCCGCCGCGACCGCCTCGGGGAACTTGGCGGGGTGGGCGGTGGCGAGGGTCACCAGCGGCGTCGCCGGGTCGGCGGGGCCGATGCGCCGGGCGGCGGCGAGGCCGACGGCGGTGTGCGGGTCGACGAGCTCGCCGGTCTCGGCGAAGGTGGCGCGGATGGTCTGCGCCGTCTGCGCCTCGCTGACCGCGGCGCCGGCGAAGAGGCTGCGGATCGCCGCCAGCGGGCGCGGCGGCAGGTCGAGCGCGCCCTGGGCGGCGAAGGCCTCGAAGGCGCGGGCGGTCTCGACCGCGTCGCGCTCGGCGGTCTCGAAGTAGAGCCGCTCGAAGTTGGAGGCGGCCTGGATGTCCATCGCCGGGCTGGAGGTGGCGGCGACCTCGCCCCGGGCGTAGCGGCCGGTCGCGAGGGCGCGGGCCAGGATGTCGTTGGCGTTGGTCGCGACGATGATCCGCTCGACCGGCAGGCCCATGCGGTGGGCCGCATAGCCGGCGTAGGCGTCGCCGAAGTTGCCGGTCGGCACGGCGAAGGCGACCGGGCGGTGCGGCGCGCCGAGGGCGACGGCGGCGGTGATGAAGTAGACGCTCTGCGCGGCGATGCGGGCGAAGTTGATCGAGTTGACGCCGGAGAGGTCCGCGGCGCGGGCGAACTGGGCGTCCTGGAACATCGCCTTCAGCATCGCCTGGCAGTCGTCGAAGGTGCCCTTCACCGCCAGGCAGGCGACGTTGCCCTCGTCGGCCGTGGTCATGAAGCGGCGCTGCGCCTCGGAGATGCGGCCTTCGGGGAAGAGGGTGACGATGCGCACGCCCGCGCGGCCGCGGAACGCCTCCACCGCCGCGCCGCCGGTGTCGCCCGAGGTGGCGCAGACGATGGTGAGCCGCCGGCCCCGGCGCGCCAGCACATGGTCGTAGAGGCGGGCCAGCAGCTGCAGCGCCACGTCCTTGAACGCCAGCGTCGGCCCGTGGAACAGCTCCAGCAGGAAGCGGCCGGGCGCCAGCTGCCGCAGCGGCGCGACGGCCGGGTGGGTGAAGGCGGCGTAGGCGTCGGCGCAGAGGCCGGCGAGGTCGGCGTCGTCGATCTCGCCGCCGGCGAAGCGGCCGAGCACCGCGGCGGCCACCTCGGCGTAGGGGCGGCCGGCGAAGCCGGCGAGCTCGGCGGCGGAGAGGCGCGGCCACGCCTCGGGCACGTAGAGGCCGCCGTCCGGCGCGAGGCCGGCGATCACCGCGTCCAGGAAGGAGGCCGCCGGCGACTGGCCGCGGGTGGAGAGGTAGTTCATGCCTTGGGGTGGTATCTGCGCCAGAGCATGGCCGCATAGAAGCAGAGGGCGACGACGGCAAGGCCGAACCAGGTCGGCGCGTAGGCCCCGGCGTACTGCAGGGCGCCCGCGGCGTCGGGATAGGGGGCCGCGACGACGCCGGGCGGCGGCGGCGCCTCGCGCTCGGCGACCAGGATGTAGGGCGCCTGGGCAGGCGACGGCGCGGGGTCGTTCTGCGGCGCGCGGTAGAGCACGCCCTCGACATGCTGCGGCGGCGGCAGCGCGGTGGTCGGAGCGCTGGTCGCGCCGCGGCTGGCGGCCAGGAAGCCGCGGTCGACCAGGACGCCGCGGTAGGGCCCGCCGGCGACGCGGCAGACGGCCCGCGCCCGGGCGATCCACTCGGCGTTGTCGGTCGTCAGGTGGTAGGGGGCGGCGGCGCTGCCGGGGGCGCAGTCGGCGGCGACGCGGGTGAACGAGGCGTCCGCCCCGGCCGCGGCGCGCGCCAGCACCGGCCCGATCGGGACCGCCGGCGCGGTCTTCAGCGCGTCGATCCGCTGCAGCTCCTGCGCCTTCCAGGCCCCGCGCTGCAGCTGCCAGACGCCGAGCGCGCAGCAGACGGCGAGGACGACGATGGCGGCGAGCGTCAGGCCGATCGGGAAGCGCGCTCGCTCAGCGGAGGTCATGGCGCCCGGCTTCGGAGGCGCGGTTGGCGAACTGGGCGGCGATCATCAGCCCCTTCATCGGCCGCAGCAGCCCCAGGCAGAGAACGGCCGCGACCGGCAGCCAGATCACGAACTCCACCCAGATCGGCGGGCGCACGAAAACCTCGGTGAAGAGGATGCCGAAGGCTGCGGCGAAGCCGGCGATGAAGATCACGAACACGGCCGGCCCGTCGCCGGAATCGGCCTTGGCGAGGTCGAAGCCGCAGGCCGCGCACCGCGGCGCCACGCGCAGGAAGCCCGAGAACAGCGCACCGCCGCCGCAGTTGGGGCAACGGCCCCTGGCGCCGGCGATGAAGGGCGCCGCGGCGCCCCGCTGGCTCACTTGCCCCAGCCGGCGCCGAACGTCGTGTAGAGGAAGGTGAAGAGGAACAGCCACACCACGTCGACGAAGTGCCAGTACCAGGCCGCCGCCTCGAAGCCGAAGTGCTTCTGCGGCGTGAAGCCGCCGCGCAGCAGCCGCAGCAGGCAGACGCTGAGGAAGATGGTGCCGATGATGACGTGGAAGCCGTGGAAGCCGGTGGCCATGAAGAAGGCCGAGCCGTAGAGGCCCGAGCCCGACGCGTCCGGGCCGAAGAACAGCTGGTCGGTGAGGATGTGGTGGTACTCGAACGCCTGGATGGCGGTGAACAGGCAGCCCAGCAGGATGGTCAGCGCCAGGCCCCACTTGGCGCCGTTGCGGTCGTTCTCCTGCAGCGCATGGTGGGCCCAGGTGACGGTGGTGCCGGAGAGCAGCAGGGTCAGGGTGTTGAGCAGCGGCAGCTCGAACGGCGGCACCACCTCGACGCCGTGCGGCGGCCAGGTCTTCCAGGCGGTCGCCACCTGGTCCACCGGCGAGAGGGTGCGGTGGTGATGGAACAGCGCCATCTCGAAGAAGATCCAGAACCAGGCGACGAAGAACATCACCTCGGAGGCGATGAACAGGATCATCCCGTAGCGCAGGCCCAGCGACACCACCGGCGTGTGGTCGCCCTCGTTGGCCTCCTTCACCACGTCGGTCCACCAGGTGATCATGGTGACGATCACCAGCAGGAAGCCGAGCGCCACCAGCCACCAGGTGTGCTTGGGCATGCCGAACAGGCCCTTCATCCACACCACGCCGCCCATGGTCAGCACCAGCGCGGCGAACGAGCCGAGCAGCGGCCAGGGGCTTGGGTTGACCAGGTGGTAGTCGTGCTTGACGCCTGCGTGGGCCATGTCGCGCTTCGATGCCTCGTCCTAACTCGCGGGCGCCGCTGAGCGGCCTGTCCCGGCGGTGGTGCTATCGCCTTGCGCGGCGTTCGCCAAGGCCCTGCGCGCGTTCGGGATTCTTCCCAGCCGCTTTTGCGGTCCGAACGCGCGCAAGCTCGTGTTTTTCCCGCTCGCAGGGCTCACTTGGAAGCCTGCGGACGAGCGGCCGGGAAGAAGGTGTAGGAAAGGGTGATCACCTTGATTCCCTTGGTGTCGTCATCGAGTCCGAAACGCGGATCGACGAAGTAGACGACCGGGAACTCGGCGGTCTGGTGCGGCGCCAGCGTCTGGTTGGTGAAGCAGAAGCACTCGAGCTTGGAGAAGAAGTAGCCGGCGCTGCCGGGCGTGACGTTGTAGACCGCGCGGCCGGTCAGCGGCTGGTCGGAGTTGTTGGTCACCTTGAAGAAGGCCAGGTTGGAGGCGCCGAGCCGCACCTCCTGGCTCGGGACGTTGGGCTTGAAGCTCCAGGCGAGGCCGCGCACGTTGGTGTCGAAGTCGACCGTCACGGTGCGGTTGGAGACCGTGGCCGACGGCACGAAGGCGCGGCGCGGCGTGCCGGCGAAGCCGGTCGCCTGGCAGAAGGCGCGGTAGAAGGGCACGGCGGCGAAGGCAGCGCCGACCATGCCGGCGAAGATCACCCCGCAGACCAGCGCGGTGCGCAGGTTGCGGGCGGCGCGCGGGTCGCGCTCGGGCCTATCGGGGAAGCGTTGCGACATTGCCGCCGAGCCGCGCGAGGGTGACGATGAAGACCAGGACCACGAAGCCCAGAAGGCCCACGAACAGGGCGATGTTGCGGCCGTTGCGCGCCTTGCGGGCCGCTTCGCTCTCGTCGTTGGGATCGCTCAAAGCGTCAGGGGCCTGACGCCCGCCAGGTGCTCGCCGAGCAGGGCGGCGAACAGCAGGAACAGGTAGAGGATCGAGAAGCCGAACAGCCGCTTGGCGTCGGCCTTGGCCTTGGCGCGCGAGAGCTGCGCCGCCAGCCCCAGGAACACCGCCCCGCCGATCGCGGCGACGGCCAGGTAGACCGGGCCGCCGAGGCCGGTGAAGACGGGCGCCAGGCACAGCGGCACGAGGATCAGGCTGTAGATCAGTATCTGCAGGCGGGTGGCCGGCTCGCCGGCGGTGACCGGCAGCATCGGCACGCCGGCGCGCCGGTAGTCGTCGTTGGTGGTGAGCGACAGCGCCCAGAAGTGCGGCGGGGTCCAGAAGAAGATGATCGCCACCATCAGCCAGGCGTTCAGCGGCGCGGTCCCGCTGGCCGCCGCCCAGCCGACCGCGGGCGGCAAGGCGCCGGCGAGGCCGCCGATGACGATGTTCTGCGGCGTCGAGCGCTTCAGCCACATCGTGTAGACGACGGCGTAGAAGAAGATGGTGAAGGCCAGCAGGCCCGCGGCCAGCAGGTTCACCGCCAGCCCCATCAGCCCCACCGAGAACAGCGACAGGGTCATGCCGAGCGCCAGCGCGTCGGCCCCCTGCACCCGGCCCGCCGGCACCGGCCGCCCGCGCGTGCGGCGCATCAGCCGGTCGATGTCGGCGTCGTACCACATGTTGAGCGCGCCGGACGCACCGGCGCCGACGGCGATGCAGAGGATGGCGGTGGCCGCCAGCACCGGATTCAGCCGCACGCCGGCGCAGAAGAGGCCGGTCAGCGCGGTGAAGACCACGAGGCTCATCACCCGCGGCTTGAGGAGGACGACGTAGTCCTGCCAGCGCGCGGGAGCCGCGGCGGTCGCGATCGTGTCGGGACTGGCCATGGACGCCCTCATGGCGCCACCGCAGCCGGGTGGCTAGGGCCGATTCGCCGTCGGCCTGCGTCAATCAGGAGCAGGATGAAGAGCGCGATCCCTGCAAAAATGAGCGCGTACCCCGCCATCGACACGCGACTGAGCAGCTCGAAAGCCGCCATCGGATCCACTCCGCGCCGAGGCTCGTCCAAAGGTGAGAGCAGCAGCCGTGGAGCGAAGAGCAGCGCGACGCCCAGGGCGGTCGCGGCGAAATGCGCCCACGCCAATGGCCGCCGCATCGGCAGGCGCGCCGCCTCCAGCACCCAATAGACCGCGGCGATCACCAAAAACGCGGCCGGAAAGCTGATCGCGATCTGCGGGTGAGAGATCACGTAGTAGGTCCCACGAAACGCCGGCCTAAGTGCGGCCAGCTGTTCCGACGCCTGAGCGCCGGCCACAAGGGCGGCCCCCAGCAGCCAAAGCGCGGCAAAGCCGAATCTGAACCGGAAGCTCCGCATCGGAGCCCCTAGTGCGTCTCCGCGTGGACCACCGGCAGCTCGTTGAACTGGTGGAACGGCGGGGGCGAGGTGAGGGTCCATTCCAGGGTCGTCGCGCCGGCGCCCCAGGGGTTGCCGCGGCCCGGGCGGCGGCGGATCGCCGCTTCCAGCAGCATCAGCAGGAAGAAGCAGGTGCCGACCAGGGTGATGATGTAGCCGACGCTGGAGACGAAGTTCCAGAAGTCGAAGCCGGTCGGGTAGTCGACCTGGCGGCGCGGCATCCCCTGCAGCCCGAGGAAATGCTGCGGGAAGAAGACGATGTTGACGCCGATGAAGGTGAACCAGAAGTGCGTCGCCCCCAGGGCCTCGTTGTAGCGCACGCCCCAGATCTTCTCGAACCAGTAGTAGAAGCCGCCGAAGATGGCGAACACCGCGCCGAGGCTGAGCACATAGTGGAAGTGGGCGATCACATAGTAGGTGTCGTGCACATTGTAGTCGAAGGCGGTGTTGGCCAGGGCGACGCCGGTGACGCCGCCGACGGTGAACAGGAAGATGAAGCCCAGCGCCCACAACATCGGCGTCTTGAACTCGATGGAGCCGCCCCACATCGTGGCGATCCAGGAGAATATCTTGATGCCCGTCGGCACGGCGATAACCATGGTCGCGGCCTCGAAATAGGCCTGCAGGTCGACGTTCATGCCCACGGTGAACATGTGGTGGGCCCAGACGATGAAGCCGATGAAGCCGATCGCCACCATCGCGTAGGCCATGGCCAGGTAGCCGAACACCGGCTTCTTGGAGAAGGTCGAGACGATGTGGCTGACCATGCCGAAGCCCGGCAGGATCAGGATGTAGACCTCGGGGTGGCCGAAGAACCAGAACAGGTGCTGGAACATCAGCGGGTCGCCGCCATTCTGGACGTCGAAGAAGTGGGTCCCGAAGTTGCGGTCGGTGAGCAGCATGGTGATGGCGCCGGCCAGCACCGGCAGCGCCAGCAGCAAGAGCCAGGTGGTCACCAGGATCGACCAGACGAACAGCGGCATCCGGTGCAGCGTCATGCCCGGCGCGCGCATGTTGAAGATGGTGGTGATGAAGTTGATGGCGCCCAGGATCGACGAGGCGCCGGCCAGGTGGATCGAGAAGATCACCAGGTCGAAGGCCGGGCCGGTGTGGCCGATGGTGGAGAGCGGCGCGTAGATGGTCCAGCCGGTGCCGGCGCCGTAGCCGGGACCGCCGTCGACGAACATCGAGGTCAGCAGCAGCACGAACGACGAGACCAGCAGCCAGAACGACATGTTGTTCATGCGCGGGAACGCCATGTCGGGCGCGCCGATCATCAGCGGCACGAACCAGTTGCCGAAGCCGCCGATCATCGCCGGCATGACCATGAAGAAGATCATCACCAGCCCGTGGGCGGTGGCGACGACGTTGTAGGCGTGGTGGCCGGCAGCGGTGGAGGTGATGTGCAGCAGGCCGGCGATGAAGCTGTGCGGCGCGAAATACTGCACGCCCGGATGCATCAGCTCCAGGCGGATCAGGCCCGACAGCCCCGTGCCGATCAGGCCCGCGACGATGGCGAACAGCAGGTAGAGGGTGCCGATATCCTTGTGGTTGGTGGAGAGGAACCAGCGGGTGAAGAAGCCCGGAGAATGCGCATGGTCCGCGTGTGCATCATGCGGGTCGGCGTAAGCGGCGCGTTCGTGGATGTCGGCGGCGTGGGCCATAGCTTCTCTGAACTCTCCTCGAACGGTCAGCGCTTCGACGGCGCGGTGGTCACCGCGGCGGGCGAGGCGGCGCTCGTGCCGGTGACCGGCGTGGTGGAATTGCTGGCGGGGGGCGTGGTCTGCGGCGCCTTGCTGGCGACCCAGGCGTCGAAATCGGCCTGGCTGACCACCTTCACCTCGATCGGCATGAAGCTGTGGTCGGTGCCGCACAGCTGCGAGCACTGGCCGTAGTAGGTGCCGATCCGGGTCGCCTTGAACCAGGTGTCGTTCACCCGGCCGGGCACGGCGTCGATCTTGATGCCGAAGGCCGGCACCGAGAACGAGTGGATCACGTCGGCGCCTTCGACCAGCACGTGCACCACCTTGTTCACCGGCGCGACGATCGGGGCCGTGGCGGCCAGCATGTAGGGCTCGCCCTTGGCCTTGGCCTGGTCGGCCGGCAGGATGTTGGAGGTGTACTCGTCGATCTTCAGGTCGGGGTACGTATAGCCCCAGTACCACTGATAGCCGGTCGCCTTCACCGTCACATCGGGCCGGGGCATGTCGTGGTAGTCGAACAGCAGCCGGAACGAAAAGATGGCGATCACCAGCAGGATCAGCACCGGACCGACCGTCCAGAGCACCTCGACGGTGGTGTTGTGGGTGAAGCGCGCCGGGGTCGGGTTGGCCTTGGCGTTGTAGCGGATGACGCACCAGAGCAGCAGCCCCAGCACCAGCAGCGAGATGCCGAACAGCACCGGCAGCAGAATCCAGTTGTGGAACCACATTGCCCTGAGGCGCAGCTCGGTCACGCCGGGCTGGAAGTCGATCGCCTTGTCGGTCGGCTGGCCGATCAGGTCGGCCGCGTGGACCTGGGCAGAGATCGCGGCCATGGTCAGGGCCGCCCCGGCCCCCGCCCAGAGCCGCGCGATGCTGCAAGAACTCGGCTTCATGTCCCTCACGGCCTTGACCGCCGGCGCTCGCCGCCGGCCAGTTTCCAAGACCAGTCCAGGCGGGCGTGGCGCGCGCCGCGCGCGCTGATCCCATCGCACCCGGCCCCGGTCTTGCGGGGTGCATACGCGGAACCTGCCGGCTTGCCAAGGCGGTTGGGACCCCATCGCGCCCTCGGCGGATTTGAGGTTTCGCGAGCGCGCTCCAGACCTTATCTCTTGAGGCCAGCGTCCCTTCCCAGCCTCGCCTCAAAGAGCCAGTCCCCGATGAACGCCCCCGTCTCGTCCCTGTCCCTGCTGCAATCCTCCGGCGTCGATCCCGAGCGGGCCGGGCGGATCCTCGGCGAAGCCATCGCCGGCGGCGACGACGGGGAGCTGTTCGTCGAGCGCTCCGAATCCGAAGCATTCGTCTACGACGACGGGCGACTGAAGTCGGCGGCCTACGACAGCGCCGAGGGCTTTGGCCTGCGGGTCGTCGCCGGCGAGACCGCCGGTTACGCCCACGCCAGCGAGATTTCCGAGGCCGCCATCGCCCGGGCGGCCAAGTCGGCGGCGCTGGCCAAGCGCGGCTATTCCGGCGTCGAGGCCGAGGGCCCGCGCGCCACCAACGCCAAGCTCTACGGCGAGGACGACCCGCTGGCGAACCCGAGCTTCTCCGAGAAGGTGTCGTTGCTGCAGGAGATCGACGCCTTCGCCCGCGCCCGCGATCCCCGGGTGGTGCAGGTGCTGGCCTCGCTGGCCGGCGAGCGGCGCACGGTGGAGATACTGCGCGCCGACGGGCGGCTGATCCGCGACGTGCGCCCCTTGGTCAGGATCAACGTCTCCATCACCGTCGACAAGGACGGCCGGCGCGAGAGCGGCATGGCCGGGGCCGGCGGCCGCGCCAGCTTCGAGGCCTGGATCAGTCCGGAGAAATGGCAGGCGCAGGTCGACGAGGCGCTGCGCCAGGCGCTGGTGAACCTCGACGCCGTGCCCTGCCCGGCCGGCGAGATGGACGTGGTGCTGGGGGCCGGCTGGAACGGCGTGCTGCTGCACGAGGCGGTCGGCCATGGCCTGGAGGGCGACTTCAACCGCAAGGGCGTCAGCGCCTTCTCCAGCCGCGTCGGCGAGCGGGTGGCCGCGCCGGGCGTCACCGTGTTCGACGACGGCTCGCTGCCCGGCCGCCGCGGCTCGCTGACCGTCGACGACGAGGGAACGCCCACCGAGCGCACCATCCTGATCGAGGACGGCGTCCTCACCGGCTACATGCACGACCGCCAGAGCGCCCGGCTGATGGGGCTGACGCCCACCGGCAATGCGCGGCGCCAGTCGTTCGCCCACATGCCGATGCCGCGGATGACCAACACCGGCATGCTCGGCGGCCAGGACAAGCTGGAGGACATGATCGCCTCCACGAAGCGCGGAATCTATTGCGCCACCCTGGGCGGCGGCCAGGTCGACATCGTCAACGGCAAGTTCGTCTTCCAGTGCACCGAGGCCTACCTGATCGAGGACGGCAAGGTCACCAGCCCGGTGAAGGGCGCGACCCTGATCGGCGACGGCCCCTCGGCGCTGACCCGGGTGACGATGATCGGCGACGACTTCGCCTTCGACCCCGGCATCGGCGTCTGCGGCAAGAACGGCCAGGGCGTCCCGGTCGGCGTCGGCCAACCCTCGCTGAAGATCACCGGGCTGACGGTGGGCGGCACGAAGGTCTGAGGCCACCACTCTCCCGTTCGCAGGCAGGACGGTTGAAGGGGCGCGAACCCGTCCGGCATGGCGCGCGCCGCAGGCGCTTAGTCTGAACGCGGAGCCCGCGGAGACTGCGCAGAGGCCGCGGAGGGTCTCGCTCTCCTCTGCGTGCTCCGCGCCTCCTCCGCGGGCTCTGCGTTGAGACTAAAGGCCTGCGGCGAGCTCGAATCCGCAAGCAATCGCGCCCCTGCAACATCTCCTGCCTGGGTCCCAGCTTTTCGCCGGGATGAGCGGAGGGGGGCTGCCGGTAACCAATCTGTCGTGGATTTAACTGGCCTTAACGGGCCGGCGGGCTCACGTGGCGCGCGCATTCAGGACGGGCCGGGCTTGCAGCACAGGTTGTTGATCGTCGCGGCTCTGGCGGCGGCCGGGGCGGCGGGCGCGGCGCTGGCGGCGCCTGAAGCTGCGCCGCAGGGCGGGCCCGCGCAGCCGGCCAATTCCGGCGTCACCAGCTATCCGCCCAGCTTCTTCGCCACCTTCCGCCCCAACACCGCGCTCGACATGGTCAATGACCTGCCAGGCTTTTCGCTCGACACCGGCGGCGGCGTGCGCGGCTTCGGCGGCGCGGCCGGCAACGTGCTGATCGACGGCGACCGGCCGGCGACCAAGAGCGATTCGCTCGACGCCATCCTGCAGCGCATCCCGGCCGGCTCGGTCGAGCGCATCGACGTCATCCGCGGCGGCGCGCCCGGCATGGACATGCGCGGCAAGACGGTGATCGCCAACGTGATCCGCAAGCTCGACACCCGCCTGCACCTGACCACGGCGCTGCAGGGGACGCTCGATTACAACGGACACGTCGACTACGGCCTGCGCGTGGAGGGGGCCAGGCAGGTCGGCAAGCTGGCGCTGGAAGGCTCGCTGCTGCTGGGCACCGGCGCCGACGACGGCGCCGGCAACGGCCCGCACCGGATCTTCGCGCCCAACGGCCAGCTGCAGGAAGAAGACACGATCCGCTACTTCGGCGACGGCGGCCAGGACAAGGCGACCGCCGCGGTGGAGGCGCCGCTGCTCGGCGGCAAGTTGCGCCTCGAGGGCTCCTACCAGCACAGCCCCTACTTCTCGCGCAACGACGACCTCTCGCCCGACCCGGCCAACCTGCAGAGCGAGATCTTCACCCAGCGACAGGACACCGGCGAGGTGGGCCTGCGCTACAGCCGCCGCATCGGCGCAAAGCTCGGGCTGGAGCTCTATGCGCTGCAGCAGCTCAGCCGCTTCGGCGAGGTCGACGACCTCGCCGATCCCGGCGACGTCTCCACCTTCGTGCTCGGCAAGCACCAGGGGGAGAGCATCGGCCGCGGCGAGGTGACGTTCGACGCACTGCCGAACCTGACCCTGGAAGGCGCGCTCGAGGGCGACTTCAACTTCGTCGTCAGCCATACGGTCGAGACCGACAACGGCGCGCCGGAAGTGGTGCCGGCGGCCAACGTGCGGGTCAGCGAGCGGCGCGGCGAGGCGTTCGTCGACGCCACCTGGCAGCCGTGGCGAACGCTGACCGTCGAGGGCGGCCTGCGGGTCGAGGCCTCCAACCTGGTCTCCACCGGCGACGTGCTCTCCAGCCAGACCTTCATCTTCCCCAAGCCGCGCGCGGTGGTGACCTGGGCGCCGAACGGCGCGAACCAGCTGCAGCTGCGCGTCGAGCGGGAGGTGACCCAGCTCGACTTCAACTACTTCACCGCGTCCGGGACCCTGGTCGGCGGCGAGCGGGCCGGCAACCCGACCCTGACGCCGCAGCAGGACTGGGTGATCGAGGCCTCCTACGATCGGCATTTCTGGAAGGGCGGCGACATCGGCCTGATCGCCCGCCGCTACTGGCTGCAGGACGCGATCGACTACGCCGGCGTCTGCGCGCCCGCCGACCTGCTGCCGGGGACCGGCCTGTGCGACCCCGCCGCCGAGTTCCCCGGCCCCTCCAACATCGGCGACGGCTCGCGCGAGGAGCTGTCCGCCTCGCTGACGCTGCCGACCGACAGGCTGATGCTGAAGAACGGCCAGCTGATCCTGCGCGCCACCTGGCGCCACTCGCAGGTGATCGATCCGGCCACCCACCAGCCGCGCGAGATCTCCGGCCTGCATCCGGTGGATTCGGAGATCCATTTCACCCAGGGGCTGCCGAAGCTGAAGTCGACCTGGACGATCGACGTCATTCCGGCCTGGCGGCAGAGCGAGTACCTGTTCAGCGAAGTCGACACGCAGCGCCTCGGCGTCTGGATCGACGCCTATTTCGAGTACAAGCCGCGCCCCGACCTCTCGATCAAGATCGAGGGCGACAACCTCGCTACCCACGGCCTGGAGCAGATCCGCGCCTTCTACGACCCGTTCCGGGACGTGAACGGCGGCGTCCTCAACTCGATCGACAACCGCAGCCCGCGCTTCGGCCCGGAACTGACCATCCGCGTGCGCAAGACCTTCGGATAGGCCCCCACCGCAGGCAGGCGGGGTTGAAGATGAACCACCAAGGACACCAAGGGCGCGCTGCGCGCGCCGCTAACCTCGTGCGGCCTTGGCGATTGGGCGGGCGCGAAGCGCCCCTTGGTGCTCTTGGTGTGCTTGGTGGTGAAAAGAGCTTCGCCGCTGGCAGTCCTGCCTGGGCGGAAATTGGGGAAGGAGACCCTACTCGGCCGCAGCCCCCTGCGTCCCCTCCGGCAGCACCTCCGGATCGGCGTCGTCCGCCCCGTGCGCCCAGTGCTTCAGCCAGGGGCTGAGGACCAGGAACACCAGCCCCGCGCCGACGCCCCAGGCGCCGATGGTCAGGAAGGTGTGGGCGTAGGTGGCCAGCGCCTTGCCGGGGTCGAGCACCTGGCCGCCGACCGTCTCCGAGGCGGTGGTGCGGGCGATCAGGCCGGCGAGGTACTGGGCGCCGGACGCGCCCAGGAACCAGATCGCCATCAGCGTCGAGATCATCCCGGCCGGGGCCAGCTTGGTCATCTCGGAAAGGCCCACGGGGCTGAGGAACAGCTCGCCGGTGGTCTGCAACAGGTAGGAGAAGCCGAGGAAGAACAGCGGGGTGCGGAAGGCCGCGTCCGGATAGCTGGCACCCCAGACCAGGATCCAGAAGCCGACGCCGATCTGCACCAGGCCGAGGCCGAACTTCACCAGCGGGTTGGGGTCGCGGCCGCGCTGGCCGAGCTTGGCCCATATCCAGGCGAGCGGCGGCACGAACAGCAGGATGTAGCCGGCGTTGAACGACTGCGTCTGCGCCGCGGTGACGGTCCAGAAGGCGGTGGCGTGCGGCAGCTGGGTGTTGCGCTCGGCGAACTGGTTGAGCGAGGTGCCGGCCTGTTCGGCCAGCGCGAAGAACACCATCGAGCCGAATACCAGGAGGATCGCCAGCGCCAGCCGGTCGCGGCCGACCTTGCCGACCCGGGTCATCTGCCAGCCGACGTAGGCGAGGGCGACGATCCAGCCGGCCAGCAGCAGCCAGCCCATCAGCGCGAACTGCCGCACCAGCCACCAGACCACCGCCACGCCGGCCAGCGCCGCCAGGTAGAGCAGCCACTCCAGCCGCAGCGGCCCCAGCACCGGCCGCTTCAGCGCGGCCGGGTCGGGCGGCTCGCCGTGGCCCTCCAGCCGTGGCTTGTTGAGCACGAACACCAGGTAGCCGGCCAGCATGCCGACGCCCGCCAGGCCGAAGCCCGCGCCCCAGCTCACCGTCTCGCCGATCGCGCCGCAGAGGATCGAGGCCCAGAAGGCCCCGAGGTTGATGCCGTAGTAGTAGAGGGTGAAGCCGGGGTCGCGCCGCGGGTCGCGGGCCGGATAGAGCTGGCCGACGATCGACGAGATGTTGGCCTTCAGGAAGCCGACCCCCATGATGATCAGCGCCAGCGCCAGGTAGAGCACGTCGACGAACGGCTGCGAGCGGGTCTCGGACTGGGCGTAGCTGCCCTTCGCCAGCACCGGCGGCAGCGGCGCGGCGGCCGGCAGCCCCTTGATCGCCAGCCCGCCGTCCGGCGCGCCACCAACGGCGTAGCAGCCCTGGCCGACCTGGAGGCAGACGGTGCGCGCCTCCATCCGCCCCTCGATGCGGAAGCTGTAGGCATGGCCCTGGTAGGTGAGGGTCTCGGTCGCCGCCGGCCCCTCCAGCGCCATGGTGAAGTGGCCGGCGACCAGCAGCAGCGCCCCGAAGGCGATCGCCTTGCGGCTGCCCAGCCACTTGTCAGCCACATAACCGCCGACCAGCGGCAGCAGGTAAACCAGGGTGGTGTAGGAGGCGTACTGCCCCTGCGAGACGCTGTCGCTGAACAGGAAGTGCTCGGTCAGGTAGAAGATCAGTATGCCGCGCATGCCGTAGTAGGAGAAGCGCTCCCACATCTCGGCGAAGAACAGCACGGAGAGGCCGCGCGGGTGCCGGCGCAGCTGCAGGAACACCGGAATCCCGGTGGCGACCGTGATCACGATCCCGGCCAACGTGACGATGTTGAACATGAAAGCTCGGCCCCGCTCGACAGCGCGGCGAGATGATCACGCGGGGGCGGCTTTCACAAGCCGAGGCCCCTCACCTCACCTCTCCCCGCTGCGCGGGGCGAGGGCTACGGACAGGCCGAAGCGGCTCGACCATCCCGCCGCTACTCCGACCTCTCAGTAGCCCTCTCCCACGCAGTGGGAGAGGTGAGGTGAGGGCCTTGCCATCCGCACACATGGACCCCCACCTGAGCTTCGCGGGTTGATGGCCCGACAGGAGGACTCACCATGCCGGAGATGAGGGTTCCAGGCCCCGACCACCCGATCACCGTCACCGCCAACCCGAAGCGGCTGCAGGTGGTCTACAACGGCCACGTCATCGCCGACTCCGCGATGGCGCTGACGCTGAAGGAGGCCAGCTACAAGCCGGTCGACTACTTCCCCCGCGAGGACGTGCAGATGGCCTACTTCTCGCGCACCGACCGGGTGACGCACTGTCCCTACAAGGGCGACGCCCACTACTACACCATCCTGATGGACGGCCAGTTCGCCGACAACGCGGTCTGGACCTACGAGGACCCCTACCCGGCGATGGAGGCGATCCGCGGCCGCGTGGCCTTCTACCCGAACATGATCGAGATCCACGAAGTGGCCGACGCGGCGCGCCCCGACGAGGTGCGCGAGACCATCCTGCACACCGACGACGGCGCCGGAACCAGCCAGCGCGACCATTGGGCGACGAACGTCGACGAGCCGAACAGGCCGTAAGTTTGTGCGTGGTTCGAGACGCGCTCTAGCGAGCGCTCCTCACCATGACGAGTTTTGTTGAAGCCCAACAAGGTTCGTCATCCTGAGGAGCCCGCGAAGCGGGCGTCTCGAAGGACGCAGGGTCTTCGCGCGACAGCGTCAGTAGGCCGCGGCCTCGTAGATCGAGGCCAGGTCCTCGTTCCAGGCGCCGTGGTAAAGCTCCAGCCAGCGTTCGGCGGGGGTGACGCCGGTTTCGGCGATCTCGTCGAGCGGGGCGAGGAAGCCGGTCTCGTCGGTCATCGCCGCGCCGATCTTGCCGCGGTTCTTCAGGCCCTGGCGGGCGATCGCCAGCACGTCGAGGCCCAGCGCCTGCAGCGGCCGCCCACCGCCCATCGCCTTCAGGCCCTGCCGCGCGGCGTCGGCGCGCAGCCGCTCGTGGTCCTCGATCTGCCAGTCCTTGACCAGGTCCCAGGCGGCGGCGGTCGCCGCGTCGTCGTAGAGCAGGCCCATCCAGAAGGCGGCCAGCGCGCAGAGCCGCTCGGGCGGACCGGTGTCGGCGCCGCGCATCTCCAGGTAGTTCTGCAGCCGCACCTCGGGGAACAGGGTGTTGAGGTGGTTGCGCCAGTCCTGCAGCGTCGGCCGCTCGCCCGGCAGCAGCGGCAGCTCGCCGTCCATGAAGGCGCGGAACGACTGGCCGGAGGCGTCGAGGTAGAGCCCGTCGCGCTTGACGAAGTACATCGGCGCGTCGAGCGCCCAGCGCGCGTAGTCGGCGAAGCCGAAGCTGTCCTGGAACACGAAGTCGAGCATGCCGGTGCGGGCCGGGTCGGTGTCGGTCCACACCCGGGCGCGGCTGGAGAGGTAGCCGCTCGGCTTGCCCTCGACGAAGGGCGAATTGGCGAAGAGGGCGGTGGCCAGCGGCTGCAGCGCCAGGCTGAGCCGCATCTTGGCGGCCATGTCGGCCTCGGAGGCGAAGTCGAGGTTGGCCTGCACGGTGCAGGTGCGGAACATCATGTCGAGGCCCCGCCGTCCGACCTTCGGCATGTAGGCGCGCATGATCGCATAGCGGCCCTTGGGCATCACCGCGACGTCGGCGCGGGTCCAGTCGGGCGTGAAGCCGAGGCCGAGGAAGCCGAGGCCGAGGTCGGCGGCGACGGCGCGGGACTCGGTCAGGTGGGCGCCGATCTCCAGGCAGATGTCGTGCACGCTTTCCAGCGGCGCGCCGGAGAGCTCGAACTGGCCGCCCGGCTCCAGGCTGACCGAGGCGCCGCCGCGCGAGAGGCCGATCAGCGTCTCGCCGCCGTCGGCGCGGCGCTCCATGATGTCCGACCAGCCGTAGCGGCGCAGGCCCGTCAGCAGCGCGTGGATGCCGGCGTCGCCCTCGTAGGGCACGGCCGCATGGCCGGGGATGCGGAAGACGAACTTCTCGTGCTCGGAGCCGACCCGGAACTCGGACTTCGGCTTGAAGCCGCGGTCGAAGTCGGCGACGAGGTCGTCGAACGTCAGCGGCCGGTCGCTACAGAGCGTGTCGGTCAAGCAAATCTCCCACCCGCGGGTCGGCCGGCAGGCCCCCAACACGTCCAACGCCGCTCCTCTCGCGGGAGCTTCGTCGCAACATCTGGGCGCTGCGGCCCAGAAGCTCAAGCCCCCCTCAGGTCGCCGAGCGCCGCCTGCCAGAGGGTCAGCGCGGCGATCGCGGCCGTGTCGGCGCGGAGGATGCGGGGGCCGAGCGACGCGGGAACGGCGGCGGCGAGCGAGCGGATCGCCGCCCGCTCGTTCGGCGAAAAGCCGCCCTCGGGGCCGATCAGCACGCCCCACGGACCGCCGCCGCGGCCGGCCAAAGCCTCCAGCGCCGGCGGCGCCTCGCCGGCCTCGTCGCAGAACATCAGCGGCCGGCCAGTAGGCCAGTCGGCCAGCAGCCGCTCCAGCTTCTGCGGCTCGGCCACCTCGGGAACGTCCAGCCGCCCGGTCTGCTCGGCGGCCTCGACGGCGATCGCCTGCAGCCGCTGGATGCGCGTGTGGTCGGCGTTGGTGCGCTCGGTGACGGCGAGCCGCACGCGCCGGGCGGAGAGCTCGGCGGCCTTCTCGACGATGGTCTCCAGCCGCACGCGCTTGACCAGCGCCACCACCAGGTCGAGGTCCGGGCCGGTCGCTTGCGGCCGCGTCCGCTCCGCCACCTCCAGCTCGCAGGCGCGCTTGCCGGCCGCCGCCACGCGGGCGCGCCACTCGCCGTCGCGGCCGTTGAACAGCAGAAGCTCTCCGCCCACCGTGAGGCGCATGACGTTGACGAGGTAGTGCGCCGGCTCGGGCGCAAGGGCGAGGCGGGCGCCGGCCATCAGCGGCTCGGTGACGTGCAGGCGGATCAAGCTGAAGCTCTCCGGCGTTAAGCCCGCGGGTTTCCACCCTCAGGTCGGCGAGGATTATGCTGGGCGGATGAGCAAGGCCAAGGGCTACAAGAAAGAGTTGCGCGAGCTGCAGATCGGCCTGGTGCGCTATCAGCAGTGGGCGGCTGAGCACGGCGCCAAGGCGGTGGTGGTGTTCGAGGGGCGCGACGCCGCCGGCAAGGACGGCACCATCGCCCGCATCACCGAGCATCTCACCGCCCGGCGCACCCGCGCCATCGCCCTGCCCGCGCCCTCCAACCGCGAGCGCAGCGAGTGGTACTTCCAGCGCTACGTCGGCTTCCTGCCGGCCGCGGGCGAGCTGATCCTGTTCAACCGCTCCTGGTACAACCGCGCCGGCGTCGAGCCGGTGATGGGCTTTTGCACCCCGCGCGAGCATCAGGACTTCCTGCGCGACGCCCCGGCCTTCGAGACCATGCTGGAAGAGGCGCAGATCCGCCTGGTGAAGATCTGGCTCGACATCTCCAAGACCGAGCAGGCCGAGCGGCTGGAGGCGCGCCGCCACGATCCGCTGAAGACGCTGAAGGTCAGCGACCTCGACGGCGAGGCGCAGAAGCGCTGGAAGGCCTACTCCAAGGCCCGCAACGAGATGCTGCAGCGCACCTCCACCGCCGTCGCGCCCTGGTGGTGCGTCCACACCGACCACAAGAAGGAGGCGCGGCTCAACATCATCCGCCACCTGCTGCGCCAGCTGGCCCCGCAGCAGCTGCGCGAGGACGTGCCCGAGCCGGACGTCCAGGTGCTGTTCCGCTTCGACGAGGAAGCGCTGACCGACGGGCGGCTGGAGCCGTAATTGTCCTCCCCCGCAGGGGGAGGGGGTACGCCGCTCGCGCGATGCGAAGCGATTAGCGGCGCAGGACTCTCGGCGAGAGTGCGCGCGGCAACAGACCCCCTCCACCACTTCGTGGTCCCCCTCCCCCTGCGGGGGAGGAGAATCTGCTCGCGAGATTTTCTGCGTTGCGGGGCCTACCCGGCCGGCGCAAGTCGCACGCAAAAAGTGGAGCGATGCGATGGAATACGTCCGTCTCGGCAACACCGGCCTGAAGGTCTCGCGGCTCTGCCTGGGCTGCATGACCTACGGCAGCTCCAAGTGGCGGTCCTGGGTGCTGGACGACGAGGCGGCCATGCCCTTCTTCCGCCAGGCGCTGGAGGCGGGGATCAATTTCTTCGACACCGCCGACGTCTATTCGCAGGGCGAGAGCGAGCGCGTCACCGGCAAGGCGCTGAAGGAGTACGCCAAGCGCCACGAGGTGGTGATCGCCACCAAAGTCAACGGGGCCATGGGGCAGGACCCCAACAACCGCGGCCTGTCGCGCAAGCACATCCTCGACGGCATCGACCGCAGCCTGCAGCGGCTCGGCGTCGACTACGTCGACCTCTACCAGATCCACCGCTTCGACTACGACACGCCGATCGAGGAGACGCTGGAGGCGCTGAACGACGTCGTGCGCGCCGGCAAGGCCCGCTACATCGGCGCCAGCTCCATGTACGCTTGGCAGTTCATGAAGATGCTGGCCGCATCGCGCGCCAACGGCTGGACGCCGTTCGTCTCCATGCAGCCGCAGTACAACCTGGTCTACCGCGAGGAGGAGCGGGAGATGCTGCCGCTGTGCCGCGACCAGGGCGTCGGCGTGATCCCCTGGTCGCCGCTGGCGCGCGGCTTCCTGGCCGGCGGCCGCAGCAACCCCAAGGAAGGCAACACCGAGCGCGCCCGCACCGACGAGTTCTCCGAGCGGCTCTACTACAAGGCCCCCGACCACGCAGTGGTGGACAAGCTGACCGAGCTCGCCAGGGCGCGCGGCGTCTCCAACATGCAGCTGGCGCTGGCCTGGGTGCTGAAGAACCCGGCCATCACCTCGCCGATCATCGGCGCCTCCAAGGCCCACCACCTCGACGACGCGCTGGCGGGGCTGTCCGTGAAGCTCACCGACGACGAGGTGAAGGCGCTGGAAGCGCCCTACGAGCCGAAGCGGGTGCTCGACCACGGGTGACGCGGCGCGCGGATCAGCCGCCTCCATCCCAATTCACGGTCTTGGCCGGCCTTTGTGCCGGCCACCCATGAACACCGTGCCAGCCATGGCCGTGCGGCCGCACGGCCACCCCACAAGGGTGTTCATGGGCCGCCGGGACAAAGCCCGGCGGTGACCGTCGTTGGGGGGAATGGGGATCGAGAAAGCGCCATGGTTCGACGGCGGGCGCTGAACAGCCGGTTTGGCCAGGGCCCCCGCCCGCCTTCCGGGGGCCAATCTGACGCCCCGGCGAGAGCGCGCCCCCGCCTTGCCGCGACGTGAGGGGTGACGGGCTTGCCAACCGGCGCCTAATCTCCCCGTCGGGCGTGGGGCGGATCAGACGGCATGGCTTCCGAAGCCGACATCGCCAACCGCATACCCATCACCGGGGCCCTGATGCTGGCCACGCTGATGAACACGCTGGATTCCACCATCGCCAACGTGGCGCTGCCGCACATGAAGGGCAGCCTCAGCGCCTCGCAGGACCAGATCACCTGGGTCCTGACCTCCTACATCATCGCCACGGCGATCATGACGCCGCTCTCCGGATGGCTCTCGCTGAAGATCGGCCGCAAGCCGATGTTCCTGATCTCGATCTGCGCCTTCACCGTCGCCTCGATGCTCTGCGGCGTGGCGCAGAACCTGCCGGAGATGGTGGCCTTCCGCTTCATCCAGGGCATCGCCGGCGCGTCGCTGATGCCGCTGTCGCAGGCGACCATGCTCGACATCTTCCCGATGCGGCTGATCCCGCAGGTGATGTCGATCTGGAGCGCGGTGGTGATCGTCGGGCCGATCATCGGGCCGGTGCTGGGCGGCTGGCTGACCGAGACGCTGTCGTGGAACTGGGTGTTCTTCATCAACCTGCCGATCGGCATCCTCGCCTTCCTCGGCATCTACGTGTTCATGTCGCCCGATCCGGGCAACCGGCAGCGGCCGTTCGACTTCCTCGGCTTCGGGGCGCTGGTGATCTTCATCGCCTCGTTCCAGCTGATGACCGACCGCGGGCCGGACAACGACTGGTTCAACTCGTCCGAGACCTGGGTCGAGGCGATCATCGCCGTCTGCGGCTTCTACGTCTTCATCGTCCAGACGCTGACCGCGCAGCACCCGTTCTTCCACCGCGACCTGGCCAAGGACCGCAACTTCGTCACCTGCACCCTCTTCGGCCTGTTCGTCGGCGCGCTCCTGTTCTCCACAACGGCGCTGCTGCCGACCTTCATGCAGAATCTGCTTGGGTACTCTGCGCTGCAGAGCGGCTACGCCAGCATGCCGCGCGGCTTCGGCTCGCTGGTGGCCTTCCTCGGCGTGCCCTACCTGATCGTCCACATCGGCCCCAGGCGCGTGCTGCTGATCGGGCTCGCCATCGCCATGCTGGCGCTCTGGCAGATGGCCCACTTCGATCTCTCGATGACCATGGCGCCGATCATGGTCTCCGGCATGGTCCAGGGCTTCGGCGTGGGGCTGCTGTTCGCGCCGCTGAACACCCTCGCCTACGCCACCCTCAACCCGGTCCACCGCACCGAGGGCACCATCGTCGCCACCATGACCCGCAGCCTCGGCTCCAGCCTCGGCATCTCGATGATGCAGGCGACGCTGACCTCCGACTCGGCCACCGCCCACGCCCATATGACCGCGCGGATGGCCGGCGGCGACCCGGTGCTGACCGCCGGCCTGCCGCCGATGATGGATCCGTCCACGCAGAGCGGCATCGAGGCGCTCAACGCCGAGGTGACGCGGCAGGCGGCGATGATGGGCTACGACGCCATCTTCGCCTGGATGTGCGCCGGGGTGCTGCTGCTGGCGCCGCTGCTGCTGATCATGCGCCCGCCGGCCTCGACGGTGATCAACCCGGCGGAGGCGGCGGCCGAATAGGCGCTCCCGGCCCCTGGAACAATCCCGGAACTTGCCCTAGCGTCGGCGGATGAGTCGCACGCTCTCCGCCTCCCAGGCCCGGCGTTTCGCGCTGGCCGCGCAGGGCCTGGCCGCGCCCAAGCCGGACAAGCCGGTCAGCGCCCGCGCCTTCCGCGCGCTCGTCCAGCGGCTGGGCGCGTTGCAGCTCGACAGCGTCAACGTCTTCACCCGCACCCACTACATGCCGGCCTTCTCGCGGCTCGGCCCCTACGACGGCGCGCTGCTGGAGCGCGAGGCCTGGGGCCGCCGGCCGGGCCTGTTCGAATACTGGGGGCACGCCGCCTCGCTGCTGCCGCTGGAGCTGCAGCCGCTGTTCCGCTGGAAGATGCAGCGCGCCCGCGAAGGGCGGATGTATTCGGGCCTGGCGCGGTTCGGCGAGGCCAAGCGCGCCTACATCGACGCGGTGCTGGACGAGGTGCGCCGGCGCGGCCCGGTCACCGGCGGCGACTTCGCGCCGGAGGGGCCGCGCAAATCCGGCTGGTGGGAATGGTCGGACGGCAAGCGGGCGCTGGAGTGGCTGTTCTGGGCCGGCTTCATCACCACCCGGACCCGGCGCGGCTTCGAGCGCATCTACGACCTCACCGAGCGGGTGATCCCGGCGCAGATCCTGGCGCTGCCGACGCCCAGCGAGGCCGACGCCCAGCGCGAGCTGGTCAGGCGCGCGGCCGAGGCGATGGGCGTCGCCACCGTCGCCGACCTCACCGACTACTTCCGCCTGCACTACCAGGCCGACGCCAAGGCCCGCGCCCGCGAGCTGGTCGAGGACGGGGTGCTGGAGGAGGTGGGCGTCGTCGGCTGGCGCGGGCCGGCCTACCTCTCCGCCGCCGCCAGGCTGCCGCGCCGGGCGAGCGGCGCGGCGCTGCTCTCGCCGTTCGACAATCTGATGTGGGAGCGCGACCGCGCCGAGCGGGTGTTCGGCCTGCGCTACCGCATCGGCCTCTACACGCCGGCGGCCCAGCGCGAGCACGGCTACTACGTCTATCCGTTCCTGCTGGGCGAGCGCATCGCCGCGCGTGTCGACCTGAAGGCCGACCGCAAGGCCGGGCGCCTCATGGTGCAGGCCGCCCACCTGGAGCCGGGCGCGGACGAGGCCGAGGTGCTGGGCCCGCTGGCGCGCGAGCTGCGCTCGGCTGGCGCCTGGCAGGGCCTGGCCGACGTCCACATAGCCAAAAAGGGCGGCCTCGCGGCCGCCCTTTCCAGGGAGTTCGGTTAGGGTCGCGCGCCCGAGCTCGAAAGCCGCGGCCCGGATCGTCGCTTAGAACGGCGCGACGAGACGGCTCAGGGCCTGCGGGGGCAGATCGCCGATGAGCTCGAAAGCCGGGGCGAAGAAGCGCGCGATCGATTCCGAAATGAGCTTGAACATGGGGGAGCCTCTTTGTGCACTGCAATATGTTGCGCTGCACATAGGGATGTGAGGCTGCACAGTCAAGGCTCCCCCGCCCTGATTCTGCCGTTTTGCCGCATCAACTGAACGCCGATCACTGTGCGTCGCAGCGTTCGACGTAGCGCCCCCTCCGTCTCGTCGCGCCTGGGCGGCGCGCCGAGCCACCTCCCCCGTACTCTTCGGTACGGGTGAGGAGCGAGGGGCTTGCTCCTGCCCCGCGAAGCGGGGGAGGGGGACCGCCCGCCGCAGGCGGGTGGTGGAGGGGGCGCAAAGCCGCCCTACACCCCTTGCGTCACCGCATGCAGCCGCGCGTAGGCCCCGCCCTTGGCCACCAGCTCGCCGTGCCGGCCCTCCTCGACGATCCGCCCGCCCTCGAACACCAGGATCCGATCGGCCGAGCGGATGGTCGACAGCCGGTGGGCGATGACGATGGTGGTGCGGCCCGCCATCAGCTCCTCGGTCGCCGCCTGCACCTGCATCTCGGTCTCCACGTCCAGCGACGAGGTGGCCTCGTCCAGGACCAGGATCGGCGCGTCGGCCAGGAAGGCTCTGGCGATCGCCACCCGCTGCCGCTCGCCGCCC
>DASXEN010000006.1:0-23015 GCA_036490095.1 Caulobacteraceae bacterium
CCCCCAAGCGATCGACGGCGGGCTCTGAGTCCGGCGTGCAGCCACCTCAACCACGGTCATGACCGGCCTTTGTGCCGGTCACCCATGAACACCGCGCCAGCCATGGCCGTGCGGCCGCACGGCCACCCACAATGCGTGTTCATGGGCCGCCGGGACAAAGCCCGGCGGTGACCGTCTTGCGGGAATGGAGATCGAGAAAGCGCATTGTTGGCTTGGCTATTTGATCTTTCGAGGTCCGGGCCGAGCACGCAAGTCTGCGCGCCGGTCGTCAGCCAGCCAGACTGTCCAGGATGGCCCGGCGCGAGACGACGATCTGGCCGCCCGGACGGTCCATCCTGAGGATGGCGAACGGGTGCTCGCGGCCGACCAGCGCGCCCCAGTCGCGGACCGGGCGGACGTCGACCTGCGTCCCCGGCAGGAAGCCCGACGCGTCGCCGAGGTCGACCGTGAAGCCTCCCCGCACGCGCCCGACGATCTGGCCCATCACCGGCTCGTTCCTGGCGTGGACGCGCTCGAGGCGCGCCCAGGCCGCCTCGCGCCGCCGCGACGCCTCGATGGCGGCGGCGAGCGTGTTCCAGTCGCGCTCGCCCAGCATCCTGGCTGTCAGTTCGAGCGCTTCGCTGTTGCTGATTGCCTGGGCCTTGGCGGCCAGCGCCGCCCGGAGCGTGCGCGCCATGGCTTTGGCGTCGCGAAAATCGCGCATGGAAAGTCCATCCTCTGCCTTGCGAGCGAACCGATGCGCGTCAGGGGCTTGCTTTGCTGACCCGTTCGCCCTGTGAGCAAAGGATCGAAGCGACTTCGATACGTTCACCTTAGCCCCGAGGGGCCGCAAGCGGCCGGCCGTATCAGCCTTCACCGGAGACTGCGCCGAAGCTCCGGCGTCTGTCAACGCAGCCCCAACGAAAATGGCCGGGGACTTGCCCCGGCCATATCGCAGTCTCACAGAGAGTGACGGAAGCGCTTACGCCTCCTCCGTCTCCTTGGCCGGCTCCTTCGCCGTCAGGTCCTCGCCGGTCTCCTGGTCGACGATCTTCATCGACAGGCGGACCTTGCCGCGGTCGTCGAAGCCCAGCAGCTTGACCTTCACCATCTGGCCTTCGTGCAGCACGTCGGAGACCTTGGCGACGCGCTGGTTGGCGATCTGGCTGACGTGGACCAGGCCGTCCTTGGCGCCGAAGAAGTTCACGAAGGCGCCGAAGTCGACCACCTTCACCACCTTGCCGTCGTAGATCTGGCCGATCTCGGGCTCCGAGGCGATCGACTTGATCCAGTCCACCGCGGCCTTGATCTTGGCGCTGTCCGGGGCGGAGACCTTCACCGTGCCGCTGTCGTCGATGTCGACCTTGGCGCCGGTTTTCTCGACGATCTCGCGGATCACCTTGCCGCCCGAGCCGATCACTTCGCGGATCTTGTCGGTGGGGATGGTGATGGTCTCGATCTTCGGGGCGTACTCGCCGATCTCGTCTCTGGCGCCGGTGATGGCCTTGGCCATCTCGCCGAGGATGTGCAGCCGGCCGTCCTTCGCCTGGGCGAGGGCCTTCTTCATGATCTGCTCGGTGATCCCGGCGATCTTGATGTCCATCTGCAGCGAGGTGATGCCGTCGGCGGTGCCGGCGACCTTGAAGTCCATGTCGCCGAGATGGTCCTCGTCGCCGAGGATGTCGGAGAGCACCGCAAAGCCGTCGCTCTCCAGGATCAGGCCCATGGCGATGCCGCTGACCGGCTTCTTGATCGGCACCCCGGCGTCCATCAGCGCCAGCGACGCGCCGCAGACCGTGGCCATCGACGACGAGCCGTTGGATTCCAGGATCTCCGAGACGATGCGCAGCGTGTAGGGGAACTCCTCGGCGCTGGGCAGCAGCGGGCGGATCGCCCGCCAGGCCAGCTTGCCGTGGCCGACGTCGCGGCGGCTGGGCGCGCCCATGCGGCCCGTCTCCCCGACCGAGAACGGCGGGAAGTTGTAGTGCAGCATGAACGGCTCATAGTACTTGCCGTCGAGCGCATCGATCAGCTGCTCGTCGTCGCCGGTGCCGAGCGTGGCGACCACCAGGGCCTGGGTCTCGCCGCGGGTGAACAGCGCCGAGCCGTGGGCGCGGCTGAGCACGCCGACTTCCGAAACGATCGGCCGGACCTTGTCGACCTGGCGCCCGTCGATGCGGATGCCGGTGTCGAGGATGTTGCGGCGCACGACGTCGGCTTCCAGCTCCTTGAACACGTCGCCGAACTTGTTCGGGTCGATCCCCGAGGGGTTGGCGTCGGACTTGCCGAGCTTGGCCAGCGCCTTCTCGCGCGCGGCTTCCACCGCGTTGTGGCGCTCGCCCTTGGCGACGATCTTGAAGGCCGCCGCCAGGTCCGCGCCGATCAGCTTCTTGGCGTCCGCCTTCACGGCGTCGGTGTCGTCGACGGCGAAGTCGAACGGCTCCTTGGCCGAGTGCTCGGCCAGCTCGATGATCGCGGCGATCACCTGCTTGTTGGCCTCGAAGGCGTGCATGACGCCGCCCAGCACCTCGTCCTCATTCAGCTCCTTGATCTCGCTTTCGACCATCATCACCGCGTCGTCGGTCGAGGCGACGACCAGGTCCATCCGGCTGTCCTTCAGCTGGTCGGTGGTCGGGTTGAGCACGTACTGGCCGTCGATGAAGCCGACGCGCGCGGCGCCGATCGGGCCCATGAACGGCGCGCCGGAGATCACCAGCGCCGCCGAGGCGGCGATCAGGGCGACGATGTCGGGATCGTTCTCCAGGTCGTGGGCGAGCACAGTCGCCACCACCTGCACCTCGTTCTTGAAGCCCTTGACGAACAGCGGCCGGATCGGACGGTCGATCAGGCGGCTGGTCAGGGTCTCCTTCTGCGAGGGCGCGCCCTCGCGGCGGGGGAAGGAGCCGGGGATCTTGCCGGCGGCGTAGAACTTCTCCTGGTAGTTGACCGTCAGGGGGAAGAAGTCCTGACCGGTCTTGGCGCTCTTCGCGTAGACGGCGGTGGCCAGCACCATGGTCTCGCCGTAGGTGGCCAGCACCGCGCCGTCGGCTTGACGGGCCATGCGGCCGGTTTCGAGCGTCAGGCGGCGGCCGCCCCACTCGATGGACTTGCGTTTCGTATCGAACATTCGGGATCTTTCTCTTCATCCCAAGGGCCCATTCCCTCGGGGGCGGACAGGGGCGGAACGGCTATCTTTCGTGCGGGTCCGGGGGTCCTCTCCATCGTGACAGGCAGGTGAGGACCCAAGAGCCCTCGACGTACGGTAGTGGGCCGCTATGGCCCCTGGCGCCGCGCGCCACCCGCCTGTCCAGGCGAAGCGCGACGAAGCTGATAGTGGCGCCGGCGCTTGGAAAACGCGACGCCCGCATGTGTGGCAGGGCCTAGCGACGCAGGCCCAGGACGCCGATCAGGGCCGTGTAGCGGCCCGTGTCGGATTTCTTCAGGTGATCGAGCAGGGAGCGGCGCTGAGACACTAGCTTCAGCAGCCCCCGGCGCGAATGGTTGTCCTTCTTGTGGGTCTTGAAGTGCTCGGTGAGGTTGGCGATGCGCTCCGAGAGGATGGCCACCTGCACCTCGGCCGAGCCGGTGTCGGCTTCGCCGCGGGCGTGGGTGTGGATGAGCTCGGCCTTGCGGTCCGGCGTGATCGACATCGGGTAAGTCTCCGCTCAGTCGAGATGAAAGACCCGCACGGGATTGAGCCGTCCCGCACGCATCTCGCAGAGCGCCACGATCCTGCTGCCCTCGAATGCGGCGACGGTGCGCGAGCCTGGTCTGAGGCTCGCACGCAACGCCTCCGCCTGCCGGGGAAGTAGGACGACGGGTCGTCCCTGCGTCAGCCGGAAGGCGTCTTCGGTGGTCAGGGCCAGGGCCGGGATGTCGTCCAGCGCGGTCGCGACCGGAAGCAGGGCCTCCAGGCGGGCGCCGCTATCGCACAAATCCTCCAGCGTTTCCAGGGTTATCGCCCGCGCCTCGGTCATCGCCCCGACGGCGGTTCGCCGCAGGGCGCCGACGTGGCCGCAGGCCCCGAGGGTCTCGGCGAGGTCGCGGACCAGGGCGCGGACGTAGGCGCCCTTGCCGCATTTCATCTCCAGCTCGACGTGGTCGGCGTCCGGCTGGGCCGTCACCGCGAGCGAATGGACGGTGATCGGCCGCGGCGCCAGCTCCACCGCCACGCCCTCGCGGGCCAGGTCGTAGGCCCGCTCGCCGGCGACCTTGACGGCCGAGAAGGCCGGCGGGGTCTGCATGATCTCGCCGACGAAGGCCGGCAGCGCCGCCTCGACGTCGGCCCGGGCCGGGCGCACGGCGGAGGTCGCGGTCACCTGGCCCTCGCGGTCGAAGCTGGCGGTGGTGCGGCCCCACTCGATGGAAAAGCGGTAGGTCTTGTCGCCGTCCATCAGGAACGGCACCGTCTTGGTCGCCTCGCCGAGCGCGATCGGCAACACCCCCGAGGCCAGCGGATCGAGGGTGCCGGCGTGCCCGGCCTTCTGCGCGTTGAACGCCCGCCGCACCCGGCCGACCGCCTGGGTGGAGGTGAGGTCGAGCGGCTTGTCGAGGCAGATCCACCCCGAGACGGCGTCGCCCTTGCGCTTGCGGGCCATCCTAAGCGGCCTCCGAGGCGCGGCCTAGCGCCCCCTCCGTCTCGCCGCGCTTGCAGCGCGCCGATCCACCTCCCCCGTACTCTTCGGTACGGGTGAGGAGCGAGATCGAACCGCTTCGCTCCTGCCCCGCGAAGCGGGGGAGGGGGACCGCCGCGCGCAGCGCGGGGGTGGAGGGGGCGCAACGCAAAGACGTCACTCCTCCCCCTCCACGTCCCGCCGCACCCGCGGGTCGGCCAGCAGGCGGCTCATGTGCTCGGCGGTGTCGAAGCTCTGGTCGTGGACGAACTTCAGCTGTGGGGTGAAGCGCAGCTCGACCGCGTGCCCCAGTCGCCCGCGCAGGAAACGCGTCACCCGGTTCAGCCCCGCCGTCACCTCGGCCGCGTGGGCGCCGCCGAGCGGTTCGACGAAGCACAGCGCGTGCTTCAGGTCCGGGCTCATCCGCACCTCGGTGACGGTCACCGAGACGCCGGCCAGCGCCGGATCCTGCAGGTCCTCCTCGCGCAGGATCTCCACCAGGGCGTGGCGCACCAGCTCGCCGGCGCGCAGCTGGCGCTGGGTCGGCCCCTGGGAGGCGCCCTGTCCGGGGCGCTGACGGTGGCTGGGACGGCTCATCGGACCCTCGCGCCGGCGGCGGATCGAACGCCGCCCGGCGACCTCAAGCAAAAGGGGCGCGTGCTTAACCCCGGTCCCCGGATTTGTCGAGCCGCGGCCAAATAGCCGGCGGCGCTTCTCGCGCGCCGCCGGGGTCTGGTAAGGACCCGGGCGACGGGCCCCATTCGGATCGGTGCGATGAACCAGCGCTTCAATCAGTCCCACCTCGACGCCTGGCACCGCGACGGCGTGGTGATCATTCCGGACTTCTTCACCCCGGCCGAGGTGGCCGCGGTGCAGGCCGACTTCGACAAGCTGTTCGCCAAGGCCGGCGCCGAGGCGCCGATGGTGAAGCGCAAGGACGGCGCGGGCGGCAAGTTCAACGCCGCGCAGTTCACCGGCGTGCAATCCGTGCCGGTCGACTGCTCGCCGGCGCTGAACCTGGCCGGCGCGCACCCGGCGCTGATGGCCTTCGCCGGCGAGGCGCTGGGGAGCGACGACCTCTTCCTCTACCAGTGCCAGGCGTGGGGCAAGTTCACCGGCGACGCCGACTACGAGCAGCCGTTCCACTGCGACTTCGTCAACCACACCCTGACCGCGCCGTCGGAGGAGGACGCGCTGAACTCGGTGACCTACATCCTGATCTTCAGCGACGTCACCGAGGCGCACGGCCCCACCCATTACGTCACCCGGCCCGACAGCCTGAAGGTGGCCGGCCCCGAGGCGACGCTGACCGGCGACCCGGCGATCCAGGACGCGTTGAAGCCCTACGAGCGCTCGGCCGCCGCGCCGGCCGGCAGCCTGTTCGTCTACGGCATAGACATCTGGCACCGCGGCACCAACCTCACCGCGCCGGGCGGCCACCGCTACGTGATGACCGTGACCTACCGGGTGCGCACCAACACCGCGATCAACCACACGGTCTGGCCGATCCAGCACATGAAGCCCTGGCGGATCATCTTCGAGAACGGCTCGCCCGAGCAGCTGGCCCTGTTCGGCGTGCAGAAGCCCGGCGACCGCTTCTGGACCGAGACCACCCTGGCCCGCACCCAGGCCCGCTACCCCAACTGGGACCTGACGCGCTGGCGCGAGGCGATGGCGGGGCGGGCGGCGTCAGAGGCCCGCGCGGAGGCGAAGGTCGAGGCGTAGGCCGGCCGGCAGGGTGTCGAGCACCGGCGTGGTCGGCAGGCCGGCGGCGGAGAGCAGCTCGGCCGTCCAGTGATTGCAGAGGTGGACGAGGCTGAAGTCCTCGCGGCTGCGGAAGAAGGCCTCGCCGGGGTCGTGTTGCGAGGGTGTGAAGACCGGCGCGCTGACGGACAATTCGCTGTCGTCGACCGTCGCCAACCAGGTCGCGACGTTTGGATGCCTGTTTGGGTTGGTGAACTGGCTGAACACATCGGTGTCCAGCAGGTACCGGATCACTCGCGCGGGTCCGCGAAGGCGTCCAGCGCGCTGAGGTCCACCTTCCGAGCGGCCGCCTTGGCGGTGGTCTTGGGGAAAGGTCTCCCCGGCTTAGGGTTCGCGTCTGCGTAGGCCTTGGCTGCGAGAGCCTGCTCCTCTTTCAGGCTGGGGTAGTCGCCAAGAACCTCCGCCATCGTCATCCCGCCGTCCAACAGCGCGGCGATGCGATACGCCTCGATCCCCGTGCCTTTGATCAAGGCCTCGCCTTTCGAGGTGTCGATGTGGCGGGACAGTTGCTCGAGCTTCCTGGCTCGCGCTTCCACCGACTTGAAGTGTCGATGGATGGCGTACTTATGCTCGCCGAACACGATCTCGCGGACGCCGTGCTTAGGTGCGCGCCTGAGCGCGTCGTAGAGCGCCGCACGCGATTTCGTCGTGTACGCCTTCGTCAATTCATCCAGTGCGTGGATGTAGACCAGGTCGGCCATCGCGAAATATCGGACGCGAACCCCATCACGGTCGACGATGCGGGGTTTGACCGGCGTGCGGTCGACGACCTTCGTGAAGGTCTGCGGATCTTCTCCGACGATGAAGGCGGCCTGCGCCGTGGTCCAGCCTTCGGCTGCTTGAGCTTCCGCTGCCATCCGGGCCTCCTAACCCACCCCCTAACTTAGGGGTGACTTGACCCGAGAACAAGAAGCCGGCGCGCTTGGACTCCGCGACAGTGACGCCACCGCGCCTTGCAGCGCAACAGGGGAGTCAGTCCCTCAGCAGTTCGTTGATCGAGGTCTTCGAGCGGGTCTGGGCGTCGACGGTCTTCATGATCACGGCGCAGTAGGGCGACGGGCCGCCGTTCGGGTCGGGGCGGCTGCCGGAGACCACCACGGCGTAGGCCGGCACCTCGCCGCGGTGAACCTCGCCGGTCTTGCGGTCGATGATCGGGGTCGAGGCGTTCAGGTAGACGCCCATCGAGATCACCGCGCCCTGGCGCACGATCATCCCCTCGGCCACCTCCGAGCGGGCGCCGATGAAGCAGTCGTCCTCGACGATGGTGGGGGCGGCCTGCAGCGGCTCCAGCACCCCGCCGATGCCGGCGCCGCCGGAGATGTGGCAGCGCCGGCCGATCTGGGCGCAGGAGCCGACCGTGGCCCAGGTGTCGACCATGGTGCTCTCGCCCACATAGGCGCCGATGTTGACGAACGAGGGCATCAGCACCACGCCGGGGGCAACGTAGGCGCCGCGGCGGACGACCGAGCCGGGCACGGCGCGCAGGCCGGCGGCCTGGAAGCGCTGCTCGCTCCAGCCCTCGAACTTCGAGGGGACCTTGTCCCACCAGGGTCCGACCCCCTCGCCGCCGAGCGCGCCGGCGCCCATCAGCTGGTTGGGGTTGAGCCGGAACGACAGCAGGATCGCCTGCTTGGCCCAGGCGTGGATGGTCCACCGGCCGCCCTCGCCGGGCTCGGCCGCGCGCAGCTGGCCGGCGTCGAGCCGGGCGATGGTCTCGTCGACGGCGGTGCGAACCGGGCCGCGGGTGTCCGGGCCGAGCCCGTCGCGCGCCTCCCAGGCCGCCTCGATCTCGGTCCGGAGGTCGGCGAAGCTGATCTCGGTCATGCGGGCTCCCAGACCCGCGCGGCCTGCAGGAACTCGGCGAGGCGCGGCGCGCGGTGGCGGACGAAGCGGTCGGTGTTGGCCTGCGCGTGCGGGCCGACCAGCACCGTGGTCATGCCGAGCGCGAAGGCGGGCGCCAGGTTGAGGGCGCGGTCCTCGAAGAAGCAGGTGCGGCGCGGGGCGATGGCGTGGGCGTCGATCAGCAGCTCGAAGGCCTTCAGATCGGGCTTGGCGGCGAAGCCGGCGCTCTCGATGTGGAAGACGGCGTCGAACAGCCCGGCAATGCCCAGGCGGTCCAGGATGCGCGCGGTGTGGCCGGCGTCGGCATTGGTGAAGATCAGCCGCCGGCCGGGCAGCCGGGCGATGGCGGCCGCCAGCGCCGGATCGCGGGCGATGGCCTCCAGCGGCAGGTCGGCGAACATGGCGTGGTAGTGGTCGGGGTCGACGCCGTGGTGCAGCATCAGGCCGCGCAGGGTGAGGCCGTGCTCGGCGAGGTAGCGCTCCTGCAGCGCCCGCGCCTCGTCGCGCGGCAGGCCGGTGAGGCCCTCGACATAGGCGGTGATCCGCTCGGAGATGTCGCGGCCGAGCCCGGAGTCGAGCGGATAGAGGGTGTTGTCGAGGTCGAACAGCCAGGTGTCGACGTGGCTGAGATCGGGGCTGAGATCGGGGTCGGGGCTCATGCCCGCACCAGCGTGCCGGCGCCGTGCTCGGTGAACAGCTCGACCAGCATGGCGTGCGGCCGCCGGCCGTCGAGGATGACGGCGGATTCGACCCCGCCCTCGACCGCCGCCACCGCCGTCTCCAGCTTGGGGATCATGCCGCCTGTGGCGATGCCGGTGGCCACCGCCTTGCCGGCCTCCTGGCAGGTCATCTGGCGGATCAGGTGGCCGTTCTTGCCGATCACGCCTTGCACGTCGGTGAGCAGCAGGAGGCGCTTGGCCTTCAGCGCCGCGGCGAGGTGGCCGGCCACGGTGTCGGCGTTGATGTTGTAGGTGTCGCCCTCGGCGGAGACGCCGATCGGCGCGATCACCGGGATGTAGTCATCCGCGGAGTTGATCAGGTCGAGGATCAGTTTCGGGTCGACCTTGGTCGGCTCGCCGACGAAGCCGAGGTCCACCGCCTGCTCGATCGCCGAGTCCGGGTCCTTGCGGGTGCGCACGGCCTTCTCGACGGTGATCAGCCGCGCGTCCTTGCCGGAGAGGCCGACGCCGCGCACGTCCGCCTCCGAGCCGGCGAGGGTGATCCAGTTGGCGATCTCCTTGTTGATGGCGCCCGACAGCACCATCTCGGCGACCTCCATGGTCGGGGCGTCGGTGACCCGCAGGCCATCGACGAAGGTGGACTTCACCCCGGCCTTCTCCAGCATGGCCGAGATCTGCGGCCCGCCGCCGTGGACGATCACCGGATGCAGGCCCAGCAGCTTCAGCAGCACCGCGTCGGCGGCGAACAGCTTGGCCAGCGCCTCCTCGCCCATGGCGTGGCCGCCGTACTTGATCACCACGATCTCGCGGTCGTAGCGCTGGATGTAGGGCAGCGCCTCGGCCAGGGTCTTGGCCGTGGCCCAGCCCTGGGCCTCCCTCTGATCCGCCGTCTCAGACATCGGCCACACTTCCGCCCTGCCCCGCGAAGGCGAGGGTCCAGGCTTTTTCTGCAAGCCGCGGCGCCTTTCGACAAAGCGCCTGGGTCGCTGCTTTCGCGGGGAAGTGCGGACGGGTGGGGAACATGGCGGCGCCTCGATAGCGAAGGCGCCGGCGGCTGTCACCCCAAGGCCGCGCGCATGGCCTCGGCGCGCAGCAGGTCGATGCCCCCACCCTTGACCGCCGAGGCGGCCAGCGCCCGCGGGAAGGCGGCCGGCCGCTTGGCCACCGCGGCCTCGGTGCGGACCCGCTCGGCGTCGGCCTCGGCAGGCTTCAGCTTGTCGGCCTTGGTCAGCACGATCTGGTAGGAGACGGCGGCGAGGTCGAAGGCGTCCATGGCGACCGCGTCCGGGGCCTTGAGGCCATGCCGCGCGTCGATCAGCAGGAACACCCGGCGCAGGTTCGGCCGGCCGCGCAGGTAGTCGCGGGCGAGGTTCTGGAAGCGTTTGGTCTCGCCCTTGGAGGCCCGGGCGAAGCCGTAGCCCGGCAAGTCGACGAGGCGCAAGCGCCCGTCGAGCAGGAAGAAGTTCACCTCGCGGGTGCGCCCCGGCTCGGAGGAGCTGCGCGCCAGCCCCGAGCGGCCGACGAGGGCGTTGATCAGGCTCGACTTGCCGACGTTGGAGCGGCCGGCGAAGGCGATCTCCGGCAGGTCCGGGTCCGGCAGCTGGTCGATTTGCGCGGCGCCCATCAGGAACTCGGCCGGCCGGGCGAACAGCACCCGCGCCGCCTCCAGCTCCTCCGCCGTGAAGGCCTCGCTCACTCCGCCGCCTTCACGTCCGCCTTCGGATGGGTGATGCGGGCGATGAAGGCGTCGATCGGGTTGTCCACCTTGAAGCGGCGCATCAGCACATACTGCTGGGCCATGGTGAAGACCGAGGAGAACGCCCAGTAGATGACCAGGCCGACGGCGCTCTGGGCCAGCACGATCATGAACACCCAGGGCATCCAGCGCATCAGCTTCTGCTGGGTGGGGTCGATGCCGGTCATGGTCGGGCCGGTCATCAGCGAGAACCACATCATGGCCGCGTAGATGATCGGCCATGCGCCGAGGTGGAAGACCAGGTTGACCACGCCGCCGAGGTAGGGCGCGTGCTCCAGCGCGACGATGATGCCGGTGCTGTTCGGGTCCCACGGCAGCAGGCCGAACAGGTTCCAGATGGTGGTGGGGTCGGGCGCCGACAGGTCCTTCACCCAGCCGAAGGTCGCCTGGCGCATCTCGATGGTGACCGAGAACAGGTTGCTCAGGGCATAGAACACCGGCAGCGGCAGCAGCATCGGGATGCAGCCGGTCACGGGATTGATCTTCTCCCGCGCATAGAGGGCCATCATCGCCTTCTGCAGCGCCGGCGGATCGCCCTTCAGCCGCTCCTGCAGCCCCTTCATCTCCGGCTGCACCTTCTTCATCTTGGTGGACATCGCGTAGGACGCGTTGAACGCCGGGAACATCAGCACGCGGATGGTGATGGTCAGCGCCAGGATCGCCCAGCCGAAGGTCAGGCCGAAGTGGGAGCGCAGGAAGTTGGCGTAGAAGTCGAGGACGGTGAAGATCGGCTGGGTGACGATCTCGAAGATGCCCCAGTCGACCGCCTTGTCGAACTTGAAGACGCCGAGCTTGGCGCTGTACTGGCGCAGGGTCTCCACCACCTTGGCGCCGGCGAACAGGTGGGTCACCTCCGTGGCCGAGGCGCCCGGCTGGATCAGCCGCGGCGCGCCGACGTAGCTGACCTCGTAGTCGTCGACGCCGCCGACCGGGGTCACCTGGTAGCGGGCCTTGATCTGCTCGTTCTGCGGCGGCGCGAACACCGTCATCCAGTATTTGTCGGTGACGCCGGTCCAGCCGCCGGTCGCCGCGTAGTCCTTGGTCCCCTTCTTCTTCCAGTCGGGATACTTCACCTCCTGCAGCACGCGGTCGAACATGCCGATCGCGCCTTCCATGTACTGGTGGCCGAGATCGGGCGGCACGCCGCGGCGCTGCACGGCGCCGTAGGGGGCGATGTTCACCGGCGCGGCCGAGCGGTTCTCGACCGTGTCGGTGATGGTGAAGAGGTACTGGTCGTCGAGCTTGATTTCGCGATGGAAGACGAGGCCGGACGGGGCCGCGTAGGTCAGCTCCAGCGGGTGCTGCGGCGTCAGCGGCTCCGTCGAGGCGGCGGTCCAGGGGGTGTTCTCGTCCGGCATGCCGGCTGGCGCGCCGACCCAGCCGGCGACCGCATAGTAGGCGTTGTCGGCGCCGTAGGGGCGCAGCAGCTCCACCGGCGGCGAGTTCGCCTGGGTCGTCTGGTGGTAGGCGGTCAGGTAGAGGTCGTCGAGGCGGGCGCCGGTGAGGCTGACCGTGCCGGAAAGGTCGGCGTTGCGCACGGCGATGCGCGGCGTGGCCGCCTGGGCCTGGACGCGGGTCAGGGTGTGGACGATCGGCTCGCCGCTCGGCGCGAAGGCCTGGCCCTGCGCCGCGGGATGCTGGGCGGCGGCCACCGCCTTGGCCTGCGCGGCCTCGGCCTGGCGGTGCTTCTCCATCGGCGAGAGGACGAACTGGTTGTAGGCCAGCAACAGCAGCATGGCCACGACCAGGAAGATCAGGGAGTTGCGGTTTTCGCTGGGCATCGGACGCTGGAGGGCCTTGGGCCTTAGGCTGGAGTCTGGGCCGGAGGGCGGGGCTCGCCCGCCTGAGCGCCAGGCCGAGCGGCGCCGAGATCGGCGGCGAGCCTTATCAGCGCGCTTTTCACATCGTCAAGGAGACGCGGCCACGGGCGGGCCGCCGCGCCGCCGCGGGCGATGAGCACATAGTCGCACCCGGGCCTCGCCAGCTCCGCGAAACTGAGCCGCGCCGCCTCGCGCAGCCGTCGCTTGGCGCGGTTGCGCACCACCGCCCCGCCGATCCGGCGGGTGGCGGTGAAGCCGACCCGGACCGCAGTCCGGCCATCCTCGCGATCGCGCGCCTGCACCAGCACCGCCCCTCTCGCACACGCGAGCCCCTTCGCCGCCGCCAGGAAATCGGCGCGCTTCTTCAGCCGTTCAAGGGGTGGTGTGGCGGAGGTCATGCGCTGACCCTATCCCGCTCTTCCCCACGAAAGCGGGGACCCAGGCTTTTTTGAGGGACCGGAAGGGCGCGCAGGTCGAATATTTGACCACGAACCTCACCAACCACACGAACACGACGCCGCGCACGAACCGGCCGATCAGCGCCGTTCGTGGGGTTCGTGAGGTTCGTGGTCAAAAAACCTGGATCCCCGCTTTCGCGGGGAAGGGCGGGGGGTGGGCGCTACGCCGTCAGGCGCTTGCGGCCCTGGGCGCGGCGGCGGGCGATCAGCTTGCGGCCGTTCTTGGTGGCCATGCGCGCACGAAACCCGTGCCGGCGCTTGCGCACGAGGCGGGAGGGCTGAAAAGTGCGCTTCACGGACGGGCTCCAAGGTCAGGCGCAGGCGAGCGGGCGGCAATAGGCGATGCGGCCGCGGGTGTCAACGCCGGCCCCCGAAGCCTAGCCGGCGGCGCCGCCCGCGAGCCACTGAGCTGACGCCGTAGCGCGCCGCGCAGGCCGCGCGCTCTATTCGGCCGCGGCGGCCATCGGCGCGGCCTGGCCGCCGCGCAGCAGCCGACCCGGCAGGGCGTCGGTGGCTTCGCCGTCGCGGTAGGTGACCTCTCCGGCCACCACCGTCGCGGTGTAGCCGCTGGCGCGCTGCAACAGGCGCCGCCCGCCGGCCGGCAGGTCGTAGGCCACCTCCGGTGCGTGCAGCGTCAGCCGATCGTAGTCGATCACGTTGAGGTCGGCGCGGTAGCCCACCTTCAGCACGCCGCGGTCGTTCAGGCCGACCGCCCGCGCGGTCTCGCGGGCCTGCAGGCGGATGATGTGCTCCAGGGGGAGGCGCGGGCCGCGGGTGCGGTCGCGCGTCCAGTAGGTGAGAAGGGTGGTCGGGAACGAGCCGTCGCAGATGGTGCCGACGTGCGCGCCACCGTCGGAGAGGCCGGGCACGCAATCCTTGTGGGTCATCATCCGGCGGGCCGGCTCCAGGTTGCCCTCGGCGTAGTTGAGCACCGGCACGTAGATCATCGCGTGGCCGTCGTTCGAGACCAGGTGGTCGAGGCAGACCTCCTCCGGCGCGCGGCCGCTGTGCTCGGCGATCCAGGCGATCGAGGTCTCGGCCTGCGGCTCGTAGTCCGGCAAGCCTGAGACCAGGTGCATGTTGGCCCAGTCCTTCATCCGCCCGCGCACCCGGCCTTCCGGCGGGTGCGAGAGCAGCTTCTCGCGGAAGGCGGGGTCCCTCAGCAGCGCCACCCGCTCGGCGAGCGGGCGCCTGGCGATCTCCTTGTAGACCGGATAGGGGCTGAACGGGTTGAGCGTCAGCTCCAGGCCGAACAGCACGCCCACCGGCCGCGCCGCCACCTGGGCCTTGATCTCCAGCCCGGCGGCCACCGCGTCCTCCACCTTGTCCAGCAGGGTGCGGTAGTTGCCGGGCTTCACCGGGCTCTGGATCAGCGAGAACGACAGCGGCCGGCCGGAGCGCTCGACCACGCGGCGCAGCATTGCGAACTCTTCCGCCTCGTCGGCGAAGTCCGACACCACCTGCAGCACGCCCTTGCCCGCCGCGGCGATGCCCAGCGCGATGCCGGTCAGCTCGTCCTCGCCGGCGGTCAGGGTGGCGATCGGCGAGCCGTCGGACGAGCGGTGGTTCAGCGTGCGCGAGGTGCCGAAGCCGATCGCGCCGGCGGCCATCGCCTCCTTGGCCAGCGCCGCCATGGCGGCGATGTCGGCCTCGGTGGCCGGCTCGCGGTCGACGCCGCGCTGGCCCATCACGTAGACCCGCAGCGCCGCGTGCGGCAGCTGGCTGCCGATGTCGACGTCGAACCGGCGCCTGGCCAGCTGGTCCAGATAGTCGGGATAGCTCTCCCAGTTCCACGGCAGCCCCTCGGACAGCACCGGGAAGGGGATGTCCTCGACGCCCTCCATCAGCCGCACCAGCCGGTCGTGGTCGGCCGGCCGGCAGGGGGCGAAGCCGACGCCGCAATTGCCCATCACCACCGTCGTGACGCCGTGCCACGAGGAGGGCTGCATGCGGCTCTCCCAGGTGGCCTGGCCGTCGTAGTGGGTGTGGATGTCGACGAAGCCGGGCGCGACGACCTGGCCCCTGGCGTCGATCTCCTCGGCGCCTGAGCCGGCGATGCGGCCGACGGCGGCGATCCGCCCGTCCTTGACCGCGACGTCGGCCTCGAAGGGCGCGCCGCCCTCGCCATCGTAGACCGTCCCGCCGCGCACCACGAGGTCATAGTCCCGGGCCATGGCCGCTTCCTCCTGATCGCCGTTCAGGAAACCGTGGACCCGGCGCCCCAGCCCGTCAAGCAAGGCGCAGCGGGCCGCCCGGCCGAGATCGGGCGGATCGCGGGAGCGTGCGCCTTCCCTTTCCTGGCTCGCGCACGGACCGAAGCTTGTGGACCGGCTTGACGGCGTCAGCGACGCAAAGGCCCCGGCGCGATGACGCGAAGAGCCGCGACCTGGTCAGGCCGGCGTGCGCGCCGCGTGCTGGCCGCCGGCTGCGTTCCACTGCACCAGCATCGCCCGCAGCGCGGCCTCGGAGCCCATCAGGTCGACGCGGCCGGCCTTGAGGCCGAGCAGGCGGTCGGCGATCGCCTCCTCGGCCCGCGCCCGCGCCACGATCATCGCCAGGCCGGCCTCCACGTCGGTCTCGGCCGCCGCCAGCGCGGCGATGACCTGGCCGCGGCGGCCGTTGTTGAGGCCGAGCAGCACCTCGGCGACGATACCGGGCTCGGGCGCGTCGAACACGCCCTCGGCCTCGCCGTCCGCGACGATGGTGGCGAGCGCCGGCGCCAGTACGGCCGTCACCGCGCCGACGATGCGCTGGTAGAGCGTCACGTTGCCGGGATCGAGCAGGGTGGCCAGCATCGCCCGCAGCTCGCCGATATGCTCCAGCTTCCACTCGCGCTCGAGCGACAGCAGCCGGTTCAGCCGCTGCAGCGCGTCCAGCCCGGCGTCCGCCTGCAGCCCCTCGATGAAGCCCAGGCTCTCGCGGGCGAAGCGCTGGACGATGGCCTCCAGCAGCTCCTCCTTGGAGCGGAAATGGTGATAGAAGGCCCCCTTCGAGAGCCGGGTCGCGGCGATCACGTCGTTGATGGTGGTGCGCTCGTAGCCGCGGGTGAGGAACAGGCCCTGCGCGCAGTCGATCAGCTCGGCGCGGCGCACCGCCGGGGCCTTCAGCACCCGCACCTTCTGACCCGATCCGCTGGCTTCGCCGTCCGTCATGCCCCGCATCCACCTTGAAGACCGACCGTCGGTCTGGTAGGAGTATAGCGCCTGTTCCGGCCAATCGAAAGGCGCTCGTCATGGCCCAAACGCTCGCCCCTCCCGCCGCCGCGCTGCGCCTCGACCGGCCGCTCCCCTTCGATCTGACCTCGGCCGCCTTCAAGGCCGACCCGCTGCCGACGCTGGCGGCGATGCGCGCCGCCGGGCCGGTGATCCCGGTGCGGCTGCCGTTCGTCGGCCGGGTCTGGCTGACCACCACGCACGCGGCGTGCGAGGCCATGGTCAAGGACAACGCCCTATTCGTCCAGGAAGGCCGCCACGCCGGCAAGCCCGGGGTCGTCGCCGGCTTCTCCTGGTGGCTGCCGAAGCCGATCAAGCTGATGACCAACAACATGCTGCAGAAGGACGAGCCCGATCACCGGCGGCTGCGGCGGCTGGTGGACAAGGCCTTCGCCCGCCGCGACGTGCTGGCCATGCGCGGCGCCGTCGAGCGCATCGCCGATGCGCTGATCGACGGCTTCGAGGACCGGCCGGTGGTCGACCTCGTCGAGGACTATGCGCGCCGGCTGCCGCTGGCGGTGATCTGCGACCTGCTGGGCCTGCCGGAGGAGGATCGGGACGCGTTCTCGGCCGTCACCCGCCAGGCGCTCTCGGTCAACTCGGCGGTCGGGCTGATCCTGGCGGCGCCGGCGTTCAACGGCATGCTGGCGCAGGCGCGCCGGCAGATCGAGGCGGCGCGGCGGGCGCCGCGGCCGGGCCTGATCGGCGAGCTGGTGGCGGCCGAGGACGCCGGCGAGCGGCTGGACGAGGCCGAGCTGCTGTCGATGATCCTGCTGCTGCTGGTGGCCGGCTTCGAGACCACCCGCCACCTGATCGCCGGCAGCGTGCTGATGCTGGAGCGGCATCCCGAGCAGAAGGCCTGGCTGCTGGCCGACCCCGCCGCGCGCATCGAGCGCGCCGTCGAGGAGCTGGCGCGCTTCGCCTCGCCGGTGCAGGCCACCAAGCCGCGCTACGTCTCCCGCGACGCCGACTTCTTCGGCGCCGGCCTGAAGCGCGGCGAGCTCGTCATGGCCCTGCTCGCCGGCGCCAACAGCGACCCGGCGGTGTTCGACCGGCCCGAGGCGCTGCAGCTGGACCGCTTCCCCAACCCGCACCTGGTGTTCAGCGCCGGCGTCCACTTCTGCCTCGGCCTGCAGCTGGCCCGCGTCGAGGCCCAGAGCGCGCTCGCCCGCCTCTACGCCCGCTGCCCCGACCTGCGCCTGGCCGCGCCGGACAAGCTGGAGTGGATCCCGCGCCTGGGCATCCGCGGCCCGAAGTCGCTGCCGGTCGTGCTGCGCGGCGACGCGGGGCGGCTGGCGGCTTAGAGCGGGCTGGGTCGCGAAAGCGGGACTCAAGGTTTTTTGACCACGGAAAACACTGAAAACACGGACGGAAGCCGCCCCTTTCCCACACCTACAATGTCATCCCGGAGACCCGCGGAGCGGAGTCATCCGGGACCTACTTCAATCATCGCGCCGAGTAGGTCCCGGCTCTCCCACCCGGCTTCGCGGGTGTCCGGCCGGGATGACACTGTCAGGCGGAAGCGGGGTGCGGCCCCTCCGTGTTTTCCGTGGCTCAAAAAGAACAAGCCCGAAGAAGGCCGCTACTCCAGCAGCTGCGCCTCCAGCCGCCCGCGCATCGTCGCGTCGATGCCCAGCACCTGCGCCAGGTAGGCGTCGGTCGAGCCGTGCGCCGCATCGATCGCCCGGAACGCCTCGGCCAGGTAGGCGGCCTCGACGCCGATGGCGGCGCGGACCGCGGCGTCGGTGGGGGTGCGGCCGGTCTCCTGGCGGATCATCTGCGCCACCATCGGCGCGCGGGCGGCCATGCGCTCGGGGTCGTTGGTCAGCAGGTAGTCTTCGAGGATGTCGTCGGGATGGACGCCCGCCACATGGTGGGTCAGCGCCGCCAGCAGGCCGGTGCGGTCCTTGCCGGCCGAGCAGTGGATCAGCACCGGCCCTTCGCCGTCGGCGACCGACTGGAAATAGCGGCCGTAGAGGTCGACGTGGCGCTCCACGAACGGGGCGGCCCGGTAGTAGTCCATCAGGTAGCCATTGAAGGCCGCCTCGCTGAGGTCGCAGCTCCTGACGAAATTCCACCAGGGATCGGCCTCCTGGGATTCGCCCAGGTCGTTCTGGATCACCCGGCCCTGGAAGCCGGCCGGGCGGCGGGCCGGATCGCGCTCGCGCTCGCCGGGGCGGCGCAGGTCGACGATCACCGCCAGGTTCAGCGCCTCGATCGCCGCCAGGTCCGCCTCGGTGGCGCGCCCGTGCGAGGCCGAGCGATAGAGCCGGCCCGGCTTCAGCCGCCTGCCGGCCGCGGTGGGATAGTCGCCGTAGTCGCGGAAGTTCTCGACCGCTTCCAGCCGGATGTGCCTCGTCATGGCCCCCGCCATAGCCGCGCGGTGTGACATTGGCGAGACTGCCGCCGGCGTATCCCTCTCCCCGCTTTGGCGGGGAGAGGGCTACCGGAACGGCGGCTCGTCGAAGCTGCGCAGCTTGCGCGAGTGCAGGCGCGGGCCTTCCTGGCGCAGCAGGTCCATGGTGACGACGCCGATCTTCAGGTGCTGGCTGATGGCGCGGTCGTAGAAGGCGTTGGCCTGGCCGGGCAGCTTGATCTCGCCGTGCAGCGGCTTGTCGGAGACGCACAGCAGCGTGCCGTAGGGGGTGCGGAAGCGGTAGCCCTGGGTGGCGATGGTGGCGCTCTCCATGTCGATCGCCACGGCGCGCGACTGGTTGAAGCGCACGGTGCTCAGCGAGGAGCGCAGCTCCCAGTTGCGATCGTCGGTGGTCACCACGGTGCCGGTGCGTAAGCGAGCTTTCAGCGCGTCGCCCTTCTCGCCGGTCACCTGCTCGACCGCCCGTTGCAGCGCCACCTGCACCTCGGCGATCGGCGGGATCGGGATCTCCGGCGGCAGCAGGTGGTCGAGCACGTTGTCGTCGCGCAGGTAGGCGTGGGCCAGCACATAGTCGCCGATGGTCTGGCTGGAGCGCAGGCCGGCGCAGTGGCCGATCATCAGCCAGGCCTCCGGGCGCAGCACCGCCAGGTGGTCGGTGATGGTCTTGGCGTTGGAGGGGCCGACGCCGATGTTGACCAGCGACAGGCCGCGCCGGTCGGGCGTGGTCAGGTGGTAGGCCGGCATCTGGTACTTGCGCCAGGCCGAGTCGGCGATGGCGTTCTGCGGCTGCGGCGTGGCGCGGTCGATCAGCACCCCGCCGGCGCAGCTCAGCGTGTCGTAGGGGCTGCCCTCGCGCTGCAGCTCGGCGCAGGCGTAGCGGACGAACTCGTCGACGTAGCGGTGGTAGTTGGTGAACAGGATGTAGGGCTGCACGTGCTCGGCCGGCGCGCCGGTGTAGTGGGCGATGCGGGCCAGCGAGAAGTCGGTGCGCGGCGCGTCGAACAGCGCCAGCGGCCGCGGCGCGCCCTCGCGCTGCTGCCAGACGCCGTCCGGCACCTCGTCGCCGATGTGGGCGAGCTGCGCGGAGGGGAAGTAGCGGGCGATCTCCGCCGCGCCCACCTCGGCGGCCGCCGCGTCGGCGCCGTCGACCACGTAGGGATAGGGAATCTCCTGGCCCGAGCGGCCGACGCTCACCTCCACCTCGAAGTCGGCCATGACCAGCGCCAGCTGTTCGGCCAGGTAGTCGCCCAGCACGTCGGGGCGGGTGACGCTGACGGCGTAGTCGCCGGCCTGCGAGAAGCGGGCGTAGGAACGGGCGATGCGCGGCTGCCCGGCCACGCCGGCGTAGGCGATCCGCAGCTCCGGATAGTTGAACGCCCCGCCGGCCCGCAGCGCCGGGTCCGGCGGCGCGCCGGTGCGCATGAAGTCCTGCAGCGCGCCCTTCAGCGCCCCGACGGCGCGGCGATAGTCCCCGGCGAGCTGCGCGACGATCGCGGCCGCCTCTTCGGTCTTGCTCATGCGGCCTTGTAACTGGGCCGTGCGACGCTTTCGAGAGCGGCCGCTATTCGTCCTCCGCCGGCCGCTGGGCGGTCTGGCGGTCGAAGATCAGCTGCTGGGCCGGGGTCAGCCGCGCGTAGAAGGCCTTCAGCGCCGCGCCGCGGGCGCGCATCGTCTCCAGCTGCGCCTGCATGGCGGCGACGGTCAGGTCCACCCGCTGCGGCGCGCGCAGCGAGGGCATCATCTGCTGGGCGCTGCGCTCGCGCGCCTCGTCGTCGGCGCTGGGCTGGCTGGAGGCGACGAAGTCGCGCCATGCCTCCTCCTGGTCGGACGTCAGGTGCAGGGCGTCGTGCAGGGCGGCGAAGTTGGGCTCCGACTGGGCCAGGGCCGGGGCCGGCGAGGCGCCGGCGGCCATCAGCGCGGCGGCGGCCAGGGCCCCCGCCAGCGTCGGGGCGATGCGGGGAAAGTTCATCGAATTCAAACTCCTCACCAACAGTTGCGCATTCGTCCCTCGCCATCTGCGCCTGTCACGTATTACATCAACGGGTGAGGGATCGATATGGAGGCTGGACGATGACGAGACTCGTCAGCGCGCTGGCGGCCGTGGCCCTCCTGGCCGCGCCGGCAGCCGCGAGCGCACAACATTCCGGGCATGGCGGCCACATGGGGGGCGGCCACATGGGCGGCGGCCACTGGAGCCACGGCGGCGGCTGGAGCCACGGCGGCTTCGCCCGCGGCGGTTTCGGACATTTCCACCACTTCCGCGGCGGCTTCTTCCCGTTCTTCGGCCTCGGCTTCGCCCTGGCCGCCGATCCGTGGTTCTGGGGCTATCCGGGCTGGTACGGCCCCTACGATCCCTACTGGGACGGCTACGACTACGACGGCCCGCCGCCCCCGCCGGCGCCCGGCGCCGAGACCGCGCAGCCGCCCGCCGCCTGCGGCAGCTGGGTCTGGCGCGCCGACCAGAGCCGCTACGTCTGGGTGGCCGGCGCCTGCCAGGGACCGCAAGCCGGACCGCAAGCCGGACCGCAAGCCGCGCCGCCGCCCGGCGCCTGACGCCCGCGGGCGGCGCGGGAGGGGCCTCTGCCTTACCCCTCCCAGCCGTCCTCGAACGGGAACCGCGCCGCCCAGAAGTCCGCCAGACGCGGGTCGGCGTCCACCCGGCGCACCACCTCGGCCAGCTTCGGCGCCGCCGCGTAGAAGCGCCGCCGCCGCGAGGCCCAGCGCGACACCACGGTGACGTAGAGGTCGAGCACGGTGAGGTCGTCGCCGAGGATGTAGCGGCCGGGGTCGACCTGGCCGTCCATCATCCCCCAGCAGGCCAGGATACGCTCGCCGGTGCGCCGCTTCAGCTCCGCGCCGACGGCGGCGTCGTCCACCAGCCGGCCGGGGTCGTCGCGGAGCCAGTACAGCGAGTAGATCGCCGCCGAGACGAACGCCATCCAGCGCAGGAAGGCCGGCCGCGCCGCGCCGGCCATGGTCGGCGCCAGCCGCGCCTCCGGATGCGCGTCGGCCAGCCAGATCAGGATCGCCGCGCTCTCGGTCATCAGCTCGCCCGACGGCAGCACCAGCGCCGGCACCTGCCCCATCGGGTTGACCCGCGCCAGCGCCGCGTCGGGCGCCGCCGGATCGATCGAGGCATCCACCACCCGGTACGGCAGCCCCAGCAGCGTCAGCGCCGCCTCCACCATCACCGAGCCGCTCCCCGCGGCCCCGTACACCACGTATTCGCTCATGGGCTGGGTCCTCCTCGCTCCCGAGGGATCGGCGAAGCCGGCGCCCAACAACGTCAGCAGTCCCTCTGCTCCCCCTCAGGGGGAGCTCCGGCGAAGCCGGTGAGGGGGTCAGCGGCGCCAGCCGGCCGGCGCCGGAGACCCCCTTCGGCCCCCGGATACAAGTCCGGGCGCCGCTTCCCCCTAGGGGGCAGAGAGGCTACGCCCCGTCAGCGCCCGGATGCGCTCCACCAGGCGGCCCATGGTGTAGGGCTTGCCCATGAACTCGTAGAGGGTCAGGTGGTGGCCGTCGCTGTCCAGCAGGTCGTCGGAGGTGATGATCACCTCCAGCTGCGGCTTCAGCGAGCGCGCCAGGCCGGCCAGCTGCACCCCGTTCATCACCCCTGGCAGGGCGAGCTCGGTCAGCATCACGTCCATGCCGGCGTCGGCGCGCAGCACCTTCACCGCGTCCTCGGGCCCGAAGGCCTCGATCACCCGGCACCCGGCGGCGCGCAGGCTCTCGCAGAGCGCCATCCGCACGATGACGTTCTCTTCGACCACCAGCACCGCGGGCCGCGGATCCGCCAGCCCCGGCGCCCCCGCCTCGTCCCTCGTCATCCCGCAGCCTGCCGTCCAGCTGCGATAACCATCGCGAGAAGTTCGTTGTTCCACAACCATCGCCCCAACCCTGCTGTTGGCGCCCCTAACCAAGCACGGTTCGCGGTTACCATGGGTTAGCGGATGGCCCCCGGACCCCGTCCATTTTTGAAATGTGAGCCCCGCCACCACCCCCACCACCCCCGCTCATCCCGGCGCCCGCCGGGACCCAGGCAGAGGCGGTTGCAGGGCGCGAAACCGTCCGGCATGGCGCGCGCCGCCGGCGCTTAGGCCTGCGGCCAGCTCGAACCTGGGGGCGCCCTTTAAAGAAATCCCCACACTCTCCACAACATATTGTGGCCACGCCCTACCCATGACGCAATATGTCGCTAATCGCCCTCTTGCCCGTCCGCCGCCCGGCTTGGCATTCTCTCCCCTCATCGCCACGTCGTCGATTCGAGCCAGCGAAAGTCCGCCGCCGCCCATGACCCAGTCGTCCAACCTCCGCGCCCTGCCTGGCCTGCTCACCCCCTCGTTCGCCTACAAGCCGTTCCGCTACCCCTGGGCCTACGACTTCTGGAAGCGCCAGCAGCAGGTGCACTGGATGCCCGAGGAGGTGCCGCTGGGCGAGGACTGCAAGGACTGGGCGGCCAAGCTCAACGACCGCGAGCGCAACCTGCTCACCCAGATCTTCCGCTTCTTCACCCA
>DASXEN010000010.1:0-8343 GCA_036490095.1 Caulobacteraceae bacterium
CGTGGGTCTCGGCGCCGGCCCGGCGGGCGGCGACCGGCTTCGGCGCCGGGGCGTAGGCGCCCAGCCCCTCCAGCAGCTCGTCGACGCCGAAATGGCGCAGCGCCGACCCGAAGAACACCGGGGTCATGTGCCCTTCCAGGAAGCTCTCCGGGTCGAACGGCTTGGCGGCCTCGGTCACCAGCATCGCCCCTTCCTCCAGCTCGCCCTGCTCGTCGGGGTCGAGGTGCTGGACGATGGCGTTGGAGCGCAAGGCGACCGGCGCCGGTTTGGCCGCGGCGTTGCGGTCGTAGCGCAGGAACTGCTGGCGGCGCAGGTCGAGCACGCCCTTGAAGCGGTTCCCGGAGCCCGCCGGCCAGTAGAGCGGCGCCGGATCGAGGGCCAGCTTCGAGCCGATCTCGTCGAGCAGCGCGAACGGGTCCTGCGCCTCGCGGTCCATCTTGTTGATGAAGGTGACGATGGGGATGTCGCGCAGCCGGCAGACCTCGAACAGCTTCAGGGTCTGCGGCTCGATGCCTTTGGCCGCGTCCAGCACCATCACCGCGGCGTCGGCGGCGGTCAGGGTGCGGTAGGTGTCCTCGCTGAAGTCCTCGTGGCCGGGGGTGTCGAGGAGGTTGAACATCAGCCCGGCGTGGTCGAACGTCATCACGCTGGCCGAGACCGAGATGCCGCGCTCGCGCTCGATCTTCATCCAGTCCGAGGTGGTGCGCCGCTGCTCGCCGCGCGCGCGCACTGCCCCCGCCGCCCGGATCGCCCCGCCGGCCAGCAGCAGGTGCTCGGTCAGCGTGGTCTTGCCGGCGTCCGGGTGGCTGATGATCGCGAACGTGCGCCGGCGCGCGGCCTCGGCGGCGGGAGTGGGGGGCATGGCCGCTGGGTAGGGGAGTTTCGTCGCTTCGGGAAGTGCGGCGAGCGCCGCAACCCCTCACCCTCCCAACGGCTACGCCGTCGGGCCCCTCCCTCTCCCTGCGGGAGAGGTGATTTGCTGCGGCGTCCTCTCACCTCTCGCGGAGGGAGAGGGAGGGGCCCGCGGCGGCGCGACGCGGCGGCGTGGGAAGGTGAGGGGTTACGGCGCCAGACGAACTACCTCACCGCGCCGGCGCCGCCTCGTCGTAGAACTTGGCGAGGTCGGCCTTCATCGACTTCAGCGCGTCGGGGTTCAGGTAGACCATGTGGCCGGACGGATAGTAGGCGAAGCGCACGTTGCCGCGCACCTGCGGGTCCAGCTGCATGTGGCCGAGGTCGTACTCGGTGCCGAAGAACGGCGTCGCCAGGTCGTAGACGCCGTTCAGCGAGTAGAGCAGCAGGTGCGGGTTCTCGCGCATCGCCTGCGAGAGGTCGAGCGCCACGTCGGCCTGGTTGGAATAGCCGCCGCCGCCCAGGTCCTGGGCCTTGTGGGTGAAGTCCCAGCGCGTCCCCGACGAATAGTAGGTCGGCCGGTAGGAGAGGTTGGTCTCGTAGCCGAGGTCGCGGGTCAGGTAGTCGTGGAAGGCGGCCACGAAGGCGCCGGTGATGCCGGTGTCGGAGGGGTCGTACTCCGGCTCCTCGCCGGCGGCGTCGACGTCCTGGCCGGTGAAGCGGGCGTCGTAGCGGCCCAGCGTCAGCCGCTGGTCGCGCAGCAGCTCCTTGCGGAAGCGGCCGGGCGGGATGCGCAGGTTGCTGTCGAGCACGTACTGCACCGGCAGGCCGATGTAGCCGGCCAGCTTCTCGGCCACCGCCCGGCGCTCGGCGTCGCCGAGCAGCTGGCCCTTGGAGAGCGCCGCGGCGTAGGGCCCGCGGCCGAAGTCGCGCACCTCGTTCAGGAAGGCGGCCATGTCGGTCGGCGTGGCCGCCAGCTTGTGGTGGTAGGCGGCGATGGCGGCGTAGCTCGGCAGGTAGTTGATCATCTCCTGGTCGAAGCCGGGCTGGCGGCGGCCGTAGTTGAGGATCGAGGAGAGCAGGATCACGCCGTTCAGCTGCACGCCGTCCTGCTCGAGCCGGTAGGAAAGGCCGGCCGAGCGGGTGGTGCCGTAGCTCTCGCCGAACAGGAACTTCGGCGCGTTCCAGCGGCCGTTGATGGTCAGCCAGCGCTCGATGCCGCGGGCGAAGGCGTCGATGTCCTGGTCGGTGCCCCAGAAGGCCGCCAGCTTGGTGTCGCCGACCGGGCGCGAATAGCCGGCGCCGACTGCGTCGATGAACACCAGGTCCGACTTGTCCAGCAGGCTGGAGTCGTTGTTGACCACGTCATAGGGCGCGTTGTGGGTGGGCTGAGGGCTGTCGGTCAGCACACGGACGGGTGCGAGCGAGCCCATGTGCAGCCACAGCGTCGAGGAGCCGGGCCCGCCGTTGTAGAGGAAGGTCACGGGCCGGTGCGGCTCGCCGGTGGTGTAGGCGACGTAGAACATGCTGGCGGTCGGCTTGCCCTCGTCGTCGCGCAGGGTCAGCGTGCCGGCAGTGGCGGTGTAGGCCAGCGGGCGCCCGCCGATGGTGGCGGTGTGCCGCGAGGCGACGCGCACCTCGTGGATCGGCGCGGTGGCGATGTCGGCGTCGGTCAGCTTGCGGCAGCGGGCGCGGTCGGCGCGGGCGTCGCCGCGCGGCGTGCCGCCGCTCTCGCCGGCCTGCGGGCTGGGGGCCGCGCCGGCGTGGCCTTCGCAGTTGGCGTCCGGTCCGCGAGCCCCCTGATCCTCGCCGCCAGTGGCCAGTCGCTCGGCCAGGGTCGGCTCGCGCGCCGCCTCGGAGCGGCCGTGGGGACTGGCCGTGGCCGCCGCCCGGTTCTCGGCGGCCATGCCGCTGTCGGGGCCGGCGTCGCCGGCCTGGGCCAGGACCACCATCGGAAACAGGGTCAGGGCCGCCGACAGGGCGGCCAGGACGCTTGAACGCATGCTGTTTTCTCCCGCTACAACTCGCGCGGACGCTATAGCACTGCTTTCGCGGCCATGGCGAAGGGCGAAATCTTGCGGATTTTGACGACCTCGCTGGCTGAACGTTTCGCCTCGATCGCGCTCGGCCATGTCGGCCGGGAATATCCCAACAAGCTCGATCAGGTGCTGAGCGGCGAGGCCGACCTGGCCGGGCCGCGGGCGCTGCATCCGATCTTCTACGGCAGCTTCGACTGGCACTCGGCCGTGCACGGCCACTGGCTGCTGGCGAGGCTCGCGCGGCGCTTCGCGGACCTGCCGTCGGGCCCGGCGATCGGCGCCTGGCTCGATCAGGCGCTCACCGAGGCCAATGTCGCCGCCGAGCTCGCCTACCTGGCCCGGCCCGGCGCCGGCGGCTTCGAGCGGCCCTATGGCTGGGCGTGGCTCTTGATGCTGCAGGCCGAGCTGGAGGCGCACGAGAGGGTCGGCGGCCGGCGCTGGGCGGCGGCGCTGCGGCCGCTGGCGCAGGCGTTCGAGGCGCGCTTCGCCGCCTGGCTGGCCAAGGCGACCTACCCGACCCGGGTCGGCGCCCACGGCAGCTCCGCCTTCGCCCTGGCGCTGGCGCACCGCTATGCGCCGTTCGCCGCCGATCCCGGCTTCGGCGCGCTGCTGGCCGCGACCGCGCAGCGCTGGTACGGCGCCGACGCAGACGCGCGGCCGTTCGAGCCGAGCGGGATCGACTTCCTGTCGCCGACGCTGATGGAGGCCGAGTGCCTGCGCCGGCTGGCGCCCGCCGAAGACTTCGCCGCCTGGTTCGCCGCCTTCCTGCCGCGCCTCGCCAAGGGCCAGCCGGCGGCGCTGTTCGAGCCGGCCGAGGTCAGCGACCGCAGCGACGGCCAGATCGCCCACCTCGACGGCCTCAACCTCAGCCGCGCCTGGTGCTGGCGCCATCTGGCCGCCGCCGCGCCGACGCCGCTGCGGGCATGCCTGGAGGCCGCCGCCGAACGCCACCTCGACGCCGCGCTGCCGCATCTGGCCGACCACTACATGGGCGAACACTGGCTCGCGAGCTTCGCGCTGCTGGCGCTGGACGAGTAGCCCCCGAGGCGCGGACGGCGGTCTCTTGAACCACGGCAAACACGGAAAAAGGGGACCTGCACTTCATTCACCTGACCATGTCATCCCGGAGACCCGCGCAGCGGAGTCATCCGGGATCTCCTCAGCGCCGCTGTGGGAAGTAGGTCCCGGACAGCTCGCTACGCTCGCTTGCGGGATGACACTGGATGGGTGTGAGGCGCGCGGTCCGTTCGTCGTGGTTCCAGAAACCTACCCGTGCGCCGCCTTGCGCAGCCCCGGATACGGGTCCTCCACCACGCGGCTCTCGAGGTTGAACACCATCGTCGCCCGCCGCGCCGGCTCGTAGGGCGGCCAGTCGGGCAGGGCGGCCGTGGTGGGGCCGCCGGTGCGGGCGAAGGCGAGCCAGGCTTCGCTCATCTGCTCGGCCAGCGTCTGCGGGTCGTCGCCGGCGCCGACGAAGTTGCGGGCGGTCTCGACGTTGTCGAACACCAGCGGGATCTCCAGCGCGTGCGGCGCGCGCAGCTTGCCGCGGCCGCGCGGCGTCTCCCATTCCAGCAGGTACATGTAGACCGGCGCGCCAGCTTGCGCGGCCTTGCGCTCGGCTAGGCGGATGGAGTCGCCCCAGAACATGCCGGCTGTCTGCACCGCCGAAGCCAGGTGGCTGGGCGAATAGTCGGGGAAGGCCTCGCGGGCGGCGGCGATCAGCGCCTCGGCCCGGTCGCCGGCGGAGGCCTTGGCGCGCCTGGCCAGGTCCTCCTCTGTGTAGTCGCCGAACTTCGGGTCGGCGAACAGGAACAGCGTCGCCTCGTCCTTGTTGGTGCCGATCAGCACCGGCACGTCCGCGCTGACGGCCGGCGCGGCCGGGTCGAACGGGCCGGAGGGCAGGGCGATCCCGTCCACCGACGGGCTGAAGCCGCCGATCACGTTGCCGGAGCTGACCGCGGCCGCGGCGGCCTGGATTTCGGCGGCCGAGAGCGTGGCCAGCGTCTCCAGCTTGCCGGGCTCGACGCCGAGCTGGTCGAGGAAGGCCTTGGCGTACTTCGACGCCGCCTCGCGGCTGACCGCCTTCAGCCACGGCCCGCTCTGCACGATGGCGCGGTGGAAGAGGCCCTTGGCGGCCGGCATGGCCAGCAGCAGCGAGACCTTCATGCCGCCGCCGCTCTCGCCGAAGATGGTCACATTGGCCGGATCGCCGCCGAAGGCCGCGATGTTGTCGCGCACCCACTCCAGCACCGCGACGGTGTCGAGCATGCCGGCCTCGCCCGACGAGGCGTGGCCGCCGTGGTCGCCGAGGGCGAGGTAGCCGAACACGTTGAGCCGGTGGTTGACCGTCACCAGCACCGCGTCGCCGCGTCGGGCCAGTGCCGCGCCGTCGTACATGGCCGCGCCGCCGGAGCCGTTGGCGAAGCCGCCGCCGTGCAGCCACACCATCACCGGTCGCTTGCCAGTCAGCCCCGGCGTCCAGACGTTGATGAAGAGGCAGTCCTCGTCGGTGCCCGGCTGGCCCGGCGCGGGCGGATCGCCGGCGCTGCGCCCGCCGGTGGTCTCGCCCGGCGGTATGCCGACCTGGATCGCCGGCGCGCCGAGCGTGATCGCGTCGGCCGGCTCGCTCCAGGGCGCAGGCTTTTGCGGCGGCTGGAAGCGCAAGCCCCCGAGCGGCGGGGCGGCGTAGCGCAGCCCCTTGAAGACCTGCAGCGACCCGTCGCGATAGCCGCGCACCGGGCCGTTGCTGGTGGCGACGATCTCGGTGCGCTCCAGCGCGCGCGCTTGGTCCTGGATGTCGGTCATGTCGGAAAGGCTCCCATCGCGGACGCCGCCTTCTTTGTGGGCGGTCTTCTCTGGGACATTCCGTGCGCAATCGCCTGGCGGGCGCAAGCGCTATCTCGCCGCCCGCGGCGGCGGCCCCTCACCCGGCCGGACGCTGGCGCGTCCGCTCGACCTCTCCCCGTTCCGGGGAGAGGGATACCATTCGCAGGCATGCTTCATCGACGCCGAAGCCGCCGTCATCCTCTCAGTAGCCCTCTCCCCGCCGAAGGTGTGGAGAGGTGAGGTGAGGGGCCTGGCCCTAGGCCGGCGCGTCGGCGCCCAGCGCGCCGCGCAGCCTGGCGTAGGCGCCGGCGTGCGGGTCAGGCGCGCCGCCGAAGGGGGTGGTCATCGGGTCGAGCTTGATGCCGTCGAGGCTGACCTCGAAGTGCAGGTGCGGGCCGGTCGCCAGCCCGGTGTGGCCGACGAAGGCGATCACCTCGCCGCGCCGCACCCGCGCGCCGCGGACCACGCCCGGGGCGAAGGCGGAGAGGTGGGCGTAGCCGGTGGCCCAGCCGCCGGCGTGGCGGATGCGGACCAGGTTGCCGTAGCCGCCGGCCGGCCCGGCGTCGGTGACGATCCCGTCGGCGGCGGCCAGCACCGGCGCGCCCTCGCGGGCGGCGAAGTCGACGCCCTGGTGCATGCGGGTGAAGCCGAGAATCGGGTGGCGGCGCATGCCGTACGACGAGGTCACGCGCAGGAAGTCGAGCGGCGCGCCGGGCCGGCCGGGCGCCGGCGCGTCCGCCTCGGCCAGCGGGTCGATGGTGACGGGGATGGGGCCGCTGTCGCTGTCCTCGGGCACGTAGTCGGCCGGCGCGGCGTCGGCCGCCGCCTCGATGGCCGCCGCGCCGGCCGGCTCGGCGCTGGTCAGCTTCCAGACGACGACCAGCACCAGGAACCCCGCGCCGGCGATGCCGAGGCGCATGAGCGGATGCTGACGACGACGATGTGGCGGGGCGCGGCGCATGGGACGCCCCAGCATGCCGGGTCAGGGTTAATGGGCGGTTTGGGAGGTGGCTTCTCCGGGAGCGCCCGATCCCCTCACCCCCCATTGCTTCGCAATGGGTCCCTCCCTCTCCCGATGGGAGAGGTGAAAGGAATAGACCTCTGCCAAAGGGAGAGGGAGGGGCCCGCGATGCGCAGCATCGTGGGAGGGTGAGGGGATCGCGCGCTTCAGGAGAGCGCCGGGGCCAGCCGGTCCATCGCCTCGTGCAGCACCTCCGGGGCGCGGCAGACGCAGGCGCGCAGGAAGCCGTTCGAGCCGGGGCCGAAGAAGTGGCCGGGGGCGAGGCCGACGCTGGTCTTGCTGAGGATGTCGAGGCAGGCCTCGCGGCTGTCGGGCAGGCCGTCGATCTCGAAGAAGGCGTACATGCCGGCCTGTGGGCGCGGCCCCAGGCGCACCCGCGGCAGCCGCTCCAGCGCGTCGCAGACGATGTCCATGCCCGCCTCGCAATAGCCGCGCATCCAGGCGACGAACGGCTCGCCCTCGCGGACGGCGGCGACGCCGGCGTGCTGCAGGAAGGTGGTGACGCCGCTGGTGGTGTACTGGGTGATCATCGCCAGGGTCGGGCCGACCGAGGGCGGGTGGACCATCCAGCCGAGCCGCCAGCCGGTCATCGCCCACGACTTGGAGAAGCTGTTGATGACGATCAGCCGGTCCTCGGGATCGGCGATGTCGAGGATGGTGGGGGCGCTCGCGCGGCCGAACGCCAGGCGGTTGTAGACCTCGTCGGCGACCAGCCAGACGCCGCGGGCGCGGCAGGCCGCCAGCAGCGCCGCCTGCGTCTCCAGCGGGACCATGGCGCCGGTGGGATTGCCGGGCGAGGCGAAGAAGACGCAGCGGGTGCGCGCGTCCATCGCCGCGACCACCTTCTCGGGGTCGAGCCGCCAGCCGGATTGGCCCAGCTCCATGCGCGCCGAGCGCACCTCGCAGCCCTGCACCTTGGCCATGCCGGCGAAGTTGGGCCAGACCGGGTCGACCACCACGATGTTGTCGCCCGGCTCGCAGGTCAGCTGGATGGCCTGCATGATGGCGTTCATGCCGCTGAAGGTGACGGTGATCCGGTCCGGCGTCACCGGCCGTGCGCCGAGCCCGCTGAGGTAGTCGGCCAGCGCCTGCCGCAGCTGCGGGATGCCGTTCTGGTGGGTGTAGAACACCTGGCCGGCGGCGATGGCGCGGGCCATCGCCTCGCCGATGAAGGCCGGCGCCGGCACATCGCCCTCGCCGAACCACAGCGGGATGATCGACGCGTCGCCGAAGCGGCCCCCCGCCAGGCTGGAGATGTTCTCCAGCGGAATCTCGCGGATCAGGGCCCGCGCACCCTCCAGCGCCGTCATCGGCGAGGGGATAGCCGCGAAAGGCGGCCCCCGTCCATCGTTGACCCGGCCTTTGCGCCCCCTCCGGCTCGCCGCGCTACGCGCGCCGATCCACCTCCCCCGTACTCTTCGGTACGGGTGAGGAGCGATATCCTTGTTCCTGCCCCGCGAAGCGGCTTAGGGATGCACACATCTAGAAATCAATTCAAAAACATGGGGTTGCGCTCGGCTTCCTTCTCCCCTTGCGGGAGAAGGTGTCGCCGCAGGCGACGGATGAGGGGTCGCACCCACGTTGGGGTAAGCCATTGACGCTACT
>DASXEN010000090.1:0-32617 GCA_036490095.1 Caulobacteraceae bacterium
CTCGGCCAGGCGCCGGGTGACGGCGAGGCCCAGGCCCGGCCCGCCGTACTCGCGGGTCACCGAGCTGTCGGCCTGGCTGAAGCGCTTGAATAGCCGGCCCTCGGCTTCCGGCGCGACGCCGACGCCGGTGTCCTGGACCTCCAGCCGCAGCCGCCGCGCCTCGCCGTCGCCCGCCGCGCTGAGCCGCGCCTCGACGCGGCCCCGGTGGGTGAACTTCACGGCGTTGCTGACCAGGTGGAAGAACAGCTTCCTCAGCCGCGCCGCGTCGGCGGCGATCCAGCCGACGTCGGCGGCGCTGAGCACGTCCAGCGCGACGCTCTTGGCGTCCGCCTGCGGGCGGAACATGGCGATGATGCTGGCCAGGGCCTCGACCGGGTCGAGCGGCTCGGCGGTGAGCGCCAGGCGCCCGGCCTCGATGTCGGCGTAGTCGATGATGTCGTTGAGCATGTCCGAGAGGCCGGTCCCGGCGCTGAGCGCCTGGTCGACCAGCCGCCGGCGCTCGGCGGCGGGCGGGTCGGCCTTGATCAGGTGCAGCACGCCCAGCACACCGTTCATCGGCGTGCGGAACTCGTGGCTGATGTTGGCCAGGAACCGCGACTTGGCCTCGGCGGCGGCCAGCGCCGCCTCCTCGCCCTTCAGCGCCGCGTCGCGGGCGTCGGCGATCTCGCTGATGTCGGCGTTGACGCCGAGGACGTCCCAGCGGCCCGACGGCCGGCGGCGCAGACCGCGCCAGGCCGCCCGAGTACGCCGCCATCGGCGGTCGTCGCCGATCCGCATGCGGTATTCCGCCTCGCCCGGCTCGCCGGTGACGACGCTGGCGGCGAATTGCATAGTGACGCGCCCAAGGTCGTCGCGGTGGATCAGCTGCCGCTGCGAGTCGCCCGAGTGCGCCACGTCCGGGCGCCGGCTGTGGTCGGTGAAATCGGGGTCGATCTCGTAGCGGTCCTCATCCGCATCGTAGCGCCAGGTGGTGATCCCTGCGGTCTCGCGGACCAGCGTGGCGATGCCGCGGGCCTGCTCGTTGTCGACCTCGCGCTGCCGCTCGGCGGTGATGTCGCGCAGGATCATCAGCACCCAGCCGCCGGCGCCGCGCACGGCGTGGCAGCGCACCCAGATGACGCCGCGGGACTTGGCCGCGATCCGGTGGGTGATGACGCCGCGGCCACCAAAGGGCAGGGCGTCCAGGTCGGCCGTGACGGCGCCGGCCTCGTCGCGGAACAGGAAGTCGGCGTAGGGGCGGCCGATCGACTGCGGCCTGGCCCAGCCGGTGATCTGCGTCCAGGTCTCGTTGACCCAGCCGATCTTGCCGTCCTGGACGCAGATGTAGGCGTCGAGGCTGTTTTCGAGGAACCAGGCGGTGACCTTCGCTGCGCCGGCGTTGATCAACAGCGTCTCAGGCTCGCCCGACATGAGCACTCTCTGGTTGAGGGCTCACAGGGTAGAGCGGCCGGAGTAAACAAACCGGCAAGCGGGGCGCGAATCGTCGCGGGGGAACGCGGCCCGGCGGTCCGCAGGAAATCTGCCGCCTGCGCCATATAAATTCCATCGAATAAGTAGGAGTGACGGCTAAGGTCGGCCCATCGACGACGAGGACCGATCGCCATGCCATCCCAGCCGCAGCGCCGCATCGCCCTCGCCGCGAGCGCCAGCCTGGCCGCGCTCGCCATCGCCGGCGCCGCCGCGGCCACGCCGGCGGACGACGCCCGCGACGCGCGCCTCGCCAAGCTGGAGGCCGCGGTGGCGGCCCTGCAGGGCGAGGTGCAGCAGACGCAGGCGCTGAAGCAGGAGAACGCCGAGCTGAAGAGCGAGGTGGGCCAGCTGCAAGCCCAGGTCGCCGACCTGAAGGCGACCAGCGTCCAGCAGATCGACGACGTGCGGCAGCCCGAGGCCGGCGCGCCCAAGGTCAGCTTCCCGAACGGGCGGCCGACCTTCTCGACCGCCGACGGCCAGTTCACCGCGGCGCTGCGCGGCCAGATCCAGCTCGACACCGCGGCCTATTTCCAGTCGGCGCCGGGCCCGACCGCCACCGACCTGCGCCGCGCCGGCCCGGCGCTCGGCGCGTCGGCGGCCAACGTCGACGCCGCCCATGCCCGCGACCTGAAGGATGGCACGGACTGGCGCCGCGCCCGCATCGGCTTCGACGGCACGGCCTACGGCGACTGGGACTATCGGATGCTGTTCGACTTCAGCGGCTCCGGCGTCGAGGACGCCGGCCAGCTCTACGAAGCCTGGGCGCAGTACTCCGGCCTGAAGCCGTTCCATTTCCGCGCCGGCGCCTGGGCGCAGCCGATCGGGCTGGAGGACCAGATGTCGACCAACTGGCAGCTGTTCCTCGAGCGGCCGGGCATCGCCGACGTGGCGCGCAGCCTGGCGGCCGGCGACACCCGCATCGGCGCCGGGGCCTTCGCCTACGATAGCCTGTGGTTCGTCTCCGCCGACGTCACCGGCCGCACGATCGGCGTGGTCAACACCGGCACGGCGATCACCTCGACCACCACCGGCAACGTCGGCACGGCGCAGACCTTCGGCGATCAGGTCGGCCTGGTCGGCCGCGGGGTGGTGACGCCGTTCCACGGGTCCGACTGGCGGGTGAACCTCGGGGCGCACGGCAGCTACGTCGACCGGCCGGGCGACACCGCCGGCCCGGGGAGCAACGGCCTGATCCCCAACTCCGGCTTCGGCCTGCGGCTGCGCGACACGCCGGAGCTGCGCGTCGACGGGACCCAGTTCATCGACACTGGCGTCATCCCGGCGCGCGACGCCTCGACGCTGGGTGTCGAGCTGGCGGCGCAGAAGGGCCCGCTATTCCTGCAAGGCGAGGCGGAGACCATCCACGTCGCCCGCGCCGACGGCCAGCCCGACCCGACCTTCGGCGGCTGGTACGTCGAGGGCTCGTGGCTGATCACCGGCGAGCGCCGGCTCTACAACGCCAGCAGCGCGGCCTTCGACGGCCCGTCGATCGCGCATCCCTTCTCGCTGAAGAAGGGAACCTGGGGCGCCTGGGAGCTGGCGGCGCGCTACTCCGAGGCCGATCTCGACTTCCACGCCGGGCTGCCAGGGACGGCGCCGGCTGCCGACGCGATCCGCGGCGGCGACCAGCGGATCTGGTCGATCGGGCTCAACTGGTACCCGAACCCGGTCTTCCACATGATGTTCGACCTCGACCACGTCGACGTCGCGCGACTGTCGCCCAACGCGGCGCTCTATGGCACGCCGACCGGCGCGCAGATCGGCCAGACCTACAACGCCATCGCGGTTCGCACCCAGGCGGCCTTCTGAGGCCGGTTCGCGGCGACGGCCGAGCTTTGCCCCGGCGCACCCAGGCGCTCTACAATGGCGTCATTGCGGGACGCCTTCGTGGCAGCCTCGCTCCCCGGCTTCCAGGTCCAGCATGGCGCTATTCCAGTGAGCTCGCCCTTGCCCGCCGACGATGAGGCGCTGGCCTTGGAGGTGCGGGGCCTCTGCAAGTCGTTCGGCCGCTATCCGGCGCTGAACGACGTTTCCTTCGCGGCCGCCGACCGGGAGTTCCTGGCGCTGCTCGGCCCTTCCGGCTCCGGCAAGACCACGCTGCTGCGGGTGCTGGCGGGGCTGGAGACCCTCGACGCCGGCGAGGTGCGCTTCGGCGGCGAGGACTATTTGGCCATTCCCGCGCGGCGGCGGAGGGCCGGGATGGTGTTCCAGCACTACGCGCTTTTCCGCCACATGACCGTGGGCGAGAACATCGCCTTCGGGCTGAAGGTGCGCCCCCCGGCCGAGCGGCCGGTCGCGGCCGAGATCAAGCGGCGCGTGGCCGACCTGCTGGCGCTGGTGCAGCTGGACGGACTCGCCGGCCGCTATCCGGCGCAGCTCTCCGGCGGCCAGCGGCAACGGGTGGCGCTGGCCCGGGCGCTGGCCATCGAGCCGCGCCTGCTGCTGCTCGACGAGCCGTTCGGCGCCCTCGACGCCCAGGTGCGCCGCGACCTGCGCCGCTGGCTGCGGCAGGTGCACGATGCGGCCGGCGTCACCACCGTCTTCGTCACGCACGACCAGGAGGAGGCGCTCGGCCTCGCCGACCGGGTGGCGATCCTGAAGGACGGGGCGCTGATCCAGCTCGGCCGCCCGCAGGCGCTCTACGACGATCCGGTGAGCGCCTTCGTCTACGAGTTCCTCGGCGCGGCCTGCCGGCTGCCGATGGTGGTAGAGGGCGGCCACCTGCGGATCGGCGACTGGTGCGCGCCGGCCGACGCGCCCGATGGCCCGGCAGAGCTCTACTTCCGCCCCGACGAAGTGGAGTTCGGCGCCGAGGGCCTGGAAGCGGTGGTTCGCGCCGCTCAAGCCCGTGGCCCGGCGCTGCGGATCGAGGCCCGCGTCGAGGGCGAGGTCGTCGAGCTCGAAGCCCGCGCCTCCGCGCCGCCGCCCGGCGTCCACCCCGGCGCCACGCTCCGCTTCGCCCCGACGCGGTACAAGGTCTACTCGCGAGACGCCTGACCCTCATCCCCAGGTCGGCAGACTTCCGCCGGCCGTGCGGCTAGCATCGCGGCCGCAAGCGGCGCCGCGGGCCGGCGCGCGCGAGGAGAGGGGCCGATGTCCTACCAGGGTGAGTGCTTCTGCGGCGCAGTGCGGATCGAGGCGAGCGGCGCGCCCCAGGCGATGGGCTATTGCCACTGCCGCTCCTGCCGGTCGTGGTCGGGCGGGCCGGTGAACGCCTTCGGCCTCTGGCGGCCGGAGGACGTGCGCGTGGTGGCCGGGGCGGAACACGTCGCGACGTTCACCAAGACGCCGCTGAGCGAGCGCCGGTACTGCGCCAGGTGCGGTGGCCACCTGATGACCAATCACCCGCCGCTCGGCCTCGTGGACGTGTTCGCCGCCACCTTGCCGGACCTGCCGTTCCAGCCCGGCGTCCACGTGAACTACGCCGAGACGGTGCTGCCGATGAGGGACGGCCTGCCGAAGCTGAAGGACTTCCCCAGGGAGTTCGGCGGCTCGGGCGAGGCGATGGCGGAATAGCCGCCGTCACGCGCCTACCGCCGAAACTCCAGCCCCTCGAAGTCGCCCGAGCTGCGCCAGCCCTCCAGGTACTGGAAGTAGGCCGTGGCGCCGGCCGGGTAGCCGACGTTGTAGCGCGCGCCTTCGCCCATCGGCTGGCCCTCGTTGTTGTAGTAGCCGGGCGTGCAGTCGGGCGAGCCCATCATCATCCGGCCCATGCCGGTGAGCAGCAGGGCGATCCAGGCGTCCTGCGCTTCCTGCGTGACCTCGACCTCCCGGGCTCCGGCGTCCAGCGCGCGGCGCAGGATCAGGGCGATGGTGCGGCCGGCCTCGGTGAGGTTGTGCGGCACGTTGGAGATCAGGTTCGCGCCCTGGGTCGGCTGCACGAAGAAGGCGTTGGGGAAGCCGTGCACGTGGGTCCCGTGCTTGGAGCGCATGCCGCGCGCCCAGGCCTCGGAGAGTTTCAGCCCGTCGCGGCCGGTGACGTCGAAGCCGGCGCGGCGCTTGTACTCGGTGCCGACCTCGAAGCCGGACGCGTAGATGATGCAGTCCAGCTCGTACTCGCGCCCTCCGGCCACCAGGCCCTTTTCGGTGATCCGCTCGACGCCCTGGCCGTCGGTGTCGACGAGGTGGGTTCCGGGCGTATTGAAGGCCTGCAGGTAGGCGTCGTGGAAGCAGGGGCGCTTGCACAGCTGCCGGTACCAGGCCTTCAAGGCCTGCGCGGTCCCAGCGTCGGCGACGATCGCGTCCACCCGCGCCCGGATCTCCTCCATCTTCTCGAAGTCTGAGTCCTCGAACGCCGCCATCATGTTGGCCGGGGTCCGCTGGTCGGGGGCGAGGTGCATGATCCGCGAACGGATGCGGCGCGAGAGGTCGGTCCAGCCGTCCATCACCCAGTCTTCGTCGGCCCAGCCGCCGCTCTGGTTGGCGGTGAAGTTCTCCAGCCAGCGCGCCTGCCAGCCGGGCGTGGCGATGGAGGCGAACCAGTCCGCATCGATCGGCTGGTTGGCGCGCACATCCACCGACGAGGGCGTGCGCTGGAAGACGTAGAGTTCCTTGCAGGCGCGGGCGAGGTGGGGGACGGCCTGCACCGAGGTGGCGCCGGTGCCGATCAGGCCGACGCGCTTGTCCGCCAGCTTCTCCATCCGCGCGCCGCCCATGGTGACGCTGCGCGGATCGCCGCCGGTGTAGTCGTAGTCCCAGCGGCTGGTGTGGAACGAGTGGCCCTTGAAGCTCTCGATGCCGGGGATGCCGGGCAGCTTCGGCACGTGCAGCGGGCCGGTGCCGAGGCCGATGAAGCTGGCGGTGAATTCGTCGCCGCGGTTGGTGCGGACGATCCAGACCGAGCGGCTGGCGTCCCACTCCAGGTCGGTGACCTCGGTGTGGAAGAGGGCGTTGTCATAAAGGCCGAACTGCTCGCCGATCCGTCGGCACTGCGCCAGGATCTCCGGAGCGTGGGCGTACTTCTCGGTCGGCCGATGCCCGGTCTCTTCCAGCAGCGGCATGTAGACCATGGACGCGGTGTCGCACTGGGCGCCCGGATAACGGTTCCAGTACCAGGTGCCGCCGAAGTCGCCGCCCTTCTCGATGATCCGCACGTCGCCCACACCCGCCTCGGCCAGCCGCGCGCCGGTGACGAGGCCGGCGAAGCCGCCGCCGACGAAGGCGAAGGTGACGTGGTCGGTCTTCGGCGCGCGCTCGGCCTTCGGCGTGTAGGGGTCGTCGAGATAGTGGGCGAGATGGCCGGCGACGCGCAGGTACTGCTCGTTGCCGTCGGCCCGCATGCGCTTGTCGCGCTCGGCGCGGTACCTGCCGAGCAGGGCCTGCTTGTCGATCGCGGACTTGGCCGCCGCCGGCGCGGGGCTCGCAGCGGGCTTGGTGTCGTCGGTCAGGGTCACGGGCGGGCCATAGCTCGTTTGAGAACGTTGATCACATAGGGTGAGGCGCCGCAGTTAGCCTTCGAAACTGCGGTACGCAATGGCGTACGGCGCCGTTTTCCGATCTGCTTTCTGATCTGCGAAAGCCTCACGTTGCAGGCGAGGGCGCCTGACGATAGGTTCCCGGCCTCGTTTGCCCCGGGCCGGAGTGCGCATTGGTCGATCTGTTCGATGAAGTGGATGAGGAGCTGCGCGCCGAGACCGCCGCCTCCTTCATCCGACGCGTCACCCCGTGGGTCATCGCCGTCCTCGCTGTCGTCCTGTTGGCCTACCTTGGCTACTGGGGCTACACCTCCTGGCAGGATCGCAATCTGGCGACGGCCGGGGCCGCTTACCAGAAGGGCGTGGACGCGCTGAGCCAGGGCGACACCGCCGGGGCCGTCGCCGCCTTCCAGTCGGCCGAGAAGGCCGGCGCGCCCGGCTACCGCACGCTGGCGCTGCTGCAGGAGGGCGACCTCGACCTGGCGCAGGACAAGACCGACGCGGCGGTGAAGGCGTTCGATTCGGCCGCCAGCTCGGCGCCGAACCAGATTTTCGGCGACCTGGCGCGGCTGAAGGCCGCAGACGCCCTGCTCGACACCGCGCCGCTGCCGCAGCTGAAGACGCGGCTGCAGCCGCTGACCGATTCGAAGCGGCCCTATTCGCTGTTCGCCAAGGAGGCGCTGGCGATGGCCGAGCTGATGGCCGGCAAGGCGGACGACGCCAAGCGCGACTGCGGCGTGATCGAGCTCAGCCTCGGCGCGCCGGAAGACATGCGCCAGCGCTGCCAGCTGCTCGGCGCCCTGATAGACCACGGCGAGGCGGCCACCGCTGTCGCAGCCGCGAAACTTGCCGCCACAATGCCGCCGCCGCCGCCGGTGACTCTCGCCCCGCCTTTGCCGGGGGCGTCGAGCCAGGGCGAGGCGCCCCAATCTCCAGCCGGAGCCGCCCAATGACGACCCGACTGAGCGCCCGCGTCCTCGTCGTGGGGGTCGCCGCCGCGTCCCTGGCCCTCTCGGGCTGCGGGACCATGAGCCGCATCAATCCGTTCCGGCCGGCGCCGAAGGCGTCCAAGGCCAACGAGGCGCAGCGTATCTCGCTGCTGGAGCTGAACGACCAGCTGAAGGTGTCCAGCTCGCTGAAGGGGCAGGACTTCTACCTGCCGCCGCCGCAGCCGATGGCCGAATGGCCGCTGGCCGGGGGCACGCCTGAGTCGTCGGTGGAGAACGTGGCCGCCGCGCCGGATTTCCGCATCGCCTGGCGCCGCAGCTTCGGCGAGAAGTCCGGCCGCCGCTCGCACGTGATGGCCCCGCCGATCGCCGCCGACGGCAAGGTGTTCGTGATGGACGCCGGCGCCACGGTCTCGGCGCACGACCAGCGCACCGGCGGGCAGGTGTGGCGCACCAACCTCAGGCCCAAGGCCAAGCGCGACAAGGACGGCTTCGGCGGCGGCCTCGCCTACAGCGACGGCAAGCTCTACGTCACCTCGGGCTTCCGCCTGGTGGCGCAGCTCGATCCGGCCACCGGCCGCGTGCTCTGGGAGACCCGCACCGCCGCGCCGATCCACGACGCGCCGGCGGTGTCGGCGGGCCGGGTCTACGCCATCGACGTCGACGACGAGGTGCTGACCTTCTCCACCAACGACGGCACGCCGGACTGGACCTACCAGGCGCTGACCGAGCCGGCGCGGATGCTGGTGTCGTCCGCCCCGTCGGTTGCCAACGGCACCGTGGTGGCCTCGTTCGCTTCCGGCGAGCTGGTGGCCCTGCGCGCCGACAACGGCACCGAGCTGTGGAACCAGCCGCTGTCGCACACCACCCGCACCAGCGCCCTTTCGGAGATCCGCGACATCGCCGGGCGGCCGGTGATCTACAAGGGCGACGTATTCGCCATCAGCCACGCCGACGTGATGGCCGACACCGACCTGCGCACCGGCGACGTGCACTGGCAGCTGCCGCTGTCGGGCTACACCACCCCCTGGGCCGCCGGCGACGTGGTGTTCGCGGTGGACGACACCGGCCAGGTGATCTGCGCCTCGCGGGAGTCGGGCCAGCTCTACTGGCTGACCGACCTCAACGCCCCGCCGCCGGCGACCAAGAAGCACAAGAAGCCGCCCAAGCGGGTCGACGCGGTCTGGTCGAGCCCGATCCTCGCCTCCGGACGGCTGATCATGGTGTCCGACAAAGGCCAGGCCATCGCCATCAATCCGAAGACCGGCGAAGTGCAGGACCGGATCAAGATCGGCGAAGACGCCCTCCTGGGCCCGATCGCCGCGGGCGGCATGGTCTATGTGGCGACCGAGAAGGCCGACCTGATCGCCATCCGGTGACCTGAGGACGCTCGGCATGGTCAAGATCGCCATCGTCGGGCGGCCCAACGTCGGCAAGTCGACGCTGTTCAACCGGCTGGCCGGGCGCAAGCTCGCCCTGGTCGACGACCGGCCGGGCGTCACCCGCGACCGGCGCTTCGGGACCGGCCGGCTCGGCGACATCGACCTGGAGCTGATCGACACCGCCGGCTTCGAGGACGTCGACGGCGAGAGCCTGGAAGCGCGCATGCGCCGCCAGACCGAGCTGGCGCTCGACGAGGCCGAGGTGGCGCTGTTCGTCTTCGACGCCCGCGAAGGGGTGACGCCGCTCGACGAGCTGTTCGCCGAGGTGCTGCGCCGGCGCGGCAAGCCGGTGGTGCTGGCCGCCAACAAGTCGGAGGGCAAGGCCGCCGACGCCGGCGCGCTGGAGGCCTTCTCGCTCGGCTTCGGCGAGGCGGTGGCGATCTCCGCCGAGCACGGCACCGGGCTCTCGGACCTGTTCGATGCGATCGACGCGGCGCGGCCGGCCGCGGACGCCGCCGAGGACGGCTCGGACGAGGCGCCGCTCAGGATCGCCATCGTCGGGCGCCCGAACGCCGGCAAGTCGACCCTGGTCAACGCCCTGATCGGCGAGGACCGGCTGCTCACCGGGCCCGAGGCCGGCATCACCCGCGACGCCATCCCGGTGGACTGGGACTGGGACGGCCGCCGCGTGCGTCTGGTCGACACCGCGGGGCTGCGGCGCAAGGCGCGCGTCACCGAGGCGCTGGAGAAGCTCTCCACCCAGGACGCGATCCGCGCCATCGGCTTCGCGGAGGTGGTGATCCTGGTGATGGACGCGACCCACCCGTTCGAGACCCAGGACCTGCAGATCGCCGACCTGGTCGAGCGGGAGGGGCGGGGGCTGGTGTTCGTGCTGGCCAAGTGGGACCTGGTCGAGGACCAGGGCGAGCGGCTGAAGGCCTGCCAGGAGACCGCCGAGCGGATGCTGCCGCAGCTGCGCGGGACGCCGATGGTGGCGCTCTCGGCCGAGACCGGGCGCGGCCTCGGCCGGCTGATGCCGGCGGTGGCCAAGGCGCACGCCGACTGGTCCACCAAGGTGAAGACCTCCGACCTCAACACCTGGCTGAAGCTGGCGGTCGCCCGCCATCCGCCGCCGATCGTCGCCGGCTTCCGCGCCAAGCCGAAGTACATCGCCCAGACCAAGGCCCGGCCGCCGACCTTCGTGCTGATGGCCAACCGCGCCGCCTCGATGCCGGACAGCTACCGCCGCTACCTGGTCAACTCGATCCGCCAGAGCTTCGACCTTCCGGGTACGCCCATCCGGCTGACGGTGCGGTCCGGCGCCAATCCGTATGCGGACGAGGGCGGCGGCCGGCGGGTTGCGCCCAAGCCGAAGTCCGCGCCCAGGCCGAAGGCGGCCGCTAAGCCGAAGGCTGGTTCCGGGTCGAAGCCGGGGCGTGCGCGGCCTTCCACTCGGAAAACAGCGCCGAAGCCGTCGGCAGGCCGAGGTCGGCCTGGGCCGCGAGCGCCACGATCATAGGGCCGATCTCGGACGGGTCGGGGAGGGTGTCGGGGTCCTCGCCGGGGAAGGCCTCGGCGCGCATGCGCGTGCGCATCTGCCCCGGGTCGACCAGCACCGCGCGCACCTTGGTGTGCTCGATCTCGTCGGCCCAGCAGCGCACCATCGCCTCCAGCGCCGCCTTGGTCGCCGCGTAGCTGCCCCAGAAGGCCGTCGGCCGCACCGCCCGGCCGGAGGTGAGGAAGATGGCGCGGCCGGCCTCGCTCTGGCGCAGCAGCGGCTCGGTGGAGCGGATCAGCCGGTAGGCGGCGGTGAGGTTGGTGGCGACCACCTTGTCCCAGAGCTTCGGATCGACGTGCGCCACCGGCCAGAGCCCGCCCAGCATGCCGGCGGCGTGCACGAGGATGTCGAGCCGCTTGTGGCGCTGGAAGATCTCGTAGCCGAGCGCGTCGATCGAATCCCCCTCGGTGAGGTCGAGCGGCACGAGGGTGGGGCGATGCAGGCCGGCCGCCGCCAACTCGTCGTCGAGTTGCTCCAGCGCCCCTTGCGTGCGCCCGACCGCGATCACGTGCGCCCCGCCCTCGGCGAGCGCCACCGCGCAGGCCCGCCCGATGCCGCGCGTGGCCCCGGTGACGAGGGCGATGCGGCCGGCGAGGGGCTGGTCGGACGAAATGTCAGGCATGGCGCGCTTCTAGCGGGGCCGCGGCTAACCGGCAAACAGGGAGCGCCGTCAGGCGTTTAGTCTCAACGCGGAGAACGCAGAGAAGAGCGCTGGGAACGCCAAGACCGCGAGCACTCCGCGAACTCCGCGCCTCCTCAGCGAACTCCGCGTTGAGACTAAACGGCTGCGGCGCGCATCGGAGGGCGGAGATTCATTCCTGTCGCGCAGCGTAGCGCTGGGCGATGACGGCGCAGGCCATCAGCTGGAGTTGGTGGAACAGCATCACCGGCAGCACGACCAGGCCGACGCTGGCGGGCGGGAAGAGGATGCCGGCCATGGGGACGCCGGTGGCGAGGCTCTTCTTGGAGCCGCAGAAGACGATGGCGATCTCGTCGGGCTTGGCGAAGCCGAGGCGGCGCGAGGCGAAGGCGGTCAGCGCCAGCACCACGCCGAGCAGGGCGGCGCAGAGGGCGATCAGCAGCAGGATCTGCAGCGCCGAGACCTGGCCCCAGATGCCGCGCACCACCGCCTCGCTGAAGGCCCCGTAGACCACCAGCAGGATCGAGCTGCGGTCGACGAGGCCCACCAGCTTCGAATGCCGCTGCATCCAGCCGGCGATCCAGATGCGGGCGACCTGGCCGGCGGCGAACGGGACCAGCAGCTGCAGGGCGATCGCCTCGGCCTCGTCCAGCGGCGAGCCGGCGCCGCGCACCCCCAGCGTCACCGCCACCAGCAGCGGGGTGATGAAGATGCCGAACAGATTGGAGGCCGAGGCCGCGCAGACCGCCGCCGCCACGTTGCCGCGCGCCACCGAGGTGAAGGCGATCGACGACTGCACGGTCGACGGCAGGCAGCAGAGGAAGAGCACGCCGGTCGCCAGCGTCTTCGGCAGGATGGCGGCCGGCAGCCACATGGCCGCCAGTCCCAGCAGCGGGAAGAGGGCGAAGGTGGCGGCGAGGATGACCAGGTGCAGCCGCCAGTGGGTGATCCCGGCCACCACCGCGGCGCGCGAGAGCTTGGCCCCGTGCAGGAAGAACAGCAGGGCGATGACCAGCTTGGTGAAGACGGCGAGGTCGCCGGCCAGCGGTCCGCGCACCGGCAAGAGGCTGGCGAGCACCACCATGCCGAGGATGGCGAGCACATAGCGGTCAGGCGCCAAGCCGCGCCACCAGGGGCGCTCACCCCCTCCCCCGCGAGGGGAGGGGGCAGGGGGTGGGGGGCTGCCGGCCGGCGCGGGCTGGTCGGTGGTCTCGGCTGGATTTGCGGACAAACGGAGAGAGCCCCCCACCCCTGACCCCTCCCCTCCAGGGGGAGGGGAACTCAAGCGTCGACCAGGAACGACAGCTGGCGCTCGACCTGTTCGTTGCGGCCTTCGGCGATCTCGCGGTCGAGCAGGCGGGTGGGGTATTCGCCGGTGAAGTAGTGGTCGGTGAACTGCGGGCAAGCCGGATCGCGCGGGCCCGCGCCCATCGCCCAGTAGAGGCCCTCGACCGAGAGGAAGGCGAGGCTGTCGACGCCGAACTCGGCGGCCATCTGCGGCACGGTCATCCGCCCGGCGATCAGCTGTTCGCGCTCGGGCATGTCGATGCCGTAGAAGTCGGGGAACTTGATGGCCGGCGAGGCCGAGCGCAGGTGCACCTCGCGGGCGCCGGCCTCGCGGACCATCTTCACCACCTTCACCGTGGTGGTGCCGCGGACGATGGAATCGTCGACCAGGATCACCCGCTTGCCGGCCAGCACCGCCCGGTTGGGGCTGTGCTTCATCCGCACCGAGAGGGCGCGCGCGTCCTGGTTGGGCTGGATGAAGGTGCGGCCCAGGTGGTGGTTGCGGATGATGCCCATCTCGTAGGGGATGCCGGCGGCCTGGGCGAAGCCGAGCGCGGCTGGCACGCCGGAATCCGGCACCGGCACGATCACGTCGGCGGGGACCAGGCTCTCCTCGGAGAGGCGCCGGCCCATGCGCTTCCTGACGTCGTAGACCGAGCGGCCGTTCACCACCGAGTCCGGCATGGCGAAGTAGACGTATTCGAAGACGCAGGGCCGCGCCTTGGCGGCCGGGAAGGGTTTGACGCTCTCGACGCCGTCGTTGGAGATCACCACGATCTCGCCGTGCTCGACGTCGCGCACGAACCGGGCGCCGACCATGTCCAGAGCGCGAGTCTCGGAGGCCAGCACCGGCTTGCCGGCGAGGTCGCCCAGCACCAGCGGGCGGATGCCCAGCGGGTCGCGCACGCCGACCAGCTTCTTGTTGGTCAACGCCACCAGGGCGTAGCCGCCCTCGATCTGGCTGAGCGCCTCGATGAAGCGATCGACGAAGCGGCTTTTACGCGACATGGCGATCAGGTGGATGATCACCTCGGAGTCCGAGGTGGACTGGAAGATGTGGCCCTCGGAGACCAGCCGCTCGCGCAGGGTGAGGAAGTTGGTCAGGTTGCCGTTGTGGGCCAGGGCGACGCCGCCCGACTCCAGGTCGGCGAACATCGGCTGGACGTTGCGCAACACGCTGGCGCCGGCGGTCGAATAGCGGGTGTGGCCGATGGCGGAGCGGCCGGGCAGGCGCTCGGCCAGGTCGCCGCCGGAGAAGGCCTCGGCCACGTGGCCCATGTGCCGCTCGGTGTGGAAACCCTGGCCGTCGAAGGCGGCGATGCCGCAGGCCTCCTCGCCGCGGTGCTGCAGGGCGTGCAGGCCGAGCGCGACGGTGGCCGACGCGTCGGGGCTGTCGAACACGCCGAAGACGCCGCACTCGAGGCGCAGCCTGTCGTCGTCGCGCCAGGCCCGATCGCGCGAGGATTGGATGGTCACGGCGATGACTCCGCCTCCAGGTCGGCGGCGTTGGACAGCGCGCCGTTGTTGTCACGATTCTCGTCGTCGCCGGGGGTGGCGATGGCGTGGCCGACCACCGGAGCGACCCGCTTGGCGAGGTCGACCCCGTGCGGGGCGAAGGCCTTCAGCGCCCGGCCGGAGACGGCCGAGACCGGATAGAGCCAGGCGCCGGAGATCCAGGCCGGCATCCGGTCGGCCGGCACGATCGCGCCCAGCGTCAGGTTGGCGAGGCCGAGGATCACCAGGGCGCGGGCGACCCCGAACAGGCCGCCCACCGCCCGGTCGGCGCCGCCGAGGCTGGTCTGGTGCAGCCGCCTGGTCAGCGCCGAGGCGGCGACCCGCAGCAGGATGTAGACGGCCACGAACACCACCAGGATGGCGGCGATGTTGGCGAGCCACGGGGTGTGGATGGCGTGGCGGGCGATCGGGCCGGTGAGGCGCAGCGCCACCAGGGCGACGATGGCGGCGACGACGATGGCGGCGACGGTGGCCACTTCGCGCGAGGCGCCGCGGATCCAGCCGACCAGCGCCGAGACGACCAGTACAAGGCCCGCGGCGAGGTCGAAGAGGCTCATCGCCCGTCGTCCCACGCCTCGCCTCCGATCCGCGCCACCGCGTCTGTCAGCCGCGCCACGCCGGTCTGGCGCACGCCGGCCGTCTCGGCCGAGCCCTGAGGGCCGAGCGCGCGGGAGAAGCCGAGCTTGGCGGCCTCCTTCAGGCGCATCTCGGTTCTCGACACCGGCCTTACGTCTCCCGAGAGACTGATCTCGCCGAACACCACGCAATCCTGCGGCAGGGCCACGTCCGAAGCCGAAGACACCAGCGCAGCGGCTGCGGCGAGGTCTGCAGCCGGCTCGGTCACCTTCAGGCCGCCCGCGACGTTCAAGTAAACGTCACGCGTGCCAAATCCAAGCCCGCAGCGGGCCTCGAGCACCGCGAGGATCATCGCTAAGCGCCCGGAATCCCAGCCGACCACGGCGCGGCGCGGGGTCCCGTAGGCGGACGGCGCCACCAGCGCCTGGAATTCCACCAGCACCGGGCGCGATCCCTCGATGCCGGCGAACACCACCGAGCCGGCCGCACGCTCGCCGCCTTCGCCGAGGAACAGGGCCGACGGGTTGCGCACTTCGACGAGGCCCGCGTCGCCCATCTCGAAGACGCCGATCTCGTCGGTGGCGCCGAAGCGGTTCTTGGTCCCGCGCAGGATGCGGAACGGATAGCCGCGCTCGCCCTCGAACGAGAGCACCGCGTCGACCATGTGCTCGACCACGCGCGGGCCGGCCAGCTGGCCGTCCTTGGTCACGTGGCCGACGAAGACGATGGCGACACCCTGGCGCTTGGCCAGGCGCACCAGCTCGGCGGCGCAGGTGCGCACCTGGGTGACCGAGCCGGGGCCGGCCTCGTGCATGTCGCTCCAGAGCGTCTGGATCGAGTCGATCACCACCAGGTCGAAGCGCTCGCGCTTCAGGGCGTCGACGATGTCGCGCAGGGCGGTCTCGGCGGCGAGGCGCACCGGGGCGGCGGCCAGGCCCATGCGCTGGGCGCGCGAGCGGATCTGCTCGACCGCCTCCTCGCCGGAGATGTAGGCGCAGGCCGCGCCGCGCCTGGCCGCCTCGGCGCACACCTGCAGCAGCAGCGTCGACTTGCCGACGCCGGGGTCGCCGGCGATCAGGATGGCCGAGCCGGGCACGACGCCGCCGCCGCAGACGCGGTCGAACTCGTCCAGCCCGGTGACCAGCCTGGGCGCGATGGCGGTCTCGGCGCCCAGGCCCTCGAAGGCGAGGCCGCGCGCCTTGGCCCCGCGCGCCGGCGCCAGCGCGCCCGGCGGGCGGCTCGTCACCTCCTCGACGAGGGTGTTCCAGGCGCTGCAGGCGACGCACTGGCCCGACCACTTGGCCGCCGTCGCCCCGCACGCCTGACAGACATAGACCGCGCCGTCCCGGGCCATCGACCTTCCGACTCAAGACCTCAGATGAGCGCAGGATAGCGATGCGCGGCCGCTCGCCCGAGCGAAGCTTCGCGTAACTTTGATATTGCCGGCCCGCCCTATTGGGCTAGCGTCGCTCGCCGCGGACAGCGGGGGGAGAGACGTCCATGAGCGTAGTCGAAGCGCCGAAGCCGCAGGGCCTGGTGGCGCGCATCATCGGCATCCTGACGCGGCCTAGGGCCGAGTGGGAGATCATCGGCGCCGAAGCGGCGACGACCCAGGGCCTGTTCCTCCGCTACGCGGTCATCCTGGCGGCGATCCCGGCGCTGGCGCGCATCGTCTCGGGCCTGATGCCGCGCTGCCTGTTCGGCGTCTGCGTGACGCCCAACCCGATGTTCGTGATCGTCGGGGCGGTGGTCTCCTACGTGCTGTCGCTGGTGTGCGTGTTCATCGCCGGCCTGATCATCGACGCGCTGGCGCCCAGCTTCGGGGGCGAGAAGAGCCAGGTCCAGGCGATGAAGGTCGCGGTCTACAGCTGGACCGCCGCGTGGCTCGCCGGCGTGTTCCTCATCCTGCCCTGGGTCGGGCTGCTGCTCTCCCTGCTCGGGCTCTACAGCTTCTACCTGCTGTACACCGGCCTCGGCACGGTGATGAAGTCGCCGGGCGACCGGTCGGTCGTCTACACCATCGTGGTGGTGCTGATCTCGATCGTGCTCTACTTCATCGTCAACCTGATCGCCGGGTCGATGATGACCATAGGCGCGCTCAGCGCCGGCGTGGTCCCGGGCAGCCAGGTCTCCGGCACGCTGCACTTCGGCGACGGCTCGGTCGACCTCGGCAAGCTGCAGCGCAGCGCCCAGGCGGCCGCGGACCAGATGAAGGCCCAGCAGTCGGGCGGACCGGGCAAGGTGGACGCGGTCGACCCGGAGAAGTTGAAGGCGCTGCTGCCCGACACCGTGGGCGGCGCGCCGCGCACCGACGTCACCGCGTCCAGCGCCGGCGCGGCCGGGTTCGGCGCGTCGGACGCCGAGGCCACCTACCAGAAGGGCGACGTGCGGGTGACGGTGAAGGTCACCGACCTTGCGGCGGCCGGCAGCTTCGCGGCGATGGCCGGGGCGATGCACGTGCAGACCGACCGCCAGACGCCGACCGGGTACGAGAAGGTCTCGACCGTCAATGGCCAGCTGATCACCGAGAAGTACGACAACCAGGCCAGGAGCGGCGAATACACGGTGATCGTCGCCAACCGCTTCTCGATCGACGCCGACGGCTCCGGCATCGACATGCAGGCGCTGAAGGCCGCGGTCGCGGCGGTGGGGCCGGACCGGCTGGCCGCGCTGGCCCCGCATAGCTGATCGCGGAGGGTTGGATAACAACGTCTCGTCAGTTCAGCTAACTTGGGCTAGCGTCGTCGCAGCGAGGTCTCGATTCCAGATCTGCGAGGGAGAGGGCGTCATGACGGTAGTTGGTGGCACCACGAGTTCGGGCTTGGTGGCCCGCGTTCAGAATATCCTGCTGAAGCCGGCCGCCGAGTGGGCCGTCATCGACGGCGAGCCGGCGACGGTCCCCGGGTTGTTCACGTCCTACGCGGTGGTGGTCGCGATCCTGCCGGTGATCGGCAGCATCCTCGGCGGCCTGGTCGGAGCGCTGGTCTTTCACGCCATCTTCGGCCTCGTCGGAGGGCTGGTCTCGGCCCTGATCGGGGCGATCTTCGGGTACGTGATCGGGCTGGTCGCAATCTACGTATTCTCGTTCATCATCAATGCGCTGGCGTCGTCTTTCAACGCGACGCCGAACCCGGTGCAGGCGGCCAAGGTGGCGGTGTACGGGGCGACGGCGTCGTGGGTCGCCGGGCTGTTCAGCTTCGTGCCGGTGCTCGGCATCATCATCGCCATCGCCGGCTTCGCCTACTCCTGCTACCTCTGGTACCTCGGGATCGTGGCGCTGATGAAGCCGCCGGCGGACAAGGCGGTGGTCTACGCCATCGCCTCGATCGCGATCTACATCGTGCTGTTCGGCATAGCGTTCTGGCTGGTCGCCCTCATCAGCGGCCTCATCATCGCCATGACGATCGGCGCGGCGGCGATGACCGGCGCGGCGGCGCTGGGCGGCTTTCACTAGATTCGCCTCGGCTCCCTTCTCTCCTCGCGGGAGAAGGGGCGCGCGCCAGCTAGAGCGCGTTGAATCTTGGTGGAATTGGCCGGCCGAGATGTCCTTCTCCCATTGCTTGCGGGAGAAGGTGTCGCCGGAGGCGGCGGATGAGGGGTCGCACCGAGGCCGGTGACTTGCCGGCTGAAGGCTAACCTCCAGCGTCCGTCGACCCCTCATCCGGCCGCTCCGCGGCCACCTTCTCCCGCAAGGGGAGAAGGAGCCGTGAGCCGACTCCAGTCAAACCAACCCGCTCTAGCGCCGCTCGGGGAAGCGGTTTTCGCGGGCCAGGTTGGAGAACTTGGTCAGGTTCTCGTCGTAGTGCAGCTTCACCGTGCCGATCGGGCCGTGGCGCTGCTTGCCGATGATGATCTCCGCCTCGTTGCGGATCAGGTCCATCTTCTCCTGCCACTCCAGGTGCTCGGGGGTTCCCAAACGCGGCTCCTTGCGCGACTCGTAGTAGGCCTCGCGGTAGATCGACATCACCACGTCGGCGTCCTGCTCGATGGAGCCGGACTCGCGCAGGTCGGAGAGCTGCGGGCGCTTGTCCTCGCGGTTTTCCACCTGGCGCGAGAGCTGGGCGGCGGCGATCACCGGCACCTGCAGCTCCTTGGCCAGCGACTTCAGCCCCTGGGTGATCTGGCTGACCTCCTGCACCCGGTTCTCGGGCCGCGAGCCCTGGCCGGCGGTGATCAGCTGCACGTAGTCGATGACGATCAGGTCGAGCCCGGAGGTGCGCTTCAGCCGCCGCGCCCGCGCTGCAAGTTTGGAAATAGAGATGCCGCCGGTGTCATCAATGTAGAGCGGCGATTCCTGAATCTCTGCAGACGCCTCTCGTATCTTGGCAAACTCAACAGGCGTAATGTCTCCCCTTCGGATTTTGTCCGACGGCACGCGACTGACTTCTGCGAGGAGGCGTGTGGCCATCTGGGCAGCCGACATCTCCAGGGCAAAGAAGGCCACCACGCCACCGTTGACCGTCTTGCGGGTGCCATCAGGTTGGGGCTCCCACGCGTGTGCCTTGGCGACGTTGAAAGCAATGTTGGCGCAGAGCGAGGACTTACCCATCGATGGACGGGCGGCAAGGATGATCAGATCCGAAGGATGCAAACCGCCGAGCTTCTCGTCGAGGTCGTCGATACCGGTGGAGATACCTGAGAGATGCCCATCGCGATTGTATGCCTCCGCGGCCATATCAACGGCCTGCGTGAGGGCAGTCTCTAGTTTGATGAGGCCGCTGGATGCGGCGCCAGTTTCCGCTAGCGTGTAGAGCTGCTGCTCTGCTGCCTCGATCTGATCCCTAGCGCTCAGATCCGGGTCGCCATCCTCTGCCAGCTTGGCGACTTCGCCGCCGATGCGGATCAGGTCGCGTCGAAGGGAAAGATCGTAGATGACACGCGCGTAATCTGCCGCTCTGGCGGCTGGCGGGGCGCGGTCCACCATGTCGGCGAGATATCGGATACCCCCCAACTCCTGGAATCCTGCGTCGCGCTCGAACTGGCCGGCCAGCAGCGTCGGGTCGGCCAGCTGGCCACGGCGGATATTGGCCTCGACGGCGGCGAACAGGCGCCCGTGGAACGGCTCGTAGAAGTGGCCGGCCTGCAGCGCGTCGCTGATCCGTTCGTAGGCGCCGTTGTCGTAGAGCAGGGCGCCCAGCAGCGCCTGCTCGGCCTCGACGTTGGCGGGGGCGCGGGGCGGTCCGGCGGCGTCCTCAGGGGGGCGCAGGTCGAGGGCGGGAGCGAGGGCCATCATCTTTGATAGACCAACGGCGCCCCGACGGCAGGGGCGCATTTCGCCGCTCCACAGCTAATTCCGGCGCTGTGGAAAGGTCGGTGGGATCGGCCCGTCAGGCGTTGTAGGCGCGCTCGCCATGATAGGTCATGTCGAGCCCTTCCTCGATCTCTTCGTCGCGGGCGCGCAGGCCGATGACGGCGCGGGTGGCGAAGGCGATCGCCACGGTGATCAGCGCCGACCAGGCGACCACGACGACGACGCCGATCAGCTGGGCGGTGAACTGCCCGCCCATGCCGTGGGCGTGGAAGCCGGCGCCGCCGAGGGCCGGCGCGGCGAAGGCGGCCAGCATCAGCGTGCCGAGGATGCCGCCGACGCCGTGCACGGCGAACACGTCGAGCGAGTCGTCGATCTTCAGCCGGGTCTTCACCAGATCGACCGCGTGGAAGCAGACCAGGCTGCCGACGGCCCCCAGCACCAGGGCGCCCGGCAGCCCGACGAAGCCCGACGCCGGGGTGATGGTCGCCAGGCCCGCGACCACGCCGGTGACGACGCCGATCATGCTGGCGCGGCCGAACCGGATCCGCTCCAGCAACGCCCAGACCAGGCCCGCGACAGAGGCGGAGACGTGGGTGGTCAGGAGCGCCATCGCCGCCGTCTCGTTGGCCGCCAGCGCGCTGCCGCCGTTGAAGCCGTACCAGCCGACCCAGAGCATGCCGGCGCCGATCATGGTCATGCCGGGGTTGTGCGGCGGGTGCAGGTCGCGCGGGAAGCCGTCGCGCGGGCCGAGGATGATCGCCAGCACCAGCGCCGAGACGCCGGCGGTGGCGTGCACCACCAAGCCGCCGGCGAAGTCCATCACCCCCAGCCCGGCGAGCCAGCCGCCGCCCCAGATCGAATGGGCCACGGGCGCGTAGACCAAGAGCAGCCACAGGGCGCTGAAGACCAGCACCGCGCCGAACCTGATCCGCTCGACATAGGCGCCGATGATCAGCGCCGGGGTGATGATGGCGAAGGTGAGCTGGAAGACCACGAACGCCGGCTCGGGAAGGCCGCTCTGGACCGAGCCGGGCTTCATGCCGAGCAGGAAGACGCGCGTCAGGCCGCCCAGCAGCGGCGCCGTCCCGTCGAACGCCAAGCTGTAGCCGATCACCACCCACAGCACCGAGACCAAGCAGGCGATGGCGACGCAGTGCAGCATCACCGAGAGGGTGTTCTTCACCCTGACCAGCCCGGCGTAGAACAGCGCCAGGCCCGGCAGGGTCATGAACAGCACCAGCGCGCTGGCGGCGAGAACCCACGCCGTGTCGCCGTGATCTACCGCCACCGCAAACCCCCCGGTCAGACTCGGATCACGCTATATCCGACGGCTGAGGGCTTGGGCGCCCAAAATAGCCGCGCCGCCGGGGCCGGGCTCACCGGCGCAGCGTCAGGACCGAGCAGAGCGCCAGGCCGAGCCAGGCGAAGCCGAGGCTCGCCAGCCGCCAACCCGGCGGTGGCCGCGCCGGCAGGCGCTCGACGAGCAGCAGCGGCATCAGGAACGGCGCGAGCCACGCACCGCCCGGCGCCGCCATCGGGCAGAGCATGAGGATCCAGCAGCTGGCGACGCAGGCGCCGCCCTGGGCCGCGCCGAACCGCAGGCAGCCCGCGTCGGCGCGCCAGCCGCGCGGCGCCAGCGCGGGCCGGCGACGGCAGGCGCGCGTGGCCGCCGCCGCCATCGGCGTGCGCCGCCAGGCGGTCGCCGCCGCGAGCGCCAGCACCCCGGTCCAGATCGGTTGCCGACCCAGCAGCGGCGATGCGACGACGATCGACGGCACGAGCACCAGCCCCGCCGCCAGCCAGACCGCGGCGAACCCCAGCCCGACCTCGGCCGTCGCCGCCAGCCGGCGCGGCGAGGGGCTGTTGAAGGCGGCCCAGCGGGCCGGCGCGGCGGCGAGCGGCAGCATCATCGCCGCCACCATCAACGCCCACTCCCAGGGCATGGCGGCCATGGCCTCGGACGACGCCAGCGCCGCCGCTTCCGACGGACCCAGCAGCACCCGTCCGATCGCCACGCAGAGCCGGGGGTCAAGCCGCGGCGTGGTCAGCCACACCCACCAGGCGGCGGCGGACAGTCCGAATATCCATCCCTCGGGATGGCGCCCGGCGATGGCGCGCAGCGTCGCCGCCAGGGGCGGTCCGCGGCGGCCGGCGGCCGTCAAGGGTGGGGGACGCCGATCCGGGCGCCCGTCCGGGCCGCGCCTGCCGATCCGCCCATGGTCTCCCGCCCCCGCGTCGCGCCGCCGCGTGGCCCGGCGCCGCCAATGAGGCGCACGAAAAACGGCGCTTCGCAACCAGGGTGCGAAGCGCCGCTGTGATCGTTTACGAGCCGGGATCAGGCCTCTTCGGCGAAGCTCGACTGCTGACCGGCGCCGCCTTCGAGCAGGTCGGCGGCGGCTTCGGCGTCCGCGGCGCGGTCCTCCTCGAACTGCGAGGTGATGACGTTCTCGCCGCGCGCCTGGCGGTCGGCCTCGTCCTGGCTGCGGGCCACGTTGACGTTGACGGTGATGGTCACCTCCGGGTGCAGGCGCACCTTCACCGGATGGACGCCCAGCGTCTTGATCGGCTTGTCCAGCACCACCATCGAGCGGTCGACCTTGCCGCCTTCGGCGTTGACCGCATCCGCCACGTCACGGCCGGAGACCGAGCCGTAGAGGTGGCCGCTTTCGCCCGCCTGGCGGATCATCACGTAGGACGAGCCGTCGAGCCGGTCACCGGACTTGGCGGCCGACTCGCGAGCCTTGGCGTTGTTCACCTCGATGTCGGCGCGGCGGCTCTCGAAGACCTTCATGTTGGCGCTGTTGGCGCGCAGCGCCTTGGAGCGCGGCAGGAGGAAGTTGCGGGCGAAGCCGTCCTTCACGGTGACGATGTCGCCCAGGGCGCCCAGCCGCTCCACGCGCTCGAGCAGGATCACTTTCATGTCGGGTCGCTCCTACTTCACGACGTAGGGCAAGAGGGCCAGGAAGCGGGCGCGCTTGATAGCCTTGGCCAGCTCCCGCTGCTTTAGCGCCGAGACGGCGGTGATGCGCGAGGGCACGATCTTGCCGCGCTCGGAGATGTAGCGCTGCAGCAGCTTCACGTCCTTGTAGTCGATCTTCGGGGCGTTGGCGCCGGAGAAGGGACAGACTTTGCGGCGGCGCATGAAGGTGCGGCGCGGGCCGGAGGGCGCGGAGGGCGCGGCAGCCGCGTCGGCGGGGGCTTCGGGGGCGGTGACGTCGGTCATGGCGATGATCCTTAAGCCGGCGTGTCGTCGAAGCGGCGTTCGCGGTCGCGGTCGCGGCGGGCGAGGATGGGGGAAAGCTCCAGGTCGAGCTCGTCGACCCGCAGGGTCAGGTAGCGCAGCACGTCCTCGTTGATGGACAGCTGCCGCTCCATCTCCTTGACGGCGTCCGACGGGGCGTCGATCGCCAGCAGGGAGTAGTGGCCCTTGCGGTTCTTCTTGATCCGGTAGGTGAGGTTGCGAAGGCCCCAGTACTCGATCTTGGCTATGTGGCCGCCCTGGCCTTCGATCAGCGCCTTCAGCTCTTCGTTGAGGGCTTCGGCCTGCTGCGGCGAGATATCCTGCCGCGTGATGAGCACGTGCTCGTAATACGTCATGCGTTCCTTCTTCCGGCTGGGAGGGCGGCGCGGCCGGGCGGCGGAAGACGCCCGGATGCGATGGCTCTGGCCGCGGCGGCCGGGAGGCTCCCAGGCCCTTTCACGCTCCGCAGATCAGACCGCTCTCCGTGAGGAGGCGCGGGCCTTAGCGGAACACGGCTTGGAAGGCAAGCTGCGCGCCGGTGGCCGAGGCGGATGCGGCTTGCGGGCCGCCGACCGTAGATTCTCCGTATTCTACGGTGCTCCGCGAAGCTACTCCCGATCCCAACGCGTTCGCAGCTCCACCCGAAATTTCTCACCGACCGTAGAATCTCCGTATTTTACGGCGCTCCACGCCGCTGCTCCGCCAAACATGCCCTCCCAAGCGCGCTTCGCCGCTCCGCCTGCAATTTCCGCCAAACCGTAGATTCTCCGTATTTTACGGGGCTCGCCCGCATGGCTCGAGACCACGCCCAAGCCTCCACCAACGCTGCAGGTGAGTCGCCGTCAACCGGATGCGAAATCCATACAGTGTCACCGGATTACCTGCGAGTGGGGGCAACAGCAACGGGCGCCGGAGATACGGTGAAATGCGGTGACGCTGTATGGAATAGCTGCGCTTGAGGCGACGGGTGACGGGGAGCGCGGCGGCCGGCAGGGTCGCTGCTCGCCAATCCGCCAGCATCCAGCCGACACCCCTCATCCGACCCGCTTCGCGGGCCACCTTCTCCCGCGAGGGGAGAAGGGAGCCGCGCGGGCGTCAGTGGTGCTCGGCGCGCCAGGTGGTGACGGCGTCGAGGGTCTTGGTGATGTGCTCGTCGGGCTTCAGGTTGGAGTAGACGAACGCCACCTTGTCGTCCGGGGTGATCACGTAGGAGGTGCGGTCGGACCAGCCGGGGCGCATCGCCAGGGTCGCGTCATAGGTCTTGGCGATCGCCGCGTCCGGGTCGGCGGCCACCGGGAACTTGCCCGAGCAGTGCTCGGTCTCGGTCGAGAAGGCGGACAGCTGGTCGATGTTGCCGGCGGTGACGCCGATCACCGTGGCCCCCTGGGCGTGGAACTTGTCGATCGAGTCGGCGAACAGGTGGGCCTCGAGGTTGCAGCCGGAGGTGTGGGCGGCCGGGAAGAAGTAGAGCACCACCGGCCCCTTCTTCAGCGCCTTGGCAAGGTCGAACGTGCTCTGCTTGCCGGCCAGGAAGGCCGGGGCCTTGAACTCGGGCGCCGGCGCGCCGACCGGCAGGGCGGCGAGCGCGGGCGTCGAAATCAGCGCGGCCGCCGCGGCGGCCAGCATCAAATTTCTCATCTGAAAACTACTCTCCCGAAACGTCTCGTCCCTGCACCGCCGCCTTACCGCCGCCCGCCGCCAAGCGCCAGCGCAATCGCCCGCGCCGCCGGCGCCCATGCTTGAGCCGCTGCGCGACCTGGCCTAACGACGCAGCGCCCTTGGACGCTAGCGACCGGAACCGTACCGCATGAGCCTCGCCTTCATCTTCCCCGGACAGGGCAGCCAGGCCGTCGGCATGGGCCAGGAGCTGGCCGAGGCGTTCGCGACGGCGCGGCGGGTGTTCGAGGAGGTGGACGACGCGCTAGGCGAGAAGCTGTCGCGGCTGATGCGCGACGGGCCGATCGAGACCCTGACGCTGACCCAGAACACCCAGCCGGCGCTGATGGCGGTGAGCCTGGCGGTGGCGCTGACGCTGGAGAAGGAGTTCGGCGTCCCGGTCGAGAAGGCCAGCTTCGTCGCCGGCCATTCGCTGGGCGAATACTCGGCGCTGGCGGCGGCCGGCGCGCTGACGCTGGCGGACACGGCGCGGCTGCTGCGCCGGCGCGGCCAGGCGATGCAGCGGGCGGTGCCGGTCGGCGAGGGGGCGATGGCGGCGCTGATCGGGCCGAAGACCGACGTGGCGCTGGCCGAGGCCGCCGCCGTCGCGGGCGCCGAAGTGGGCGTCTGCACGGTCGCCAACGACAACAACGCCGGCAACGTGGTGATCTCCGGCGCCGCCGCGGCGGTGGCGAAGGCGATCGAGAAGGCCAAGGAGCTGGGCGCCCGGGCGATCCCGGTGAACGTCTCCGCGCCATTCCACTGCCCGCTGATGCAGCCGGCCGCCGACGAGATGGCCGAGGCGCTGGCGGCGGTCGCCATCGCCGCGCCGCGCGCCTTCCTGGTCGCCAACGTCACCGCGCGGCCGACCAACGACCCGGAGGCGATCCGCCGGCAGCTGGTGGAGCAGATCACCGGCCGGGTACGCTGGCGCGAGAGCGTCGAGTGGATGGCGGGCGAGGGCGGGGTGACGCGCTTCGCCGAGCTGGGCGCGGGCAAGGTGCTGACCGGCATGGTCAAGCGCATCGCGCCCGACGCCGAGAGCCTGGCGCTGAACGCCCCGGCAGACCTCGAAGCCTTCGCGCGGAGCCTCTGATGCGCACGCTTGGCCTTGCCATTCTGGCCGCGGCGCTGATCGGCGCCCCGGCGCTCGCGGCCGAGCCGCTGGCGGGGCCGCTGGCGCCGCTCGGCTTCATGGTCGGCGACTGGCGCGGCGACGGAGACGCTTCCGGCGCGGGCGCTGGCGGCGTCTCGGCGATCCATCCGGAACTGGACGGCCGGGTGCTGGTGCGTCGCGACCATGTGCTGACCAAGGCCGGCGGCGCGTTCGACATCTACATGGTGGTCTATCCGGACCGGGGCGGCCTGCGCGCCGAGTTCATCGACACCGAAGGCCACACCATCCACTACGCGGCGACCCCTGCAGCCGGCGGCGCGCAGCCGGCGGTGACCTTCGAGTCGCCGGGCTCGGCCCAGGCGCCCGGCTTTCGCCTGACCTACGCCGCGGTGAGCCCGGACCGGCTGCACATACGTTTCGAGATCGCCCCGCCCGGCGGCGCCTACAAGCCGTACTCGGAAGGCGACGTGGTCCGGCGCTAGCGCCGGCGAGACCAAAGAGGACGCCAGCATGTTCGAACTTTCCGGCAAGATGGCGCTGGTCACCGGCGCCAGCGGCGGCATCGGCGGCGCGATCGCCCGGGCGCTGCACGCCCAGGGCGCACACGTGGTGCTGTCCGGCACCCGCGAAGAGGCGCTGGCGGAGCTGCGCGCGGAGCTCGGCGAGCGCGCCTCGATCGTCCCCTGCAACCTCTCCGAGGCCGCGCCGGTGGACGGCCTGGTCGCCTCGGCGGAGGCGGCCTCGACGCTGGAGCTCGATATTCTCGTGTCCAACGCCGGCGTCACCCGCGACGGCCTGATCCTCAGGATGAAGGACGAGGACTGGAACCAGGTGCTGACCGTGAACCTGGGCAGCTACTTCCGCCTCGCCCGCTCGGCGCTGCGCGGGATGATGCGCCGCCGCCGCGGGCGGATCATCGGCATCACCTCGGTGGTGGGGGTGATGGGCAACGCTGGCCAGACCAACTACGCGGCCTCGAAGGCCGGGATGATCGGCTTCACCAAGTCGCTGGCGCAGGAGATCGCCAGCCGCGGCGTCACCGCCAACTGCGTCGCGCCCGGCTTCATCGAGAGCCCAATGACCGACGCGCTGACCGACCAGCAGAAGGCCGCCATCCTCGGCGGCGTGCCGCTGGGCCGGCTGGGCGTGGGGGCGGACGTGGCGGCGGCCTGCGTCTACCTGGCCAGCGACGAGGCGGCCTACGTCACCGGCCAGACCCTGCACGTGAACGGCGGGATGGCGATGATTTGAAGCCGGACCGGCGCTGGCTGGCTTCGCCCAATGGAACATGATAGCCAGGACGCCATTTTTGCTAAGCCAGTATTGGCGCGGCTGACCGCGGCGCCATATGGGTGACGACTTCCGCACGGCGGCCAAATGGAACCGACGCCGCGCGCCCAACCACAACGAGGGACTTGGAGCTGAATGTCCGACATTCTCGAGCGCGTAAGGAAGATCGTCATCGAGCACCTTGACGCTGACCCCGAAAAGGTCACCGAAAAGGCCAGCTTCATCGACGACCTCGGCGCCGACAGCCTGGACAACGTCGAGCTGGTGATGGCGTTCGAAGAAGAGTTCGACATCGAAATCCCGGACGACGCGGCCGAGCACATCCAGACCGTGGGCGACGCCGTGAAGTTCATCCAGGAGCGGCTGGGCGCCTGACGGCTGGGCCTGACGCCGGGGCGGTGGGAGGCAGGCCGCTGCGCCGCGTTCGATTGTCCGATCGGCGCGCGCGGCGGCTTTGCGTATCTGGCGCAGGTGAGGTTTGCAGCCGGGCGTTCACAATCGCGCGCCCGGCGGGACCGCAAGCGGCGCCTTTGCTAGGCTGCCCGAGGCGAGGAGACTGATCCGAAGATGCGGCGCGTCGTGGTCACCGGTATCGGCATGGTCACGCCCCTCGCCTGGGGGGCGCAGAAGACCTGGGCGGCGCTGCTGGCCGGCAAGTCCGGGGCCGGCCGGATCACCACTTTCGACCCCACGGACTACGCCTGCCAGGTGGCCTGCGAGGTGCCGCGGGTCGATGGGCGCGGCGGCGGCGGGCCGGACGTCGACGGCTCGTTCGACCCCGACCAGGCCATGAGCCCGCGCGAGCAGCGCCGGGTCGACGACTTCATCCTCTACGCCATGGCCGCCGCCGACGAGGCGGTGAAGGATTCCGGCTGGGCGCCCGAGGACGAGGCGGATCGGCGGCGCACCGGCGTCATCATCGGCTCCGGCATCGGCGGCCTCGCCTCGATCGCCAACACCGCCATCGAGCTGCACGAGAAGGGGCCGCGCCGCGTCAGCCCGTTCTTCATCCCTTCGGCGCTGATCAACCTCGCCTCCGGCCAGGTCTCGATCCGCTACGGCTTCAAGGGCCCCAACCACGCCGTGGTCACCGCCTGCGCCACCGGCGCGCACGCGGTGGGCGACGCCATGCGGCTGATCCAGTACGGCGACGCCGACGTGATGCTGGCCGGCGGCGCGGAAGCGGCGATCTGCCCGATCGGCATCGCCGGCTTCATCGCCTGCCGGGCCATGTCGACCAATTTCAACGACGCGCCGCAGAAGGCCTCGCGGCCCTACGACAAGGACCGCGACGGCTTCGTGATGGGCGAGGGCGCCGGCTGCCTGATGATCGAGGAGCTGGAGCACGCCAGGAAGCGCGGCGCGAAGATCTACGCCGAGGTGATCGGCTACGGCCTGGCGGGCGACGCCTACCACATCACCGCGCCGGCCGACGACGGCGACGGCGGCTACCGCGCCATGGAGGCGGCGATCGCCCACGCGGGCGTCGATCCGGCCGACATCGACTACATCAACGCCCACGGCACCTCGACGCCGCTCGGCGACGAGATCGAGCTGGGGGCGGTCGAGCGGCTGCTGGGCCAGGCGGCCGGCAAGACCACCATGTCGTCCACCAAGTCGTCGATCGGCCACCTGCTGGGGGCGGCCGGCGCGGTGGAAGCCGCCTTCACGGTGCTGGCGCTGCGCGACCAGATCGCCCCGCCGACCATCAACCTCGACAACCCCTCGGTGGAGACCGCCCTCGACCTGGCGCCGAACAAGGCCAAGCCGATGAAGATCGACGTGGCCCTCTCCAACAGCTTCGGCTTTGGCGGCACCAACGCCTCGGTCGTCTTCAAGAAGGCGCCGTGAGCCGAAGGCCCGGCCGTCGGACTCGTGCGAGCGCCACAACGCGGCGAAGGCTGGTAACGGCGCTTGCGGCGCTGGCGACGCTCGGCGCGGCGCTGGCGGTGATCTTCGTCGTCGCCCTCTTCGCCTATTTCGGCCCCGGCCCCGCTGCGCGCCATGGCGGCGCCACCACGGTGATCCTGCCGCCAGGCGCCGGAGTGCAGGAGATCGCCGGCGACCTGAAGCGCGCCGGCGTGATCGGCTCGGACACCCTCTTCGTCATCTCCGCCGAGGCGAGCGGCGCGGCGCGCAAGCTGAAGGCCGGCGAGTACGCCTTCGCCTCGCACGCCTCGCTGGGCTCGGTGCTGGCGGCGATCGCCGCGGGCCGCATCGTCCACCACTTCATCACCATCCCCGAGGGCGAGACCTCCGAGCAGGTGATGGAGACGCTGATGCGGGAAGACTTCCTGACCGGCGTCGCCCCCGCGCCACCGGAAGGGGCGGTGCTGCCCGAGACCTACGAGGCGCGCCGCGGCGAGGACCGCGCGGCGGTGCTGCGGCGGATGATGGACGCGCGCGACAAGCTGCTGGCCAGCCTCTGGGCGCACCGCCGCGCCGACCTGCCTTACCGCGATCCGGAGGAGGCGGTAATCCTGGCCTCGGTGGTCGAGAAGGAGACCGCCAAGCCGGACGAGCGGCCGCGCATCGCCGCGGTGTTCCTCAACCGGCTGAAGGCCGGCATGCCGCTGCAGAGCGACCCGACGGTGATCTACGGCCTCACCGGCGGCAAGCCGCTGGGCCACGGCCTGCGGGTCTCGGAGCTGGAGTCGGACACGCCCTATAATACCTACAGGATCAAAGGCTTGCCGCCGACTCCTATCGGCAATCCGGGCCGCGCGTCGTTGGCCGCGGCGCTCGATCCGCCGCGCACCGACGAGATCTACTTCGTCGCCGACGGGACCGGTGGCCACGCCTTCTCGGCGACGCTCGACCAGCACCAGGCCAACGTCGCCCACTGGCGGACGATCGAGAAGGCGCGCGATTGCCAGACGGCCAAGGCCGGAGCGGGAAAGCCGGGCGCATGCTGAAGCTGTCGAGCATGACCGGCTTCGGCCGGGCCGAGGGCGCGTCGGGCGCCTGGAGCTGGGCGGTCGAGGCGCGCTCGGTGAACGGGCGCAATCTCGAGGTGCGCTTCCGCGGCCCGCCGGGCTTCGACGGGCTGGAGCGGATCGCCCGCGAGGCGGCGCAGGCGCGCTTCCAGCGCGGGCAGCTGAACGTCAGCGTGCAGGCGCGGCGCGCCGAGGCCGCCGGCGCGGTGCGGATCAACCGCGAGGTGCTGGAGCGCTACCTGGCGCTCTCCGACGAGCTGACTTCCAAGGGCCACGCCCTGACCCCTTCGGCCGACGGGCTGCTGGCCCTGCGCGGGGTGCTGGAGAGCGGCGAGGCCGAAGAGACGGGCGAGGTGCGCGCCAGCGTCGAGGCGGCGATGGCGCGCACGCTGGCCGAGGCGCTGGACGGGTTGAAGGCCTCGCGGCAGGCCGAGGGCCGCTCCCTGGCTGGCGTGCTGGCCGGGCTGGTCGACCGCATCGAGGCGCTGTCGCGCGAGGCCGAGACCGAGGCGGCCGAGCAGGGACCGGCGATCCGCGACCGCTTCGCCCGCCGCATGGCCGAGCTGCTCGGCGACGCCGCGCCGGCCGACCGGATCGTGCAGGAGGCCGCCGCCATGGCGGTGAAGGCCGACGTGCGCGAGGAGCTGGACCGGCTGGCGAGCCACGTCGCCTCGGCCCGGGCGCTGATGGCCGACGACGCCGCGGCCGGCCGCCGGCTCGACTTCCTGACCCAGGAATTCATGCGCGAAGCCAACACCCTGTGCAGCAAGTCGGCCACCACGAGCTTGACCCGGACCGGCCTGGCGTTGAAAGCGGCGATCGATCAGTTCCGGGAGCAGGTGCAGAATGTCGAGTGACCGCCAGCGGCGTGGCCTGATGCTGGTGCTCTCCAGTCCGTCGGGGGTGGGCAAGACCTCGCTGTCGCGCCGCCTGGTCGCCGACCACGCCGAGCTGGACCTGTCGATCTCCATGACCACCCGCGCGCCGCGCCCCGGCGAGCACCATGGGCGCGAGTACTTCTTCGTCGGCCGCGAGGAGTTCATGACTGAGGTGGAGGCCGGCAAGTTCCTGGAATGGGCCGAGCTGCACGGCCACCACTGCTCGGGCACGCCGCGCGCGGCGGTGATGGAGAGCCTGGCGAGCGGCCGCGACGTGATGTTCGACATCGACTGGCAGGGCGCGCGCGCCATCGCCGCCGCCGCGCCGGAGGACACCGTGCGGGTCTTCATCCTGCCGCCCTCGATCGGCGAGATGGTCCGCCGCATTCACGCCCGCGCCGGCGACACCGACGAGATGATCCGCCGGCGGCTGGAGACGGCCAAGGAGGAGTTCACCAAGTGGGGCGAGTACGACTACGTGGTCGTCAACGACGATTTCGACCGCGCCTACATCGACCTCGCCCACATCTACCACGCCGAGCGGTTGCGCCGCGCGCGTAACCCCTGGCTCGGCGGCTTCGTCGGCGAGCTGATGGAGCAGCCGCCGGGGTGGTAGGGCGCCGTCAACGCGAACGCATGGCGATCAGTGATTTGACTGTGGCTATTCGAGCCGCCGCTTGGTGGCTTCGGGCTTTCTGTGCCATTTGATAGTAAATCAATGATTGATCTAGATCGCCTTGCTGAAAGTAGTATAGGCCCAAATTTCCCGCAAGTTCACGCTGAGGTTGCTCATATAGCTCGTTATAGTGAGTAAGGCCAAGTTTATAATAAGAAATAGCTAGTGAATAATCCTTATTCTTGAAATATTGAGCACCTATTGAGTTGTAGATGGAATACCATCCATATTCTGACACGCAATATGGTGTCTGAGATGGGAGGAGTTTTTCCGCAGCTAGCAGACGTTGAAGTCCTTCTCCGGCGGACTGCTTCGCTGACTCTTGTATAAGTGTTGTGCCGAGTATGTACTGCGCACGAAAGCTATTTGGGTATTGCGCAATGATGGCGTTTAGGCGCGCAGCCGCAGAGTGCGCGTTGCCGGCATCTCTCAGCGCGACAGCCGAGTCGATTGCCGCAGTAGCTGGGTCGCAGGCGGACTTGGAGGGAGCGGCGAGCGCTGTTCCGCTGATAACCATGACGCAATATAGCGTGACGGGAAGAGATAAAGCCGACCTATGGGTCACGATGGTTGACGAATCCCTTGCTTCAAGCTATGTATTATTTCACAGATCTTATTCCTGAGGTCAGAAAGGCAAATCATATTTATCTGATTCCGAAGATCGTTCGCATTGCTTAGGCTATGCTCGTAATTAGTTCGGTATTTATCGAAATCTTTAAGGGAGATAGCTAACGTTTGTCCTGTACTAACTTTGATTTGCTTACCCTGTAGTTCTGTGAAAGT
>DASXEN010000091.1:0-34927 GCA_036490095.1 Caulobacteraceae bacterium
ACGCCAACGGCGCCTCGGTGATGGTGGTGGGCCCCGACAACCGCCTCGCGCAGGTCCCGGTGAAGACCGGCGACCGTGGCGGCGGCTACGTCGAGCTGCTGTCCGGCCCGCCGGCCGGCACGGTGGTGGTGGGCAAGGCCGCCGCCCAGTTCCTGCCCGGCGACCACGTCACCCCCGACTGGTCGGCGCCGAAGGCCGGGCCATGAGCCTCTTCCACCCCGGCCCGGGCCCCGCGCCCTCGACGCGCCAGCTGCGCATCTCCGCCTGGGCGATCCAGAACCCGACCCCGGTCGCGGTGCTGTTCATCGGCCTGGTGATCGCCGGGATGCTTTGCTACCTGACGCTGCCGATCAAGAACTACCCGAACGTCGAGTTCCCGGTGGTGATCGTCGACGTCACCCAGTCCGGCGCGGCGCCGTCGGAGCTGAAGAACCAGGTCACTCGCCCGGTCGAGGACGCGCTGGCCGGCATCGCCGACGTGCAGACCATCGCCTCGACGGTCAGCCAGGGCGACAGCCAGACCCGCATCCAGTTCAACCTCGGCACCAACATGATCAAGGCGACGGACGACGTCCGCGCCAAGGTCGACGCGGTGCGCGCGCAGCTGCCGCGCGAGATCGACCCGCCGACCGTCTCGCGGTTCGACTTCGACGACCAGCCGATCATCACCTACGCGGTCTCGCCGGCCCCCGGCGCCAGCCTGTCCGACGCCGACCTCTCCTGGACCGTCGACAACGACGTGGCCCGCGCGCTGCAAGGCGTCGCCGGGGTCGGCCAGGTCGGCCGCGTCGGCGGCGTCGACCGCGAGATCAACGTCATCATCGATCCGGTGCGGATGGCCGCCCAGGGCGTCACCGCGCCGCAGATCAACCAGGCGCTGGCCAGCGTCAGCCAGGACGCCGCCGGCGGCCGCGTGCAGGTGGGCGGACGCGAGCAGACGCTGCGGGTGCTGGGGGCGGCCACCACCGTCGACCAGGTGCGCGCCATCTCGCTGCCGGCCAGCGGCGGGCGCTTCGTCAAGCTGTCGGACGTGGCCGACGTCGGCGACGGCACCGCCGAGGTGCGCTCGGAGGCCTATTACGACGGCCGGCCGGTGGTCGGCTTCCAGGTGACCAAGAACAAGGAAGCCAGCGACGTCCAGACCGAGGACGGCGTCGACCAGGCGCTGCACGACATGGTCTACGGCTCGAAGGCCAGCTTCGGCTCGCCGGCCCGCGCGCCGACCCACCCCGAGATCCGCATCCGCAAGATCGTCTCGCAGGTCGATTCCACCCGCGGCGGCTTCAACGCCACCCGCGAGACGATGCTGGAGGGCATGCTGCTGGCGGCGCTGGTGGTGTGGCTGTTCCTGCGCGACTGGCGGGCCACGGCGGTGACAGCGGTCGCCATGCCGGTGTCGCTGATCCCGGCCTTCGCCTTCATGGCGCTGGTGGGCTTCAGCCTCGACCTCGTCTCGCTGCTGGCCCTGACGCTGGTGATCGGCATCCTGGTCGACGACGCGATCGTCGAGATCGAGAACATCGAGAAGCGCGTGCACGCCGGCATGCGCCCCTACGCGGCCGCCATGGAGGGCGCCGACCAGATCGGCCTCGCGGTGGTCGCCACCACCGCGGCCATCGTGGTGGTGTTCATGCCGGTCTCCTTCATGCCCGGCATCCCCGGCCAGTTCTTCAAGGAGTTCGGCCTCACCGTCTCGGTGGCGGTGCTGTTCTCGCTGGTGGTGGCGCGGCTGCTGACGCCGCTGCTGGCCGCCTACTTCCTGAAGCCCAAGCAGCCGAAGACCCGCGCGCCGCTGCCCCGGCTCTACGTCAGCTCGCTGCAGTGGGCGCTCGACCACCGCATCGTCTCGGTGATCCTCGGCGGCTGCATCTTCTTCCTGTCGGTCTACCTCGCCATCGCCGTGGTGCCGAAGGGGCTGCAGCCGGAGGAGAACCCCAACTTCTACCAGGTCGACGTGCAGACCCCGCCCGGCTCGACCCTCGCCGACACCCGCACGGCGCTGACGCGGGTCGGCGACCTGCTGGCCCGGCAGGGCGAGACCGAGCATGTGTTCACGGCCATCGGTTCCGGCGGCGGCGGCAATGGGCCCGGCGCGGTCGGCGGCTCCGGCGTGACCTTTGGGGTGGCCGTGGCCGTGCTGGGGCCGCATCGGGTGGCCAGCGTCTCCGAGATCCGCGACCGCATCCGCCCGGCGCTGCACGCCATCCCCGACGCGCGGGTCACCTTCGAGGGCGGCGGCTTCGGCGGCGCCACGGTGCAGGTGCCGCTGTCCAGCGACACCGGCATCGGCCTCGACGCGGCGGCGCTGGAGCTGCAGCACGAGATGTCGGGCCTGCGCACCCTGGCCGACCCGCGGCCCGCCACCGAGCCGCCGGCGCCGGAGATCATCGTCAGGCCCCACCCCGACGACGCGGCCCGCATCGGCGTCTCCGCCGACACCATCGCCCAGATCGCCCGCGTCGCCACGGTCGGCGACATCGACGCCAACGTCGCCAAGCTCGACGTCGGCGACCGCCGCATCCCGATCCGGGTGCGCCTGCCGGAGAGCGCGCGCAGCAACCTGCCGATGCTGAAGGACCTGCGGGTGCCCACGGCCGGCGGCGGCCTGACGGCGCTGGACACGGTGGCCGACGTCTACTTCCAGGCCGGCCCGGCGCAGATCACCCGCTACGACCGGCGCGACGACATCATCATCAACGCCGACCTCACCAACGGCGCCAAGCTCAGCGACGCCTACGCCGAGATCCACAACCTGCCGATCATGCGGCATCTGCCGCCCGGGGTGATCTACGAACAGAACTTCTCCAACCAGCAGGCGCAGAACCAGCTGTTCTCTGGCTTCGTCATCGCCCTCTTCGCCGGCATCAGCCTGGTCTACGCGGTGATGGTGCTGCTGTTCGGCAGCTTCTTCAAACCGATCACCATCCTGTCGGCGCTGCCGCTGTCGCTGGCCGGCGCCTTCATCGCCCTGCTGCTCTGGCACTCGGAGCTGTCGATCCCATCGATGATCGGCCTCTTCATGCTGATGGGCATCGCCGCCAAGAACTCCATCCTGCTGGTCGAGTACGCCATCGAGCGCGAGCGCGACGGCGCCAGCCAGCGCGACGCGCTGATGGAGGCCTGCCGCGAGCGCGCCCGGCCGATCGTGATGACCACGCTCGCGATGATGGCCGGCATGCTGCCCACCGCGATGGGCATCGGCGAGGGCTCGGAGTTCCGCCAGCCGATGGCCATCGCCGTGATCGGCGGGCTGATCACCTCCACCGCCCTGTCGCTGGTGCTGGTGCCGGTGGTCTACGAGTTCGTCGACGACTTCGAGACCTGGCTGCGGCCGCAGCTGGCGCGGCTGATCACGCCCAGGGACGGACCCGCGCCGCCGGCCCATCCGGCCAAGCCGATGGTGGCCGAATAGCCGCGGCCGAGCCGCCGGCGGCGTCCGCCGCCGCGGGTGGGCGCGCCGCGCCCGCCACCCGGATCATGTTCTTCGTGATCGGATTCGCGGCCGGCGCCTGGGCCCCGCTCGCGCCCTTCGCCAAGGAGCGGCTGCGGCTGGGCGACGGGCCGCTGGGCCTGCTGCTGCTCTGCCTCGGCGCCGGCTCGATCCTCGCCATGCCGGCGGCGGCGGCGCTGGCGGCCCGCTACGGCTGCCGCCGGGTGCTGGTCGCCGCGGCGCTGGCGATCGCGCTCAGCTTCCCGCTGCTGGCGGTGCTGCCCACGGCCTGGACGATGGCGGGGGCGCTGTTCGTGTTCGGCGCGGCGGTCGGCTCGGTCGACTGCGTGATCAACATGCAGGCCATCGTCGTCGAGCGCGAGAGCGGCCGGGCGATGATGTCCAGCTTCCACGCCCTCTACAGCCTCGGCGGCATCGCCGGCGCCGGCGGGGTGAGCGGCCTCCTCGGCCTCGCCGCCCCGCCGCTGGCGGCGGCGCTCGCGGTGGCCGTCGCCATGCTGGCCGCCACCCTCGTCGCGCGGCCGGGCCTGCTGGCGCGCCGCGCCGAGGCGGCCGGGCCGCTGTTCGCCGTCCCGCACGGCGCGGTGCTGCTGATCGGCGTCTTCTGCTTCATCCTGTTCCTGGCCGAGGGCTCGGCGCTGGACTGGAGCGCGGTGTTCCTGCGCACCGAGCGCCATGCGGGCCTGGCCGAGGCGGGGCTTGCCTACGCCGCCTTCTCGACGACCATGACCGCCGGCCGGCTGCTGGGCGACCGGCTGGTCGGCCGCCTCGGCCTCACCCGCACGGTCGCGCTCGGCGCTCTCGTGGCCGCCGGCGGGCTGGCGGTCGCCACGCTGGTCCCTAGCTGGCCGGCGGCGGTCGCCGGCTATGCGCTGCTGGGCGCGGGCTGCGCCAACATCGTGCCGGTGCTCTTCACCCTCACCGGCCGCCAGACCGCGATGCCGGAGAGCCGCGCCGTGGCGGCGGTCTCGGTGCTGGGCTACGCGGGGATCCTCGCTGGGCCGGCCGGCATCGGCCTCGTGGCTGGCGTCGCCAGCCTGCCGGCGGCGCTGCTGCTGGTCGCCGCGCTGCTGCTGGGCGTGGCCGCCGGCGCGCGGGCGCTCAGCCCCTAGACCTGCGCCTAGAGCGCGTTGGTTTTGACTGGAATCGGCTCATGGCTCCTTCTCCCCTTGCGGGAGAAGGTGGCCGCGAAGCGGTCGGATGAGGGGTCGACGGACGCTGGAGGTTGGCCTTCATCCCGCAAATCACCGGCCTCGGTGCGACCCCTCATCCGTCGCCTGCGGCGACACCTTCTCCCGCAAGGGGAGAAGGACATCTCGGCCGGCCAATTCCACCAAGATTCAACGCGCTCTAGACCTGCTTCTTGGTGACCTGGCCGGCGTGGGCGCGGCGGTCCTTGGGGCCGGAGTATTCGGTCTCCAGATAGGCGGCGCGGGCGCTGTCCAGCACGTTCTGGCCGCCGCGCAGGCCGCGCACCCGGGCGTTCTGGGCGATCAGGTGGGCGTCGAGGTTGGTCGGCGGCTGGTAGGCCGGCGCGGGGGGCTCGGGCGCCGGCGGCGCGACGTTGACGGTGACGCTCACCACCGGCGCGGCCGGATCGGACGCCTCGGCCTCGCCCTTTCTCCGCTCGCGGCGGATCAGGCGGACGGGTCGGATCGGATCAATCGGTCCCATGGGCGACACCACGAGCAAGAACGAGGCCGTCTTACGGATGCGCGGCGAGCCACGCGCCGAGGCGCTCCAGGAACGGTAGCACAGCCTCGAACTCGGAGGGGTTAAAGGCCGCGCGCACCTCGTCCAGGCGAGGCCGCACCGCCGCCGCGCCGGCCCGCTGCGCCGCCGCGCCCGCGGGCGTCAGCGCCACGCGCTTGCGCCGCCCGTCGTCCGGATCGGCGGTGACCGCGACCAGCCCCTGGCCCTCGAGGCGCTGCAGGGTGTGGGTCATCGCCGGCTTGGAGAGTTTCAGCGCCGCCGCCAGCGCCAGCGGGCTCGCCGGATCGGGCGAGATCGCCAGCCGGTTCAGCACCGCGAAGCCCGCGCCCGACAGCCCCGCCGGCAACGCCCGCTCCAGCCGTTGCGCCGCCAGCCGCTCGATCGCCGAGACGCAGGCGAAGAAGGCGATGTCGGCGCGCTCGCGGGAAGGGGGCATGGCGATTCGATTTAGTTCCAATCAGAACTACCAGATAATTCGCTATCGAACTAACTCGCTCGAACTCGAAGAGTCATTGCGGGCCCGTCCCACTTCAGCTTCCCTGCTTTCACACAGAGGAGCGCGGGCCATGGCCGGTCGCAATCGCCAGGTGATCCTGGCCGAGAAGCCGCAGGGCAAGCTGACCGCGGAGCACTTCCGCTTCGAGGAGGCCGACATCCCGGCGCCGGCCGACGGCGAGGTGCTGGTCAAGACCCGCTACGTCTCGCTCGACGCGGCCAACCGGGCCTGGATGCAGGGCGTCACCTACCGCTCGGCGCTCAGCATGGGCGAGGTGATGGCCGGTGGGGCGCTGGCGGAGGTGGTGGAGAGCCGCGCGCCGCACCTCGCGCCCGGCGACCTCGTGGCCGCCGAGACCGGCTGGCAGGAGTACGCCGCCGTGCCGGCCCGCCACCTGACCCGGCTGCCGCAGGTCGAGCCCGTCACCCACCTGCTCAGCGTCTACGGCATCACCGGGCTGACCGCCTACCTCGGGCTGCTGCGGGTCGGCGATCCTCAGCCCGGCGAGACGGTGGTGGTGTCGGCCGCGGCCGGCGCGGTCGGCTCGATCGCCGGACAGGTGGCCAGGCTGAAGGGCGCGCGGGTGGTCGGCATCGCCGGCGGGCCGGCCAAGTGCGCCTGGCTCACCGGCGAGCTCGGGTACGACGCGGCGGTCGACTACAAGGCCGGCGAGGTGCGCCGCGCCCTGCGCGAGGCCTGCCCGGACGGCGTCCACGTCTATTTCGACAACACCGGCGGCGACATCTTCGAGGCGGCGCTGTTCAACATGGCCAACCACGGCCGCATCGTCTGCTGCGGCGCGGTCTCGCAGTACGACGACGCGCCGCCCGCCCACGGCCCGCGCGGCGTGCCCGGCCTGATCGTCACCAAGCGGCTGAAGGTGCAGGGCTTCGTGGTGATGGACTTCTACGACGGCCGCGAGGCGGCGCTGGCCCAGCTGCGCGCCTGGGTCGAGGCCGGCCAGCTGAAGGTGCAGGAGGACGTGATCGAGGGGCTGGAGAACCTGCCGGCGGCACTGATCGGCCTGCTGGCCGGCGAGAACCGCGGCAAGCGGATGGCCAAAATTGGCTGAGGCGCAGGGTCTCTGGACAGGCGCGGCTTTGGCACGCCAAGATCGCCGCCTTGCACGCCGGAGGCTGGGGCGCTGACCGATATCGATCTCGACCGCCGCGTCGTGCGCGCCGCCGACCCGATCGGCGCCGGCTTCGCCGACGGCCTGGTGGTGCTGAGCGCCGAAACCGGGCGCTACTTCGGCTTCAACCACACCGCCGAGGCGATCTGGGAGCTGCTGGCCACCCCCACCACGGTGCGCGAGCTTCGCGACACCCTCCTGGCCCGGTTCGACGCCACGGCGGACGAGGTCACGGCGTCGCTGGGCGATTTCCTGTCGACGCTTTCGGAGCAAAGCCTGCTCGCCGCGCCGGGCGCCGACCCGGGGATTTCGGGATGAGAGACCTGGGCATGACGAACGACAACGCCGGCGCGCCGCCGGCCGCCGGATCCGGCAAGGAGCCGTGGGCCAAGCCCATCATCGAGGTCTTCCCGATCACCGAGGTGGAGGGCTCTACGCCGTCGCCCCCGAATGACGACGGCATCACGTCGATCTCCTGAGCCGGCCGGCGCAGCGCCTTGCGTCTCCGTCGTCATCCCGGTGTTGAACGGCGCGGCGCATCTCGCCGAGGCGATCGAGTCCATCCTCGGCCAGACGCTCGGCGACCTGGAGCTGATCGTCGTCGACGACGGCTCCGGGGACGCGAGCCGGCAGATCGCTGAGGCGTATCGCCGCCGGGACGGACGCGTGCGGCTGATCGCGCTCGAGCGCGATCCGCGCACCGCCAGCGGCGCACGCGCCACCAACGTCGGTCTGGATGCGGCGCGCGGCCGCTACATCGCCCGCATGGACGCCGACGACATCGCCACGCCCGACCGCCTCGCGGTGCAGCTGCAGACGCTGACGGCGCGGGGCCTGGACGTCTGCGGCGGCCTCGCCGAGCGTTTCGGCGACGATGACGGCGTGGTCTGGTATCCGCAGAGCCATGCGGCGATCGCCGCCGAACTGGTGTTCCGCTCCGGCTTTCCCAACGCGACGCTGCTGGGCCGCGCCGAGGTGCTGAAGGCCGCCCGCTTCAGCGAGACGGAGGCGTTCGAGGAATACGAGCTGCAGACCCGGCTGGTCTGCGAGGCCCGGCTGGGCAATTGCCCGCAGGTGGTGCTGAAGATCCGCATCCACGCCGCCCAGACCACCCGCGTCCTGCGTCCGCACAAGTCGCTCTCGCAGTGGCGCTCGCGCTTCCGCTACTTCTCCAGCCGCTTCCCGGAGGCGACTCTCGACGACTTCCAGGCGGTGAACGCCATCCCCAGAGGGCTGCCCTTCGCCGGCGAGGGCCAGCTGGCGCTGGCCGGCCGTTGGCTGGTGCGGCTATCGCGCCTGCCGGAGGCGGCTTTGCGGGCGCGGATGGCGCGGCGCTGGCGCGAGGCCTGCGACCGGTTCTACGGCCTCGAAGCCGGGCCGGCGTCGAGGGCGCAGGTGGAGGCGGACATCCTCGCCGCGCCGTGACCCCGCTCAGGCGTTGGTCCCCGACACCCGGCGCAGGAAGTGGCCGGCCGCCAGCGCCCGCAGCAGCGCCGAGCGATAGATGAGCTCGACATCGCGCCGGTCCCAGCCCGAGCGGGGCCACGCCGCCACCAGCCGGCGCATCCGCTCCAGGTCGAGAAGGCGCGCGGCGGCCGGGATCGCTTCCAGCCGCGCCAGCTCGTCGCCGACGTCCGCGGCGGTCAGGCCCAGGGGCCAATCTGCGGCTTGGTAGCCGCGCGTCCTGGCTCCGACCACGGCGGTCGGCAGCCGGTCGGCGAGCGCCAGGCGGGCCAGCGCCCGGGTTTCGCCGCCGCGCAGGAACTGCTCGGTCGGAACCCCGAGGCAGAACTCCAGCAGCCGCCTATCCGCCGTCGGATCGCGCATGTCGACGCCCCACTCGGCGAGCACGCCGGGCCAGGTGACGGCGCCGACGTGGCGCAGCGCGAGCAGCCGCCAGTCATGCGCGTTCCTCTGCGGCCGCCAATCCGGCCGCACTGCGACGCGGCCCGGCCGCACCAGCGAATAGTCGGCCAGCTCAGCCGCCCGCCCGCGCAGCCGCTGCACCGCGCGCCAGAGCGGCGCCGGCGTCCAGGGCCCGACGGTCGCCGCCAGCAAGCCCGGCCAGCGTCGGCCGTGGCGGGCCAGCGCCGCAGTTTCCCGCAGCCATGTCGCGAGCTGTCCGGCGCGCAGCAGCTCCGGCAGCCGCTCGAGCCCCTCGTAGCTGAGGCCGAGATTGCCGAAATCGCCCACCAGCATCACCGGCAGCCGGCGCGCCCTGGCGGCGTCGTGGATGGCGTCGACCCAGACGGCGTTGGCGGGGTTGAGCAGCGGCTGGTCGTGCAGCGCCAGAGTCCGGTCGAGCCCGGCGAGCGGCGAGCGGGCGCCGGCGCGCACCAGCACATGCTCCATGTTCGGATAGAGGGCCGCGACCGCCGCCGCCTGCGGCCCTTCGTCGGCCACGCGCCACGCCGGCCCTCCGGTCGAATGGTCCGCCTGCGGAACCGCGGTGAAGGCGACCACCCGCCCTCCGGTGGGCGCCAGCAGCCGCGCCGCCGTCGCCGCGACCGCCGAGCTATCCAGTCCGCCGCTGAGATGCGACCCGACCTGGCCGGCGCCGGCGCCGCGCAGACGGGCGCTCACCGCCTCGTCGAGGCGCTCGCGCAGCGCCGCGGCGTAGTCGTCCGCCGACTTCAGCCGCAAGTGGCCCGCTTGGGGCGACCAGTAGCGCCGCGCCTCCAGGCCGCCGTCGGCGCGCAGGACGACGAACGAGCCCGCCTCGATGCGTTCCAGCCCGGCGAACGGCGCGCGCACGGCCGCACCTGGCGCCAGCGCCAGCCACGCCGCCAGCGCGTCCTCGTCGGCCGCGTAGGGAACCTCCGGCAGGGCGTGCAGGCCCTTGGGCAGGCTGGCGAAGGCGAAGAGGCGGCCGGCGCGGTGGTAGTAGAGCGCCCGCCGCGCGGTGACGTCGCACGCCAGCACCAGCCGGCGCCGCGCCGCGTCCCAAACCGCGCAGGCGAAGTCGCCGGCGACGCGGTGGAAGGCGCCGGTCTCCCAGCGCTCGTACGCCGCCAGCAGCACGTCCGCGTCGCTCATCGCCGCAAGCCGGGCCGGGGCCACGCCCAGCGCCGCGCCCAACTCGGCGCGGTTGTCCACCCGCACGTCGGCGACCAGCACCAGCCCGCGCGCGCCGATCAGCGGCTGCCGGTCCAGCGCGTCCTCGGGCAGGACGCGCGTCAGCCGCCGCCCCAGCGCCACGTCGCCGCCGTCCCAGGCCCGCGCGCCGTCGCGGCCGTAGATGGCCAGCGCGTCCAGCATCCGCGCGCAGCCCTCGGCGGCGTCCGGCCGGCCATCCAGCCGCCAAAGGCCGGCGATGGCGCTCAAGCGCCCGTGGCCCGCGAGGTTGCGCGGCGACGTTCGTCACACCATAAGGCCGCCATGATCGCCCCTGCGCCGGAAAAGCGCCTCTATATCAAGACCTACGGCTGTCAGATGAATGTCTACGACAGCGAGCGCATGGCCGACGTCCTGCGCCCGCTGGGCTATGGCCTCACGGACGAAGCCGAGGGCGCCGACCTGGTGGTGCTGAACACCTGCCACATCCGCGAGAAGGCCACCGAGAAGGTCTATTCCGAGCTTGGCCAGATCAAGCGGCTGAAGGCGGCCAAGGCGAAGGATGGCGGCGCCATGCTGGTGGCCGTCGCCGGCTGCGTCGCCCAGGCCGAAGGAGCCGAGATCCGCCGCCGCCAGCCGGCCGTCGACCTGGTGGTCGGGCCGCAGTCCTACCACCGCCTGCCGGAGCTGATCGCCCGCGTCCACCGCGCCGCCGGCGAAGCGCTGGCCGCCGACTTCGCCCCGCAGGAGAAGTTCGACGCCCTGCCGACCACGCGCGCCCCGGCCGGCGTCACCGCCTTCCTCACCGTGCAGGAGGGCTGCGACAAGTTCTGCGCCTTCTGCGTGGTGCCCTACACCCGCGGCGCGGAATATTCGCGCCCGGCCGCCGCCATCGAGGCCGAGGCGCGGGCGCTGGCCGAGCGCGGCGTGCGCGAAGTCACCCTGCTGGGCCAGAACGTCAACGCCTACGCGGACCCCGAGCCTGGGAGCGACGGCGGCCTGGCGGCGCTGGTCGGGCGCCTGGCGAGCATCCCCGGCCTTGCCCGCATCCGCTACACCACCAGCCATCCGCGCGACATGGACGAGGCGCTGATCGCCGCCCACGGCGAGGTCGAGGCGCTGGCGCCCTACCTGCACCTGCCGGTCCAGGCCGGGTCCGACCGGGTGCTGAAGGCGATGAACCGCGGCCACGACGCCGCCCACTACCTGCGCCTGGTGGAGCGCATCCGCGCCGCCCGGCCCGACATCGCCCTTTCCGGCGACTTCATCGTCGGCTTCCCCGGCGAGCGCGAGGCCGACTTCGAGGCGACGCTCGCCCTGGTCCGCGAGGTCCGCTACGCCAGCGCCTTCTCGTTCAAATACTCGCGCCGGCCAGGCACGCCCGCGGCCGCCATTCCCGGCCAGGTCCCGGACGAGGTCAAGGCCGAGCGCCTGGCGCGGCTGCAGGCGCTGCTGGGCGAGCAGCAGCAGGCCTTCAACGCCGCCCAGGTCGGCCGGGTGCTGCCGGTGCTGATGGAGAAATCCGGCCGCCGGGAGGGTCAAATCGCCGGCCGCAGCCCCTATCTGCAAGCCGTGCATTGTCCCGGCGAGGAGCGCCAGATCGGCCAGATCGTCCCCACGCGGATCGTCTCGGCGGCGAGGAACAGCCTTGCCGGCGAGCAGGTGACGGCCGGCGCTTGAGCCGCGGTCCCTCCGAGTTCCTGCCGCTTTCCGACGGCGGCGTGCGCGCCGCCTGGGGCCCCAACGGCCGCCACGCAGCGCTGCTGGAGGACGCCTTCGACGTGCTGCTGGAGACGCCCGGCGGCGGGGTGACGCTCAGCGGCAAGGCCGACTCCCGCCGCCGCGCCCGCAAGGCCATCGAGATCGTCGCCGCCCGGGCCGACGACGGCGTCGAGGTCGCCCAGGCCGACGTGCGCGTCGCCATCGACCAGTCCCGGCGCGACGGCGGGGGCGGCGGACCGGTCGGCCGCCGCGGCGCCGTCGCCGCCAAGACCCACGCCCAGGCCCGCTACCTGGAGGAGCTGGACGCCCACGAGCTGGTGTTCGCGCTGGGGCCGGCCGGCACCGGCAAGACCTTCCTCGCCGTCGCCCACGGCGCCGGCCTGCTGCTCTCGGGCGCGGTCGACCGGCTGGTCATCACCCGCCCGGCGGTGGAGGCCGGCGAGCGGCTCGGCTTCCTGCCCGGCGACCTGCTGGAGAAGGTCGACCCCTACATGGCGCCGATCTTCGAGGCGCTGACCGAGATCCTCGGCGCCGAGCCGCTGCGCCGCCGCCGCGAGCGCGGCGAGATCGAGGTGGCGCCGATCGCCTTCATGCGCGGCCGCACCCTGGCCCACGCCTACGTCATCGTCGACGAGGCGCAGAACGCCTCGCGGCTGCAGATGAAGATGGTGCTGACCCGCCTCGGCGAGGGCGCGCGGATGGTGGTGACCGGCGATCCCAGCCAGGTCGATCTGCTCAATCCGCGCGACTCCGGCCTCGCCCACGCCGTCTCGATCCTCGAAGGCGTCAAGGGCGTCGGGATCATGCGCTTCGCGCCGGAGGACGTGGTCCGCCACCCGCTGGTGGAGCGGATCGTCAAGGCTTACGACGCCGACGCCGCCCGGCCGCAGACTTGAGGTGACGGCCTGATCGAGGTGATCGTCGAGGAGGCGGCCTGGCGCGCCGCCGAACCGAAGGCCGCGGCGCTGACCCGCGCCGCGGCGCGGGCGGCGCTGAAACACGAGTGCGCGCCGCGCGGCGCCTCGCTCGCCATCCTGCTGACCGGCGACGCGCAGCTGCAGGCGCTGAACGGCCGCTTCCGCGCCCGGCCCGCGCCGACCAACGTGCTGTCGTTCCCCTCGGCCGGCGCCGGCCCGGGCGAGCTCGGCGACATCGCCCTGGCGTTCGGCGTCTGCGCCCGCGAGGCGGCCGAACAGGGCAAGAGCCTCGCCGCCCACTTGCAGCACCTGACGACGCATGGCGTCCTGCACCTGATGGGCTACGATCACCAGACCGACGCCGAGGCCGAGGCGATGGAGAGCAGGGAGCGCGCCATCCTCGAGGCCCTGGGAGTCGGCGACCCCTACGCGGCGCGCGAGGGCTGAGGAGACGATGGCCAGCACCCACGAGGGCGCCCCCCGCGACGACGACGAGGCGAGGCCCGGGCCAATTGAGCAGGTCCTGTCGGCGCTCGGGCTCGGGCGCAAGCCGAAGGCCGACGAGGCGCCCGAGGGGCGCGTCGGCGCCGAGCTGATCGACCAGGCGACCGCCTTCCAGACCCTGACCGTCGGCGACGTGATGATTCCGCGCGCCGACATCGTCGCCCTGGAGGTCTCGATGCCGCTGGCGGACGTGGCCGCCCAGTTCATCGAGAGCGAGCACTCGCGCCTGCCGATCTACCGCGAGACGCTCGACGACCCGGTGGGCTTCGTCCACATCAAGGACGTCTTCAAGCTGATCGCCGGCAAGGTGACCAGGTCCGGCCCCGGCGAGCCGGTGCTGGGACGCCTGCGCCGCGAATGCCTCTACGTGCCGCCGTCGATGCGCGCCGCCGACCTGCTGGTGCGCATGCAGGCCCGCCACATCCACCTGGCCATGGTGATCGACGAGTTCGGCGGCGTCGACGGCCTCGTCAGCCTGGAGGATGTGATCGAGGCGGTGGTCGGCAAGATCGACGACGAACACGACGTGGCCGGCCCGGCGCACATCAGCCTGCGGGCCGACGGCGCCTTCGACGTCGACGGCCGCTGCGAGCTGGGCGAAGTCGCCGCCGCCATCGGCCGGCCGCTGCCGCCCCCCGATCCCGAGGACGAGATCGACACCCTCGCCGGGCTCGTCACCGCCGTCGCCGGCCGCATGCCCGAGCGCGGCGAGATCGTGGAGCTTGGCGACGGCCTGGAGGCCGAGGTCACCGACGCCGACCCGCGGCGCATCAAGCGGCTGCGCCTGCGGCTGACGGCGCCGCCGCCCGAGCCTGCGCCGGCGCAGGACTGACGCGGGCGACGGTGGCGCCGCGAGCCAGAGCCTGGGCGGGGCGCGCCGCCGCGGTCGCCGCGGGCCTCGCCGCCGCCGTCGCCCATCCGCCGTTCGGCGTGCTGCCGGGCCTGCTGGGCTATGCCGCGATGCTTTGGCTGTGCGACGACGCCGGGCCCGCGCGGACGCTGCGCTCGGCCTTCTTCCGCGGCTGGCTGGCGGGCGTCGGCTATTTCGCGGTCTCCATCTGGTGGATCGGCGAGGCGTTCCTGGTCGACGCCAAGCACCAGGGCTGGATGGCGCCCTTCGCCGTGGTGCTGGTGGCGGCGGGCCTGGCGCTCTTCTGGGGCTTCGCCGGCGCCCTCTACCGCTTCGCCGCGCCGCGCGGCGCCCACCGGCTGCTGGTCTTCGCCGGGGCGCTGGCGCTGGCCGAATGGCTGCGCGGCCACGTCTTCACCGGCTTCCCGTGGGACCTGCCGGGCGAGACCTGGCGGGCCGGCTCGGCGCCCTCGCAGGCGGCCTCGCTGGTGGGCGCCTACGGCCTCACCTGGATCACCCTGGCCATCGCCGCCGCGCCCGGCCTCGGCTGGCGCGGCCGCGGGCCGAGGATCGCGCTGGCCGGCGCGGCCGCCGCGCTCGCCGGCCTCTACGGCTTCGGCGCCTGGCGGCTTGCCCACGCGGTCGCCACGCCCGCCCCCGGCGCGCCGCTGGTGCGCATCGTCCAGCCGGACACGCCCGAGCGGGCCGACTACGACGCCGCCGCCTTCACCGACGTGCTGAACCGTAACCTCGACCTCACCCGCCGCCCCGCCGCGCGGCCGCCCGACGTGGTGATCTGGTCGGAGGCCGGCCTGCCCGCCGCGCTCGGCGACTACCTGGCGCCGGGAAGCTGGACCGAGGCGGCCATCGCCGCCGCGCTGCGGCCGGGCCAGACGCTGGTCACCGGCGGCTTCCGCGTCGCCCCTGCACCGCCCGGCGCCTACGCCCCCGACGGCCAGATCTACTTCAACAGCCTCGTCGCCCTTCGCCGCACGCCGGCCGGGCTGAGCCTGACCGCGCTCTACGACAAGCACCGCCTGACCCCGTTCGGCGAATACCTGCCGCTGGCCCGCTACCTGGCGCCGCTCGGGGTGCAGCAGCTGGTGCACGTTGGCCAGGGCTTCTCGCCGGGTCCGCCGCCGCGGCCGGTCGCGCCCGCCGGGGTGCCGCCGTTCCAGCCGCTGATCTGCTACGAGAGCCTGTTCCCCGGCTTCACCCGCCAGGGCGCGCGCCTCGCCGGCTATCGGCCGGCCTGGATCGTCAACATCTCCGACGACGCCTGGTTCGGCGTCACCAGCGGCCCCTGGCAGCACCTGAACCTCGCCAGCTACCGCGCCATCGAGGAGGGCCTGCCGATGATCCGCGGCACGCCCACCGGCATCTCCGCCGCGATCGACGCCTACGGCCGGGTGCTGCCGGGCAAGCTGCTGGGCCAGGGCGTCTACGGAGCGATCGACGTGGTCCTGCCGCCGCCGCTCGCCTCAACATTTTACGACAGCTGTGGCAGTCTGCCGCTGGTGGCTATGTTCCTGCTGTCGCTGGGTCTAACATTTCAAAATCGCAATATGGCCTTGCGTCAGCGGCCAGTGGGTCTGTAGGTCTGTAGACCGTTGCGTTGCGTTTCAGTGGCGTACTGTCCGAGACAATCGAACCATTAGGGGGCTCATGAACGACGTGCTCGAATCCCGCCTCCCCAACCCGGTCGATCTGCACGTGGGGGCGCGGATCAGGCTGCGGCGGCGGATGCAAGGCGTCAGCCAGGAAAAGCTGGCGGACGCGCTCGGCCTGACCTTTCAGCAGGTGCAGAAATACGAGCGGGGCGCCAATCGCGTCAGCGCTTCGAAGCTCTACGAGATCGCCGCGGCGCTGCGTGCGCCGGTGTCCTACTTCTTCGACGGCCTCGCCGATCCGTCCGGCGAGGGCGAGGAGACCGGGGCGCCGCCGTCGGAGGAGTCGACGGTGCACAGCTTCCTGATGACCACCGAGGGTCTGGAGCTGGCGCGGCTGTTCCCGTCGCTGCCGCGCGGGGCGGTGCGCCGGCGGCTGCTGGACCTGCTGCGCGCCATGACCGGCCACGAGCTGATCGAAGAGGTCGAAGGCCAGGCCTGACGCAACGCCGCGCCGGTCGCTAGGGTGGCGGCCATGGTCCCCGCCGCCCTGCGCACCTACGGCCGCATCAAGTCCCGGGGGCTGAAGCCGCGCCAGCAGCGGCTGTTGCAGACGCTGGCGCCGCAGCTCGCCTTGCCGGCCGGGCGGTTCGAGCCTCGCGGGCTGATGCCTGGGGCGGCGCAGGTGTGGCTCGAGGCCGGCTTCGGGGCTGGCGAGCACCTGGCCGCCCAGGCCGCGCGGCGGCCGGACACGCTCGTCATGGGCGCCGAGCCGTTCGTCAACGGCTTCGCCGCCTGCCTCGCCCACGTCGACGACGCCGGCCTCGCCAACGTCCGCCTTCACCACGGCGACGTGCGCGCCGTGCTGGAGCGGCTGCCGGAGGCGAGCATCGACCGGCTCTACGTCCTCTTCCCCGATCCGTGGCCGAAGACCCGCCACCACAAGCGCCGGCTGATCCAGCCGGACTTCATCGCCGCCGCCGCGCGGGTGCTGAAGCCGGGCGCGGCCTTGCGCTTCGCCACCGACTGGGCCGACTACGCCGACTGGACGCTGCAGCGCTTCGCCGCCCCGCCCGCCTTCCGCTGGACCGCCGAGTCCGCCGCCGACTGGCGCCGCCCCTGGCCCGACCACGTCCCCACCCGCTACGAAGCCAAGCGCCTCGGCGACTGCGCGCCGGTGTGGCTGGAGTTCGAGCGGGTGTGACACACCTCTCCCATCGGGAGAGGGAGGGGCCCATCGCGCAGCGATGGGAGGGTGAGGGGATCGCTCGTCGGCGGCTCTGGCGCGGACGTCCGCTGGCTTCGGACGTGTCATGACGATGTTCGGCGACGCCCGATCCCCTCACCCTCCCACGATGCTCACGCATCGCGGGCCCCTCCCTCTCCCCATGGGAGAGGTGTTAAGCACCGGCGCCATGAAGTTTCTCGACCAGTGCAAGATCTACATCCGCTCCGGCGACGGCGGCGGCGGCGCTGTGTCGTTCCGGCGCGAGAAGTTCATTCCGCGCGGCGGGCCGGACGGCGGCGACGGCGGGCGCGGCGGCGACGTCTGGATCGAGGCGGTCGAGGGGCTCAACACCCTGATCGACTACCGCTACCAGCAGCACTTCAAGGCGGCGACCGGCGGCCACGGCATGGGGCGCGACCGGCACGGGGCGAACGGCGCCGATGTCGAGCTGCGGGTGCCGGTCGGCACCGAAGTGCTGGAGCTGGACCGCGAGACCCTGATCGCCGACCTCGACCACGTCGGCGCGCGGCTGCGGCTGGCGGCCGGCGGCAACGGCGGCTTCGGCAACGCCCGCTTCAAGGGGCCGGTGAACCGCGCGCCGCACTACGCCAATCCCGGCCTGCCGGGCGAGGAGCGCGAAATCTGGCTGCGGCTGAAGCTGATCGCCGACGTCGGCCTGGTCGGCCTGCCCAACGCCGGCAAGTCCACCTTCCTCGCCGCCGTCTCGGCCGCGACGCCGAAGATCGCCGACTACCCCTTCACCACCCTGACGCCGGGCCTCGGCGTCGTCGACCTGACCGCGACCGAGCGCTTCGTGCTGGCCGACATCCCCGGCCTGATCGAGGGCGCGGCCGAGGGCGCGGGGCTGGGCGTGCGCTTCCTCGGCCACCTGGAGCGCTGCGCCGGGCTGATCCACCTGGTCGACGCCACCCAGGACGATGTCGCGGGCGCCTGGCGCACCGTCCGCGCCGAGCTCGCCGCCTACGGCGAGGGCCTCGCCGACAAGCCGGAGCTGCTGGCGCTGAACAAGGTCGACGCGCTGGACGACGCGGCCCGGCGCGAGAAGGCCGCGGCGCTGCAGGCGGCGGCCGGGGCCGCGCCGCGGCTGGTCTCCGGCGTTTCCGGCGAGGGCGTCACCGCCCTGCTGCGCGCCGCCTACGGCCAGGTGAAGGCCGCCGCCGCGCCGGCCGAGCCCGAGGCCCCCGCGCAAGGCGACTGGCGGCCATGACCGCGCTGGCGGACGCCAGGCTCGTGGTCGTCAAGGTCGGCTCGTCGCTGGTGGTCGACGCGGCGACCGGCGCGGCGGACGCGGCCTGGCTGGCCGCCCTCGCCGCCGACCTCGGCCGGCTGCGCCGGCGCGGCCAGAAGCCGCTGGTGGTCTCGTCGGGGGCCGTGGCGCTCGGGCGCCGGCGCCTCGGCCTCAAGCGCCGCGCCCTGACGCTGCCGGAGAAGCAGGCCGCCGCCGCCGCCGGCCAGTCGCTGCTGATGCGGGCCTGGGAAGAGGCGCTGGCGCCCGCCGGCCTCGTCGCCGCCCAGGTGCTGATGACGCCCGACGACACCGAGGTGCGCCGCCGCTACCTCAACGCCCGCGCCACCCTGGAGACGCTGCTGGAGCTGGGCGTGACGCCGGTGGTCAACGAGAACGACACCGTGGCCACCGAGGAGATCCGCTACGGCGACAACGACCGCCTGGCCGCCCGCGTCGCGCAGATGGTCGGCGCCGACCTGCTGGTGCTGCTCTCCGACATCGACGGCCTCTACACCGCCGACCCGCGCCGCGATCCGGGCGCCCGCCACCTGCCGCTGGTCGAGGCGATCACCCCGCAGATCGAGGCCATGGCCGGCGGCGCCAACCTCGGCGGCGGCGTCGGCTCCGGCGGCATGGCCACCAAGCTCGCCGCCGCCCGCATCGCCGCCGCCGCCGGCTGCTCGACGCTGGTGACGCTCGGCGCCCGCCCGGCGCCGCTGCAGGCGGTGGAGGACGGCGCCCGCTCGACCCTGTTCGCCGCCGCCGCGACCCCCGCCGCCGCCTACAAGGCCTGGATCGCCGGCACGCTGGCGCCGCAGGGGGCACTGGTGGTCGACGACGGCGCGGCGCGGGCGCTGCGGGCTGGCAAGAGCCTGCTGGCGGCCGGGCTGACCGGCGTCGAGGGCCACTTCGGCAAGGGCGACGCGGTGATCGTCCGCGACGGCGCCGGCCGCGAGGTCGCCCGCGGCCTCTCCCGCTACGACGCCGCCGACGCGCTGCGCATCGTCGGCCTGAAGTCCGCCGCCATCGAGCCCGCCCTCGGCTTCTCCGCCGGCCCGGTCGTCCACGCCGACGACCTGGCGCTGGCGGGGTAGCCACCGAGGCGAGCACCGGGTGGCTGCAGACCGGCCGCTGCTGAGTCCCATCCGCCCCACCGGTTTGCGCGCGGCGCGATTGCCACCTAGTAAGGCTCAGACTGAGCAAAAGGCGTAGAGGGACGGCGTTTTCGGATGTGGTTCGCGGGGCCCGCCCGCCGCGTGCCGGCCGCGGGCCGGCCGCGGGTGCTGCGGCTGGGGTTCGACCTGAAGCCCGGCATGCGGGTCGGCCTGTTCGGCGGCTCGTTCAATCCGGCCCACGACGGCCACGCCCACGTCGCCGAGACGGCGCGCAAGCGGCTGCGGCTCGACCGGGTGGTCTGGCTGGTCTCGCCGCAGAACCCGCTGAAGCCGACCCACGAGACGCAGGCGCTGACCCGTCGCGTCCGGGCCGCGCGGCGCTACGCCCAGGGGCCGTCGATGATCGTCTCCGACGCCGAGACGCGCATCGGCTCCTTCTACACCATCGACACCCTGCGGGTGCTGAAGGCGCGCTATCCCGGCGTCTGCTTCGTGTGGATCATGGGGGCCGACAGCCTGGCCAGCTTCCACCGCTGGCGCGGCTGGACCCAGATCATGCGCGAGGTCCCGATGGCGGTGGTGGCCAGGCCCGGGACCGAGATCCGCAGCCGCACCTCGCCGGCCGCGCGGCGCTTCGCCCGGGCCCGGCTTGCGGCCGCCGCGGCGCCGACCCTGCCGTGCCGCCAGCCCCCGGCCTGGCTCTATCTGAGCGCCCCGCTCAACTTCACATCTTCGACAGCGCTTCGGCGCGCGAGCGCCGGCGGCCCGGCGCCGCTGCAGATTCCGTCCTGACCCCACGGCGCCTGCGTGCTATGTTGCAAAGTTGCGAAGTCAGCCAACGGGAGCATCCCCTGAACCGCAACAGTGCGCTCGGCGCGCAAGAGCCCTCTGCCGAAGCCGCCGCTTCGGCCGAAGCCTCCGAAGACGACCAGGGCGCGCAGGCCCTCGAGCGTCTGATCCTCAACCGCCTCGACGACGAAAAAGCCCAGGACGTCGTCTTCATCGACCTGAAGGACAAGAGCTCGGTCGCCGACGGCATGATCGTCGCGTCCGGACGCTCGCACCGGCACGTCGGCGCCATGGCCGACCACCTGCTGCGTATCCTCAAGGAAGGGGGCTACGGCCGCGCCCGCGTCGAGGGGCTGCCGCACTGCGACTGGGTGCTGATCGACGCCGGCGACGTGATCGTCCACCTGTTCCGGCCGGAAGTGCGCGCCTTCTACAACATCGAGAAGATCTGGTCGGTCGAGCCGCCGCAGCGCTCGATGAACTGACCCGCGCCGCGCGATGCGGATCTCGCTGATCTGCGTCGGCCGCCTGGGCCGGGCGCCCGAGGCCAGTCTCGCCCTCGACTACGCCGCCCGCGCCGGCGCCGGCGGTCGCGCGCTCGGCCTCGCCCCGGTCGACGTAGTGGAGGTGGAGGCTCGCAAGCCGGGCAAGGCCGCCGAGGCCGAGGCGATCCTGGCCCGCGCCGCCGACGCGCGGCTGGTCGCCTGCGACGAGCGCGGGCCGGCGCGGGCCTCGCGGGATTTCGCCGCCCACCTCGCCGCGCTGCGCGACGACGGCGTGCGCCACCTGGCCTTCGTCATCGGCGGCGCCGACGGGCTGGACCCGGCGCTGCTCAAGGCGGCGGCCGAGACCCTCTCGTTCGGGCCGCAGACCTGGCCGCACGCGCTGGCCCGGGTGATGCTGGCCGAACAGGTCTACCGCGCCGTCTCGATCCTCGCCGGCGCGCCCTACCATCGCGATTGAGCCCCCCTCGCCGAAGCCCTATCCACCTGCCGTGCGCCGCGCGCTCGCCATCGCCGTCCTCCTCGCCGCCGCCCAGCCGGCCCATGGCCAAAACACGCATGGCCAAAACCTGGACGAGCGCCGCCGCACGCTGGCGTCGCTCACGACCCGCGAGGACGCCCTGGCCGCGCGCATCGGCGCCGACCGCCATGCGCTGGCCCGCCTGCTGGGGGCGCTGGAGCTGTTCAGCCGCGATCCGCCGCCGCCGCTGCTGGTCAGTCCCCGCGACGCCCGCGACGCGGTGCGGGCGATGATCCTGGCCAAGGCGCTGACGCCGCAGCTGGAGGCGCGCGCCCACGCCCTCGCCGCCGAGGCCGACACGCTGAACCGGCTGCGCCGGCAGGCCGACGAGGCCAGCGGCGACCTGTTCACCGCCGAGAGCGAGATCGAGGACCGGCAGGGCCGCCTCAACGCCGTCGCCTCCGACGCCGACCTGATGGCCCCGCCGAGCGCCCGCGCCGCCGCCCTCGCCACGGACGCCGAGCCGGCCCCGGCCGCGCTGCTGTCGCCGACCGACGCGCGCATCGCCGTCCGCTACGGCGGGCGCCTTGGCAACGGGCTCTCCGCGGAGGGCGTCGCCTACCGGCCGGGCGCCGGTGCGCCGGTGCGCAGCCCCGCCGCCGCGGTGGTGGCCTACGCCGGCCCCCTGAACGGCTGGGGCGAGGTGGTCATCTTGCGCGCCGGCGGTGGATGCCACATGGTGCTCAGCGGATTGGGCAAGGTTTCGGTCGCGGTCGGGCAATCGGTCGCAGCCGGCGCACCTATCGGCGACATGCCGACCGATGGACAATCCCAGCCGGAGCTCTATCTGGAGGTCCGGTTTGCGGGGGGGCCGGTCGATCCGGCCCGGCTGATGGGCGGCGGGCGGGGTGCGAATGTTAACGCGGCGGCCCGCAGGGTGCGCCGTCAGGGAGTTGATTGAGGCCCGATGCGCAAGACCCTCTTGATCGCCGCCTCCGCCTTCGTGCTCGGCGCCGGAACCATGGCCTACATCGGCCAGACCGCCCGCGCGACTACCGAGGCCAAGGCCGAGAACTACCACATGCTGGAGCTGTTCGGCGACGTGCTGACCGAGATCGACCACCAGTACGTGACCCCGGTGGACGACAAGAAGCTGATCCAGTCGGCGATGGAGGGCATGGTCAACTCGCTCGACCCGCACTCCGACTACCTGACCCCTGACGCCTACAACGACCTGCAGGACCAGACCCGCGGCGAGTACGGCGGCCTCGGCCTGGAGATCCAGGCCGAGGACGGCGCGATCAAGGTGATCTCGCCGATCGACGGTACCCCGGCGGCCCGCGCGGGCATCAAGCCGGGCGACTTCATCCTCGCCGTCGACGGTCAGAACATCCTCGGCCTCAGCGTCACCGACGCGGTCAAGCAGATGCGCGGCAAGCCCGGCGAGGGCGTGACCCTGACCATCGGCCGCGAGAAGTCCGATCCGTTCGACGTCAAGCTGACGCGCGAGATCATCCAGCCGAAGTCGGTCGTGTACCGGCTCGAGGGCGACGAAGGCTACCTGCGGCTCTCCGGCTTCAACGAGAAGGCCACCGAGGAGACCGCCGCAGCCATCAATGCGCTCAGGGCCAAGGACCCGCACATGAAGGGCCTGGTGCTCGACCTGCGCAACAATCCCGGCGGCCTCCTCGACCAGGCGGTCGGCGTCGCCAGCCTGTTCCTCAACGGCGGCGAGGTGGTCAGCCAGCGCGGCCGCGACCCGCAGGATATCGAGCGCTACGACGCCAAGGGCCACGACATGCTGGGCGGCCTGCCGATGGTGGTGCTGATCAACTCCGGCACCGCCTCGGCCTCGGAGATCGTCTCCGGCGCGCTGCAGGACCGCCACCGCGCCGCCATCGTCGGCGTCACCAGCTTCGGCAAGGGCTCGGTGCAGACGGTGATTCCGCTGCGCGGCGGCATGGACGGCGCGCTGAAGCTGACCACGGCCCGCTATTTCACCCCCTCCGGCCGCTCGATCCAGAAGACCGGCATCCAGCCCGACCTGGAGGTCGCTGAGACCCGCGAGGAGGCGCAGCAGATCGCCGACCAGGCCTTCGCCTTCACCGAGGCCAGCTTCCGCAACGCGCTCAGCGCCGACGAGGGCAAGACCCGGGTCGGCCCGCACGAGCCGGCCGAGGAGCCGCCCACCGGCTTCGACGAGAAGAAGGGCGACTTCCAACTGACCCGCGGACTCGACGTGCTGAAGTACGGCTCGGTCGAGGCGACCCCGAAGCTGGCCAAGCCGGCCGCGACCCTCGCCCAGATCGCCGGCGCCAAGGTCGGCCCGGGCGCCGCCGCGACGCCGGCCAAGCCGTAGCGGGATCGCGGTCGGGGCTTGCCCCGATGTGACGCCGGTCGAGGGCCGTTTCTTCCCCCTGCATCGGTCATGACCGGCCTTTGTGCCGGTCACCCATGAACACCGTGCCAGCCGTGGCCGTGCGGCCGCACGGCCACCCCGCAGTCGGTGTTCATGGCTCGCCGGGACAAAGCCCGGCGATGACCGTCCTTGAGGTGGAGGATCGTCGGCCGATAAGGCACATCCTGTCGCACCCGGCTTTTCGGCTTCATTAACCATCAGGCTGCACTGTGGCCGGGCTGTGCCGACGATCCGCGCCACCTTCGCCAAGCCCCGCCCGCAAACGCAGGCCGCGGGCGCCCCGCCCGGGTCCGCGCCGGCGCTGGGCCCGTTCGCCAATCCGGTGGTCGGGGCCGCCACCGCGGCCGGCTTCTTCATGGCCTGCGCCGCCGTGCTGGTCGCGCTGACCGGCAACCCGAAGGCGGGCGCGCCGCTGGTGCGTCTGTCGCTGGCCCACATCGCCGACACCAGCGCCCCGCCCGGCTGGCGCGAGGCGCTGCCCACCGAATCACCCGGCGAGGCCCCGCTGGGCGCCGCCACCGTGGCGCTCTCGGCCGCCGCGCTGCCCGACGAGGCGCCGATGGCCAACAACGGCGCGGCCATCATCACCATTCCCGACGACGCGCGGCTCGACGCGCCGATGGCGTCCATCGGCGGCGGCGGACTGCAGCAGGCGCCGATCGCCGGGCTGTTCACCCAAGGGCCGGGCGGTCCGCTGCCGATCGTCGCCGCCGACGGGCGCACGCCGTTCCTGGCCTACGCCCGCCCGTTCACCAGCATCGGCAAGCCGAAGGTGGCGCTGATCATCGGCGGCCTCGGGCTCAACGCCAAGGCCACCCGCGAGGCCATCGCCGACCTGCCGGCGGAGGTGACCCTTTCCTTCGTGCCCTACGCCGAGGGCCTGCAGGGCTGGATCGACATGGCCCGCGCCGCCGGCCACGAGGTGCTGCTGGAAGCGCCGATGGAGCCGAAGGACTATCCGGACAACGACCCCGGTCCCTACACCCTGCTCGCCGACGAGGCCCCGCAGGAGACCATCCGCCGGCTGGAGTGGCTGCTGTCGCGCGCCACCGGCTACTTCGGCGTCACCAACTACCTCGGCTCCAAGTTCGTGGCCTCGCCGAACGCGATGAGCGTGTTCGAGGCGGACCTGCGCCAGCGTGGCCTCGCCTTCGTCGACGACGGCTCGGCCGCGCGGGTCGGCGGCGGCATCCCGCGCGCCTCGGCCGACCGCATCGTCGACGACCAGCTCGACGGCGCGGCCATCGAGGCGCAGCTCGCCGCGCTGGAGACCCAGGCCACCCGCGCCGGCCAGGCGATGGGCTCCGGCTTCGCCTATCCGATCACGCTCCAGGAGGCGGCGCATTGGACGCAAGGACTTTCGAGCCGCGGCATCCAGCTGGCGCCGGTTTCCGCGCTCGCCACCCGGCGCTAGGGCGCTGGGACGACGACCATCTGGCGTCCGGCACCCGGGCGTCCCAGATGAGTCCGATGGACCTTAGCCAGCTGCGCCCCAACGTCGGCATCGTGCTCGTCGCCCGCGACGGCCGCGTCTGGCTCGGCCGCCGGGCCAAAAGCCAGCCGCCGCTCAACTGGCAGTTCCCGCAAGGCGGCATCGACGTGGGCGAGGGCGACTTCGACGCGGCGCTGCGCGAGCTGAAGGAGGAGACCGGCGTCACCTCGGTGAAGCTGCTCGGCCGCACCCGCGACTGGCTGGGCTACGAGTTCCCGCCCGAGCACCAGGGCTCGAAGATCGGCAAGGGCTGGCGCGGCCAGAAGCAGATCTGGTTCGCGCTCGGCTTCGAGGGCGACGATGCCGAGATCGACCTCGCCGCGCATGGCGAGGACGAGATGGAGTTCGACGCCTGGCGCTGGGCCGAGCTCGACGAGGCCGTCGAGGCGGTGATCGACTTCAAGCGCGACGTCTACCGCGAGGTCGTCGACGCCTTCCGCCCGCTGGTGGATCGGATGCGCGAGGACGCCCGTTAGGCCCCTTGCCCCGCCGCGCCGGCGCGGCGTAGGGCTGCCGGGTCTTGGGTAAATCGATGCATCGTCCGCCCGTCCTGATGACGCACGGGGCCTTCTGCGGCGGCTGGGCCTTCGAGGGCTTCGCCGCGCCGTTCGCAGCCGCTGGCCATGCGGTCGCCGCGCCGGACCTGCCGGGCCACGCGCCGGGCGAGACGGTCGCCGGCCTCTCGATGAGCGACTACGCCAAAGCGCTCGCCGCCCGCGCCGACGCGCTGCCCGAGCCGCCGATCCTGGTCGGCCACTCGATGGGCGGCCTCGTCAGCCTGATGGCGGCGATGCGGGTGCGCACCGCCGGCGTGGTGCTGCTGGCGCCGTCCGCGCCCTGGGGCGTCGGCGGCTCGACCATGGAGGAGGCGGTCTCGGCCGTCAGCCTCTACGGGCTCGGCCCCTACTGGGCGCAGGCGATCGCCCCCGACTACGCCAGCTTCCGCCGCTTCTGCGTCGACCGCCTGCCGAGCGCCGAGCGCCACGCCATCCACCGCCGCATGACCGCCGAGAGCGGCCGCGCGCTGTTCGAGACGCTGAACTGGTGGCTCGATCCGCTGATGACCACCCTGGTCCAGCCGGAGCGGATCGGCGCGCCGATCCTCGCCGTCGCCGGCGAGCGCGACGTGATCCACCCCGCCGCCACGGTGCGGGAGACGGCGCGGCGGCTGGGGGCCGAGTTCCGGGCGATGCCGCAGATGAGCCACTGGCTGATCGGCGAGCCCGGCTGGGACGCGGTCGCGGACCTCTGCCTGGACTGGATCGCCGCCACCGCCGCGCCGCTGGCGGCAGAGTAATTCCTTCTCCCCTTGCGGGAGAAGGTGGCGCGCAGCGCCGGATGAGGGGTCGACGGGCGCCGGAGATTAGCGACCCGCAGGCAAATCACCCAGCTCGGTGCGACCCCCCATCCGGCGGGCTCCGCCCGCCACCTTCTCCCGCAAGGGGAGAAGGAAACCACCGCCGCGTCAGCCGGTCTTCTGCACGCCGTAGATCATCTCGGAGGTGTCGGTGTTGCCCTTCATGGGCGTCCCGTCGGGCTTGCGCTTGGTGATGAAATCCAGGCTCTGCTCGGTGCCGTTCCAGTCCAGCTGCCAGGAGCGGGTGGTGTACTGCAGCCCCTGCTGGACGCTCTTGTCGTTGCGGTAGAGGCTCCAGCCGTTGGTGATGCCGGCCCAGTCGTTGAGCGCGACGATGATCGGCCGCCCGGGCGCTTCGAGGTCGGCCGGATGGGTCACGTTCACATGGCACTGGGTCGGATTGGAGCCGGGATTCAGCAGCGTCAGCGTGTAGTCGCGGGTGCGCAGGTTCCAGCTGCCGTCGCTGCTGTTCATTCTCAGGCCCGCAGACTTGGCCAGCGCCTTCAAGTCGCCGCCGCCGTTGGCCACCGGGATGCAGACCTTCTGCAGGATGCTGAGCAGCTCGACCGCCGTCGGGTCGGTCGGCGGGGCCGGCGGCGGCGGGGGCGACGGCGGAGGGGGCGGCGCGGCGGTGGTGTCCGTCGCCGGCGCGCCGGGCGACGGGACAGCCCCCGGGGTCGGAGCCGGGACCGGGGCCGGCGTCGCCTCGGGCGAGGGCGCCGGCGTGGCGGCCGGGCCGGCCGCGGGCGCCGGGTTCGGCGGAGCGACGGCCGGGCTCGGCGGCGGCGCGGGGGTGGGCGCGGCCTCAGGCGACGGCGCGGGGGTCTGGGCGAACGCCGTGGCGCCGGCGGCGGTCAGGGCGATCAGGCTGACGAGCGCGAGACGCATGTCCTTCAAGTGTCCTGGTCGTGAAAAAATGGTGAGGGTTTCTTTTTAGCCACGCATTGCGGTTCCGTCCAAGCGGCTAAATGACCTCTTCGGCATACTCGGCCAGAATGGTGAGGCCAGCCGGCGTGACGTCGGCAAAGCCGCCACGCACCTCGAAAACGCGAGTCACATCCTCGTCATAGGCCTTCACCCGGCCTTCCTTCAGCGTGGTCATGAACGGCGCGTGGCCGGCGAGCACGCCGAAATCGCCCTCCGAGCCCGGCGCGTCGACCTGGTCGACGTCGCCCGAGAACAGCTCGCGCTGCGGCGAGACCAGCGAGAAGTGCAGCTTGGCGGCCATCGCTCTCTAGGCTTCCGTCGCCATCCGCTCGGCCTTGGCGACCGCGTCGTCGATGCCGCCTACCAGGCGGAAGGCGCTCTCCGGCAGGTGGTCGTACTCGCCGTCGCAGACCGCCTTGAACGAGCGGATCGTCTCGTCCAGCGGCACCATCAGGCCCGGCATGTTGTTGAACGCCTCGGCCACGTGCAGCGGCTGCGACAGGAACTGGGTGAGCCGCCGGGCGCGGGCCACGGTCAGCTTGTCGTCCTCGGAGAGCTCGTCCATCCCGAGGATGGCGATGATGTCCTTCAGCGCCTTGTACTGCTGCAGGATCTCCTGGACGCGGCGGGCGGTGCGGTAGTGCTCCTCGCCGACCACCAGCGGGTCGAGGATCCGCGAGGTCGAGTCCAGCGGGTCCACGGCCGGGAAGATGCCGAGCGCGGCGATGTCGCGGTTCAGCACCGTGGTGGCGTCCAGGTGGGCCATGGCGGTGGCCGGCGCCGGGTCGGTGAAGTCGTCGGCGGGCACGAAGATCGCCTGCACCGAGGTGATCGAGCCCTTGTTGGTCGAGGTGATCCGCTCCTGCAGCGCGCCCATGTCGGTGGCCAGCGTCGGCTGGTAGCCCACCGCCGAGGGGATGCGGCCCAGCAGCGCCGACATCTCCGAGCCGGCCTGGGTGAAGCGGAAGATGTTGTCGATGAAGAGCAGCACGTCCTTGCCCTCTTCGTCGCGGAAGTACTCGGCCTGGGCCAGGCCCGTCAGGGCGACGCGGGCCCGGGCGCCCGGCGGCTCGTTCATCTGGCCGTAAACCAGGGTGCAGCGCGAGCCTTCGGTCGAGCCGGTCTTCGGGTCGACGTTGACCTGACTCTCGATCATCTCGTGGTAGAGGTCGTTGCCCTCGCGGGTGCGCTCGCCGACCCCGGCCAGCACCGAGTAGCCGCCGTAGGCTTTGGCGATGTTGTTGATCAGCTCCTGCATGGTCACGGTCTTGCCGACGCCGGCGCCGCCGAACAGGCCGATCTTGCCGCCCTTGGTGTAGGGGCACAGCAGGTCGATCACCTTGATGCCGGTGACCAGGATCTCCGCCGAGGTGGTCTGCTCCTCGAACGACGGGGCCGGGCGGTGGATCGGGGCGCGCTTGTTGGCCAGGATCGGGCCGGCTTCGTCCACCGGCTCGCCGATCACGTTCATGATCCGCCCGAGCGTCGCCGGGCCGACCGGCACGGTGATCGGGCCGCCGGTGTCGATCACCTCCTGGCCGCGGGTCAGACCCTCGGAGGTGTCCATGGCGATGGTGCGCACGGTGTTCTCGCCCAGGTGCTGGGCCACCTCCAGCACCAGCCGGAACGGCAGGCCGGTCTTCTGGTCGACGTTGACCGTCTCCAGCGCGGTCAGGATCGCCGGCAGGTGGCTGTCGAACTCGACGTCGACCACGGCGCCGATGATCTGGACGATCCGGCCCTTGCCGACCCCGGCGGAGAGGATGCCGGCGGCTTCGGCGTCGCTGGCGGGGGCGGGGGTTTTCTTGGCGGCGGCTCTGGCCATGGTCTGAACTCGTCTTTCGTCTAGAGCGCCTCGGCCCCGGAGATGATCTCGATCAGCTCCTTGGTGACCTGGGCCTGGCGTGCGCGGTTATACTGCAGGGTGAAGCGGGCGATCATGTCGCCGGCGTTGCGGGTGGCGTTGTCCATCGCCGCCATCTGGCTGGCGAAGAAGCCGGCCTGGTTCTCCAGCAGGGCGGCGAAGATCTGCACGGTGACGTTGCGCGGGAGCAGGGTGGCGAGGATGGTCTCCTCGTCCGGCTCGTATTCGTAGCAGGCGCCCTTCAGGTCGATCCCACCCTGCGCGGGGCCGCCGGCGCCCTCGACCTGGGCCGGGATCAGCTGGCGCGCGGTCGGGGTCTGGCTGACCACCGAGCGGAAGCGGCTGAAGAACAGCGTCGCCACGTCGATCTCGCCGGCCTCGAAGCGCGCCAGCACCAGGTCGGCCACCTCCTGCGCCCGCTCCAGGCTGGGCGAGGGCCCCGCCTCCAGGTTGGCGAGGAAGCGGTCGCCGTAGAAGCGGCGCAGCTGGTCGCGCGACTTGCGCCCGACGGTCAGCACCGACACCTGGCGGCCGCCGCGGATCGACGCGGCGATATGCTCGCGCGCGGCCCGCACGATCGACGAGTTGAAGCCGCCGGCGAGGCCGCGGTCGGCGGTGGCCACGATCACCAGCTCGCGCCGGTCCGAGCCGGTGCCGACCAGCAGCTTCGGCGCGCCGGGACCGGTGACGCCGGCCGCCAGGTTGGCGATCACCGCCGCCATCCGCTCGGCGTACGGCCGCGCGTTCTCGGCCGCGTCCTGCGCGCGCCGCAGCTTCGCCGCGGCCACCATCTGCATCGCCTTCGTGATCTTCTGCGTGGCTTTCACGCTGCCGATCCGATTGCGCATTTCCTTCAGGCTGGGCATGGCGGTGGCGCCGTCGTCCCTTAGGCGAACGCGGCGGCGAAGGTGTCGAGCACGGCCTTCAGCTTGCCTTCCAGCTCGTCGCTCAGCGTCTTCTGGGTGCGGATCGCCTCCAGCAGGTCGGCGTGCTGGTTGTGCAGCCGCGCCAGCAGCTCGGCCTCGAAGCGCGCCACGTCGCCGACCGCGATCGGGTCGAGGTAGCCGCGGGTGCCGGCGTAGATCACGCACACCTGCTCCTCGGCCTGCAGCGGCGCGTACTGCGGCTGCTTCAGGAGCTCGGTCAGGCGCGCGCCGCGGGCCAGCAGCTTCTGCGTCGCCGCGTCGAGGTCGGAGCCGAACTTGGCGAAGGCGGCCATCTCGCGGAACTGCGCCAGGTCGCTCTTCAGCGAGCCGGTGGCGGCGCGCATGGCGCGGATCTGCGCCGACGAGCCCACGCGGCTCACCGAGATGCCGACGTTCATCGCCGGCCGGACGCCCTGGTAGAAGAGGTCGGTCTCGAGGAAGATCTGCCCGTCGGTGATCGAGATGACGATGGAGGGGATGTAGGCGGCCACGTCGTTGGCCTGGGTCTCGATGATCGGCAGGGCGGTCAGCGAGCCGCCGCCGAAGTCGTCGTTCATCTTCGCCGCCCGCTCCAGCAGCCGCGAGTGCAGGTAGAAGACGTCGCCCGGATAGGCCTCGCGGCCCGGCGGGCGGCGCAGCAGCAGGCTCATCTGCCGGTAGGCGACCGCCTGCTTGGAAAGGTCGTCGTAGATGATCACGGCCGCCAGGCCGTTGTCGCGGAACCACTCGCCCATGGCGCAGCCGGAGAAGGGGGCCAGGAACTGCAGCGGGGCCGGGTCCGAGGCGGTGGCGGCGACGACGATGGTGTAGTCGAGCGCGCCGCGCTCCTCGAGCGTCTTCACCACCCGCGCGACGGTCGAGCGCTTCTGGCCGATGGCGACGTAGATGCAGAACAGCTTGGCCTTCTCGTCCTCGCCGGCGTTCACCTGCCGCTGGTTGAGGATGGTGTCGATGGCGAGCGCCGACTTGCCGGTCTGGCGGTCGCCGATGATCAGCTCGCGCTGGCCGCGGCCGATCGGCACCAGGCTGTCGACCACCTTCAGGCCGGTCTGCACCGGCTCGTTGACGCTCTTGCGCGGGATGATGCCGGGCGCCTTGACGTCGACGCGGCGGCGCTCGGCGATGTCGGTGATCGGCCCCTTGCCGTCGATCGGGTTGCCGAGCGGGTCGACCACCCGGCCGAGCAGGCCGCGCCCCACCGGCACGTCGACGATCTCGCGCAGCCGGCGCACCTCGTCGCCTTCCTTGATCGCCTGGTCCTCGCCGAAGATGACGATGCCGACGTTGTCGCGCTCCAGGTTGAGGGCCATGCCCTTCACCCCGGCGGAGGGGAACTCCACCATCTCGCCGGCCTGCACCTGGTCGAGGCCGAACACCCGGGCGATGCCGTCGCCGACCGACAGCACCTGGCCGACGTCGGAAACGTCCGCCTCCTCGCCGAAGTCGGCGATCTGGGATTTGAGGATGGCCGAGATCTCGGCGGCGCGGATGTCCATCTTGAGTTTCTTACGCTCTCTCTGTAGCTTTCTACGCTCGCTTGAGGGCGAACTTCAGCGAATCCAGCCTCGACTTCAGCGAGGCGTCGAACAGGCGCGAGCCGACCCGCACCTTGATGCCGCCGAGGATGGCGGGATCGACGCGGGTCTCGACCTCGGGGTCCTTGCCCAGCGCGGTGCGCAGCGCGGCGGCCAGGGCCTTGGTCTGCGCCGCGGTCAGCGGCATGGCGGTGGTCACCTCGGCGGAGACCGCGCCGCGGTTCTCGGCGGCCAGCTTCTCGAATGCGGCGATCATCGACGGCAGTGCGCCGGCGCGGCGGTTCGCCGCCACCAGGCCGAGGAACTTGCGGGTGGTCGGCGAGAACTGCGCCGCCTCGGCGATGGCGGCCAGCCCCAGGCCCTTCTGCTCGGCGTCGAAGGTCGGCGAGCCTAGCAGGGTGCGCAGGTCGGCGCTCTCGGCGCGCATGGCCTTCAGGCTCTTCAGGTCGGCCTCGACGGCCGCCGCGTCGCCCTGGCCCTTGGCCAGCTCGAAGAGGGCCTGGGCGTATCTGCCGCCCACGTCCGCCTGCTTGGAATCGTCCGCCACTCTCTAAAGTCCGTCCGTGCCTGACAGCGCCGGAAGCAGACAGCGCCTGACTCCGACCTAAGGGCTTGAAAGCGCTCGGGAAAGCACGTGGGCTCGAAGGTCGTCCGAGACCCCCTCGCCCGAAGCCGCGCGCCTGATAGCACGCACCTTTCGCCCCCGCAACACGGCGGAAATCCGCCGCCGCGGCCGCCGAAAACAAAGAGGGCGGCCCTGCGAGAGGGCCGCCCTTAGGAGGCGACAGCGAGGGGCGCCGATCAGCGCGAGGCGGTGATCGACTTGGGGGCGACGCCCTGGTTGCACTGGTCCAGCGAGGCCGGCTGCAGGGTCTTCTCGGTCGACTTGAAGTCGGCGACGGCGACGCCGGCCTTCTTGGCGATCGAGTGGCATTCGCCCGGCCCGAAGTACATGTCGTGGCCGTTGTCGGCGACGCAGGTGGTGCCGCTGCAGTCCCAGACCGCGTTGTTGACGATGAACTGGGTCGGCTTGGCCAGCGGCTGTTGCAGGGTGGCGACGGTGCGGCCGTCGGCCAGGGCGTGGGAGGCGAGCGAGAGGCTGGCGGCCAGGCAGGCGACCGCGATGACGAGCTTCATGAGAAAGCCCTCCGGAAAAAGGTTTGGCGATGGGAAGAAGCTGGATCGAACGGCTTCTCTGGGGCGTCAGACGCCGCGGCCGGCCACGTCGCCGGCGTATCCCCACGCCGGCCCGACCCTGAAATCTAACACTGCTTACTTAGCAGTGTTCAGATCGCCGGCGCAAGCGGGGTTTTCTTAAATTTTGTAGAGGTCAGGCGAGGAATTTTCGCGCCGCCAGAGACTTGAAAAGCGCCGGCGGCGACCTATCGGGCAACGACTTCGAGCGGTGAACGCCTCCGCGTCCGGCGCCGGCGGCCGTCGTGGCGGCCGGGCGGTCAGGCGAAGTCGCGGTTGCCCTTGCGCAGGAACAAGAGGCCGAAGAAGCCGATCGTCAGCAGGATGATGATCATCGCGAAGCCGCCCTGCTGGCTCTTGAAGATGTGGGTGCCGATATTGACCATCATCGGCGCGAGCCAGGCGGTGGCGGTGCCGGAGACGGCGTAGGCGCCGAAGAAGGCCCCGGTCTGGTCGGGCGGCGTCAGCCGCGTCAGCAGCGTGCGGCTCGACGCATAGTGGGCGGTGATGAACACCGCGTTGGAGAAGCCGATCAGGGTGAAGATCCACTCCGGCAGCGTGCGGAAGAACGGGCCGTTCCACATCGGCGCGTGCGCCGCCACGTCGTAATGCCAGAAGAAGAAGATGCGGTCCGGCGCCATGCCGAGCAGGGCGACGATGCCCAGCAGCGACATCAATATCTCCATCTGTACCGCCCGCCTCGGCCCCAGCACCCCGTCGAACAGCCGCGCCAGGAAGCCGCCGATCACCGCCAGCACCGTCAGGATGATGCCGATCACCAGCATCTCCAGCGCGCCCCAGTGCATCACGCCGGTGGCGTAGATGCCGAAGAAGGTCAGCACCGCGCCCATGCCGTCGGTGTAGAAGCTGCGCGCCACCAGGAAGATGGCTGCGTCGCGGTGGTTGCGCACCGTCACCACCATCCGCCAGAGCGAGCGCGCGCCCTCGGCGAACGCCTTGGGGACCGAGACCGCCGAGCGGACCGCGTCGGGGGTGAAGAGCATGATCGGGATCGTGCCGACCAGCAGCAGCACCGCCGTCATCGGCCCGGTCAGCCGCTCCGGCTCGTGCAGCGCCTGGCTGACGCCGAACAGCGGCTGCCTGGGAACCCAGCTCCAGTCGGTCTTGCCCGGCAGCATGAAGCCCCAGGCGAGGAAGACGAACAGCGCCAGCGCGAAGGCGTTGCCGAGCGCCAGCGCCAGGCTGGAGGCCTTGTGGGCCGCGCCCAGGCCCGCGGCGCGCACCAGCAGCGAGTTGTGGATCACCTCGGTATAGCTGAAGAGGACGCCGATCGCGGTGGTCATCATCATCGTGACCACGATGGGCAGGCCGGAGCCGTCCGGCTTGGCCCACCAGAGGCCGAACATCAGCGGGACCATCAGCGCCACGGCCAGCCCCAGCCAGCCCTTGCGCCGGCCGAGCTGGTCGATCGAGGCGCCCAGGAACGGCGCCGTCGCCATGGTCAGCCAGCCCGAGTACTGGCTCCACTGCGAGATGACTTCCTGGCCGGCGGTCGGGTCCGAGTGCGGCCACCCCACCATCACCGACGCCACGTAGGGCATGAAGATGTAGATGATGATCAGGATGACGTAGGGGTCGCGCGCGCCCTCGAACACCGACCAGCTGACCGCGCCGCGGCTGAGGCGGGCCCCCGGAACGTCCGCCGCGGGCGGGACCGCGACGAGGTCGGCTTCCGGAATCAGCTCGGTCAAACGCGCCTCCCCTTGGCCCCGACTGGCGCGGGGCTCCGCCGCAGCCTAGCGGGCTGGCGGGGAATAGGAAGCGTCGCCGCGGGCGCGACTGCTAGCGGTGCGAGGCGGCGCGCCGGGCCGGCATCGGGCGCGCGGCGGTCGGCAGCGGGCGGACCGCCGGCCGGGGCGCCGGCTGCGGCGCGGGCGCGGGCTCCGGCGCGCCCACCTTCAGCACGATCGCCGACAGGATCAGCCAGATGAAGTCGTTCTGCGCCAGCAACGCCGCCTCGGTGATCGAGTGCAGGCTGAAGATGGCGAGGAACGGCAGGGTGAAGTAGGCCGACGGCCGGCGGAAGACCCCGATCAGCACACGCACCCAGGCGACGAGCAGCATCGCGGCGGTGAAGAACAGCCCGACGTAGCCGAGCTCCAGCCACACCCCCAGCCAGCTGTTGTGGGCCTCGTGGATGACGAAGCCCTGCTCCTTGGAGATCCAGGGCAGCGGCCCCCAGTTGGAGGTCTCGGTCCAGACCGCGCCGTAGCCGTAGCCGGTCCAGGGGCGCTTCACGATCTGGTGCATGACCGCCGACCAGATCTCGGTGCGGCCGGTGAGGGTCTCGTCCTTCCCGAGCGCCGCCAGCACCAGGCCCGGATCGGCGACGAAGAGGAAACCCGCGGCGCAGAAGCCGCTCAGCGCCAGGTAGATCGCCAGCACCGCGCCGATCGGCCCGC
>DASXEN010000116.1:0-2649 GCA_036490095.1 Caulobacteraceae bacterium
TCCGGCTCCTACAAGCCCGCGGTGCTGAGCAACGGCCTGCGCACCATGATCCCGACCTACATCACCGTCGGCACCAAGGTGGTCGTGCACACGGAAGACGGCTCGTACATGGAGCGGGCGAAGGACTGATTGCTCCTCCACCGCGCAGCGGGGGAGGGGGACCGACCGGCGCAGCCGGTTGGTGGAGGGGGCGCAAACGCTTCGACCGCCCCGAACTTTGTTCATTGATGCGGCCCTGCGCCCCCTCCGTCTCGTCGCGCTGCTAGCGCGCCGATCCACCTCCCCGTTTCGCTGGCGCTACACGGTGGAGGAGCGAGGCGCGATCGGGCGCCAGCCGTGGACAACCTGGCGTGTGGTCTCGTCGAAGGCCCAGTAGCAGCCCTGATGCGGCTGATCGTGTATTCGGGCGATCGGCAGGCCCCGGAAGGCGCAGAGCAGCAGCGTGCCGACGGCGCCGTGCGCCACGATGGCCAGATCGCCGGCGCCGCCCCGCGCGGTGAGGATGTCGGCGACCGCGCCGAGGATGCGGTGTTGTGCGGCGGCGGCCGTCTCCCAGCAGCGTACGCTTTCGTCGGGCCGGGCGAAGAAGGCGTTGGCGACCGGCTCGAATTCCGGCGGCGGCAGGAAGCCGGTGGCGCTGCGGTCGTTCTCGTCGAGGCCGGCGTGGATGTGGACCGGCAGGCCGAAGCGGGTGGCCAGCAGCTCGGCGGCCTGGATGGCCTTGGTCTCGCCGCTCGCCCACACCTCGCCGACGCCCGCCACCACATCGCACGTTACGAACGCCGCCATGCGCTGGACGCCGCGCTCGGAGAGCCGCCAGCGGGTGACGGGGATCGCCGCGTCGATCTCGACCTCCGGGTGGGTGATGAAGAAGGCGGTCATGGCTTGCCGATGCGAAGAGAGGCTTGGCGCGAGCCTAGCGTCGCGCGCTATGCCAGTCAGCCTCGCCGCCATGGATCCCGACAATGCTCGCCTGCTACACCGACCGGCTGAGCCTCAAGGCTGGGGAGACATTCCGGCTGCACGCCAGCGCCGCGTCCGATCCCTGCACCCTGGAGATCGCCCGGATCGGGGCCGAGCGACGCGTGGTGCTGCGGCGTGAGGGGCTGGCGGTCGGCGAGCATCCGACCCCGCCACATGCCGACCGCGACGGCTGCGGCTGGCCGGCGGCGCTGGTGGTGGAGACCGGCGCGGACTGGGTCAGCGGCTACTACGACATCCAGCTCACCGACGCCGCCGGCGAGGAGACCCACCACTTCGTCTGCGTGAAAGCCCGCGTGCGGGCCGCCAAGGCGGTGCTGGTGCTGGCGACCAATACCTACCACGCCTACAACCACTGGGGCGGGGCCAACGCCTATTGCGACGTCGCCGCGCTGATGAACCGGCGCGCCGACCTGCCGACCGCCATGCGGGGCGCGATCGGGGTGCTCTCCACCCGCCGCCCGTTCCCGCAGATGCTGATCGCGCCGCCGGCGGACGTGCCGCGGCTGGTCAATCTGCGGCCACGCGGCTTCGAGGAACGGCCGTGGGCCGGCGATCGCGGCTGGCCGCGGCGGCGCGAGCTGTCGCCGTACGACAATTCCGCCGGCTTCCTGCACAAGTGGGAGCACGCCTTCGTCGCCTGGGCGGAGGGCGAGGGGATCGCGCTCGACTATCTGACCGACGCAGACCTCGACGGCGATCTGGGGGCGCTGGCCGGCTACGGCGTCGCCATCCTGGTCGGCCACAGCGAGTACTGGACCGCCGGCCAGCGCGACCGCATCGAGGCCTTCGTCGACGGCGGTGGGCGCCTGGCGATCTTCTCCGGCAACACCGCCTTCTGGAAGGTGCGCTTCGAGGCCGACGGCGCGCGGTTCATCTGCCACAAATGGCGCGGCTTCGAGGCCGATCCGGTGGCGGACGAGCGGCCGGCCGAGGCGACGCATCTGTGGTCGCACCAGGCGTTCGGCCGGCCGGAGGCGTCGATCACGGGCTTAAGCTTCCTGTTCGGCGGCTACCACCGGCTGGGGCTGTGCGTGGCGCGGGGGCAGGGCGGCTACACCGTCTACGACGAGCACCACTGGGCGCTGGAGGGCGCGGACCTGTTCTACGGCGACGTGATCGGCGCCGGCCTGCCGCTGCTCGGTTACGAGAACGACGGCTGCCGCTTCGGCTTCGGCGACGACGGCCGGCTGGTTCCCGTGCCGACGCTGGGCGTTCCGGAAAACCTGGAAATCATCGCCATCGCGCCCACCGCGTTCGGCGAGGAGGAGGGCCGCGGCTACGCCCCGATCATCCCGCCGGAAAACCTCGACATCATCGCCCGCGACGTCTTCGCCGACGAGAGTCCCGAGATGCGGCGCAGCCTGCTGCACGGCCACGCGGTGATGGCCTCGTTCCGCCGCGGCGCCGGCGAGGTGTTCAACGGTGGCACGACCGAGTGGGCGCACGGGCTGAAGGCCGGCGACCCGTTCGTCGAGCGGATCACTCGGAGCGTGCTGCAGCGGTTCGGGGCTTACTGAGGCAGCGAAGCGCGGGCCTTACAGAAGGCGCAGGCAAGCGTAAGCTAGCGGGATGCGGCGTGCCCTCATTGCCATAGCGTTGATCGGAGCCGCGTGCAGCAAAGCGCCGCCGCCGGTAGCTGTCGATCAGATACTTGCGAGGTGCGAG
>DASXEN010000155.1:0-10202 GCA_036490095.1 Caulobacteraceae bacterium
CGGCGCGGCGGCGGCGCGGCTGTTCGCGGCCGAAGGGGCGAAGGTGGCGCTGGCGGCGCGGCGCACCGACAGGTTGCAGGATATCGTCCGTGAGCTGACGGATGCCGGGCTGACGGCCACCGCCGTCGCGTGCGACGTGACCGACGAAGCCTCCGTGGCGGACGCGGTGGCGGCGACCGTGTCCGCCTACGGACGGATCGACGGCGCCTTCAACAACGCCGGCCACGGCGGCGTGCGCGGGCCGATCCACACCCTCGACGTGGCGGCGTTCGACCGGGTGCTGGGCGTCAACCTGCGCGGCGTCTTCCTGTGCCTGAAGCACGAGGCGGCGGCGATGACGGCGCAGGGGACCGGCGGGGCCATCGTCAACACCTCCTCGATCGGCGGCCTGGTGGGCGGGGCCGGCAACAGCATCTATGCCGCCAGCAAGTGGGGGCTGGCGGGCCTGACCAAATGCGCGGCGCTCGACTACGCCCGCCAGGGCATCCGGGTGAACGCCATCGCCCCCGGGCCGACCCGCTCGGAGATGTTCGACCGCTGGATGACGACGGACGCGGCGCGCGAGCAGATGGCCGCAGCCTTCCCGATGAACTACATCGCCGAGCCCGACGACATGGCCCGCGCGGCGCTGTTCCTGCTGTCGGACGAGGCCCGCTGGACCACCGGGACCATCCTGCCCTGCGAAGGCGGCATGAGCGCGCAGTGAGCTTGGGCCAGGCGGTCCGAGTGCGGACCCGGGCTTTTTGAACCACGGAAAACACGGCAAACACGGACGGCTCTCCTGGGACCTTCGTGAGGTTCGCGTTGTTTCGTGGACAAAAAGAGCGACGGCCGACATCCGCTCGACGGGCTCAGGTAGAGGCGTCGGAGCCGTAGAATACGGAGAATCTACGGTCTCGGTTCGAGGCGGTTGGACGATTTTCTATTGTCCACGAACGACACGAACCGGCCGTCTCCAGCCGCCCCTTCCAGTGTCATCCCGGAGAGCCCGCCGTCAGGCGGGACTCATCCGGGATCTACTTCCCCACGAACGTGCTGAGGAGATCCCGGATGACTCCGCTGCGCGGGTCTCCGGGATGACATTGTTGGGGTGGTTAGGGGCTGTGTCCCGTCCGTGTTTGCCGTGTTTTCCGTGGACAGAAATGCCGGCGCCGGTCGCCCGCCCCCCTCACTTCATCAGCGTCTCTTTGATCCGGTAGGCGGCGGGCAGCATCAGGACGCCGATCAGGCAGGGGAAGATGAAGAGGATCAGCGGGAGCATCATCTTGGCCGGCAGGGCCATGGCCTTTTCCTCCGCGTAGAGCATGCGCTTCATGCGCATGTCGTCGGAGAAGACGGCGAGGGTCTCGCCGAGGCTGGTGCCCATCTCCTCGGCCTGGCGCAGCATGGTGGCGAGGCTGCGGGCCTCGTCGATGCCGAGGCGCTCGGCGAAGGCGGTCCAGGCGTCCTTGCGCGACTTGCCGGCGCGCAGCTCCAGGGTCAGCACCTTCAGGTGCTCGGAGAGGCCGGGGTAGCGGCGGGTCAGCTCGTCGGTGACGCGGGTGACGGCGGCGTCGAGCGACAGGCCCGCCTCGACCGAGGCCACCAGCAGGTCGAGCAGGTCGGGGAAGCCCTCGCGGTACTCCAGCTCGCGCTTGCGGCGGCGGCCGTTCACCACCTTGTCGGGCCCCATGATCGCCGCCAGCGCAAAGCCGCCGCCGATGGCCACGGCGAAGATGCCGCCGCCGTGCTTGGCCAGCGCCCAGGGCATCAGCAGCGCCATGCCGATGATGGCGGCGATCATCAGCGCGGCCTTGGCGCCCAGGTAGACGGCGGCGGCTTCGCGGCTGTAGTAGCCGGCCTGCACCAGCTTGGCCCTGAGCGCGGTGAGCTGCGAGGGGTCCTGGATGGCGATGCGGTCGCCCAGGCGCCGCACGCCCGAGACCACGCCGGAGAGGGCGTCGGCCACCGAGCCGCCGGCGTCGGCCGTGCTGGCGGACACCGGGCCGCCGGCCAGCCGCTCGCGGCGGCGCGAGGCGGTGGCGTAGTTGCGCAGCATCAGGAAGCAGACCCCGCCGACGCCGACGGCGATCAGGGCCAGGGCCACGGGGGTGATCAGGCCCGTCAGGGTGCTCGGATCCATGGCCGGTCAGATCCTCATGTCGATCATGCGGCGCATGATCAGGTTGCCGGTCACGATCAGGCCGCCGAGCACGCCGAGGCCGATCTGGATGAAGCGCACGTGCAGCACGTCGGCGTAGTAGTGCGGCTGCGCGACGTTGATGAAGATGAAGCAGACCACCGGCGCGGCGGTGAGGATGTAGGCGCTCATCCGGCCCTCGGACGAGGCGGCGCGGATCTTCAGCCGCATCTTGTGGCGCTCGCGCACGGTGCGGGCCAGCATCTTCAGCAGGCCGGTGAGGTTGCCGCCGGCCTTCTCCTGCAGGCGGATGGCGGCGGCGAACAGGTCGACGTCCTGGTGGCGGCAGCGGTCGGCGATGCGGGCCACGGCCTGCTCCAGCGTCGCGCCGTAGGCGATCTCGTCGGCGGCCATGCCGAACTCCGAGCCCACCGGGTCCGGCAGCTCGCGGCCGACCAGGGAGATGGCGGTGGGGATCGGGTGGCCGGCCTCCAGGCTGCGCACGATCACCTCCAGGGCGTTGGGCAGCTGCAGGCTGATGTTCTTGGAGCGCTGGCCGGCCTGGAAGGTCAGGTAGGCGAGCGGCCCGCCGATGCCCGCCGCCACCGCCCCGGCGATGGCGACGATCATGTTGTGGGTGAAGTAGAGCCCGGCGAAGCCGCCGCCCAGCACCAGCCCCCCGATCACCATCGCCCAGCGGCGCGGGTCGACGGTGACGCCGGAGCGCATCACCAGGTCGGCGAGCCAGCCCCATGAGAAGATCGAGCCGCCGTCCTCGGTGATGCCGCGCTGCTTGCGCAGCTCCAGCACCAGCTCGCCCAGCGAGCCGGCGCGCTCCTGCGTCTTCAGCCGCCGGTTCACCGCCTTGCGCGCCTGCCGCGCGCCGAACAGGCCCCAGGCGGCCTGGCCGAACGAGAACACGGTGGCGAACACCAGGAAGAGGAAGATCAGCCGCGGATCGATGGGCATCGCGGGGCGGGTCCCTTAGGCCAGCGGCCGGTTCGGGTCGAAGTTGGCGGTGTCGTAGCGGATGCCGCGGCGGATCATCTCGTCCATGCACTTGGGCCTGAGGCCCGAGGCGCGGAACTCGCCCACCACCGAGCCGTCGGCCTCGGTGGAGATGCGGTGGAAGGAGAAGATCTCCTGCATCTGCACCACCTGGCCCTCCATGCCGGTGATCTCGGTGACGCTGGTCAGCCGCCGCTTGCCGTCGGAGAGGCGCATCACCTGCACGATCATGCCGACGGCGGAGGCGATCTGGCCGCGGATGGCGTCGTTGGAGAGGCTCATGCCGCCCATCGCCACCATCTGCTCCAGGCGGGTGACGGCGTCGCGCGGGGTGTTGGCGTGGATGGTGGCCATCGAGCCTTCGTGGCCGGTGTTCATGGCCTGCAGCATGTCGAAGGCCTCCTCGCCGCGCACCTCGCCGAGGATCACCCGGTCGGGGCGCATGCGCAGGGCGTTCTTGACCAGCTCGCGCTGGCGGATCTCGCCCTTGCCCTCGATGTTGGGCGGGCGGGTCTCCATGCGCACCACGTGCGGCTGCTGCAGCTGCAGCTCGGCGGCGTCCTCGATGGTGATCAGCCGCTCCTTGTTGCGGATCGCCGCCGAGAGGGCGTTCAGCAGCGTGGTCTTGCCCGAGCCGGTGCCGCCGGAGATCACCGTCGAGACGCGGCTCCGCACCGCGCCGTAGAGGAACTCGGCGACTGGGGCGGGCATGGCGCCGAACTCGACCAAGCGCTCCAGGTTGAACGGCTTCTTGGAGAACTTGCGGATCGAGACCGCCGCGCCGTCGATGGCGATCGGGGCGATGGCGGCGTTGACCCGGCTGCCGTCGGGCAGGCGCGCGTCGACCAGCGGCGAGGATTCGTCGATCCGCCGCCCGACCCCGGCGACGATGCGCTGGACGATGCGCAGCAGGTGGTCGTTGTCGCGGAAGCGGATCGGCGCCACCTCCAGCTCGCCGCGGCGCTCGACGTAGATCTGGTAGGGGCCGTTGATCAGGATGTCGGCGATCGAGTCGTCCTTCAGCAGCGGCTCGATGGGGCCAAGGCCGACCATCTCGTCGAACACCGAGGCCCCCAGCTCGTCGAGCTCGGCGGCGTTCAGCGCCAGCCGCTCGGTGCGGGCGAAATCGCCGACCAGGCGGCGCACCTGGCGGCGCATCTCCGCCTCGTCCAGCTTGTCGAGCTTGGAGAGGTCGATCTCCTCGATCAGCTTGGTGTGCAGCTTCAGCCGCACGTCGAGCATGTTGTCGTCGTGGGCGGGCTTGGGGGCCTCGTCCGGGTCAGGGTCGAGGTCGAACTTGAGCTTGGCGGCCGGGGCGGCGGCGGCGGCCGCCGCGGCGCCGGGCGGCGGGGTCTCGTCGGCGGGGTCGGTGACCACGAGGCGGTGGGCGGGCTCGCTGGCGGGACCCTTGCGGAAGGCGAAGCGGGCCATCAGGCGCGCCTCGCCAGCTTGACGCCGTCCGGCGGAGCCAGGCGGTCGACCAGCACGCCGATGTCGCGGACGATCTTCGAGCGCGGCCGGTGGTGGCTGATCGAGCCGCCGAGGTTGACCGACGCGGCCGCCGCCTCCCAGTCGGAGGTGATGCCGCCGTCGGCTTTGCGCTGCAGCGCCTTCTCCGCCTCGGCCAGCGACGGCGCCGGGCCGAACACGCGGCTGGCGAGCCGGTTGAGGATCACCCGCGGCGGCGCGGCCTCGGGCAGCTCGGCCTCGATCTCGGCGGCCAGCGACCGGGCCGAGAGCAGCGCCGGCACCGTCAGCTCGGAAACCACCAGCACCTCGTCGGAGCCGGCCAGCACGTCCAGCGTCCAGGGCTGGTGGTGGCGCGGCAGGTCGACGACGATCCAGTCGTAGACCTGGCAGGCGACGTCGAGCACGCGGCAGACGGCGGTCTGGCTGACCCGGGCGAAGGCCTTGGCGTCGCGCGGCGCGGCCAGCAGGTCGACGCCCTCGTCGACGCGCACCGAGAAGGCCCCGAGCAGCGCCGCGTCGATGCGGTCGGGGGCGCTGGAGGCCTCGGCCAGGTGCATGGCCGGCGTCGCGCCGAGGTAGGCGGCGGCCGCGCCGTCGACCAGGTTGAGGTCCACCAGGGCCACGCGCTGGGCGCCGTCGCGGCGGGCGAGCGCGGTCGCCAGCTCGATGGCGATGGTGGTGGCCCCGCAGCCGCCGACCGAGCCCATCACCGTCCAGCAGCGGGCGTTGGCGGCCGCCGGCGCGGCCGGCGGCTCGACCGCCAGCAGCGCCGCGGCGGCGCGGCCGAGGTCGACCGAGGTGAACGGCGCCTCGATCACGTCCGAGCGCGGCAGCTTCATCAGCGCCCGCACCAGCGCCGCCGGCAGGTGTGCGCCGGCCAGGATCACCGCAGGGGCGAGCGGGCGGGCGGCCATGGCGTTGATCGCCGCGACCAGGGCCGCGGCGTCGACCGCCTCGGCGTCGATCAGCACCAGCTCCATCGCCGCGTGCAGCGAGGCCAGCACGTCGAGCCGGTCGGGCGCGGCCAGCTCGAAGCGCGCGCCCGGCAGCCCTTCCTGGGCTACCGGCGCGAGACGTTGGCCGACGACCAGCACCTGGCGGGCGTCGAAACCGGATGCGCTTCCGGATGCGCTCATGGCTGGCTCGCGGCGGTCTGGTTGAGGGCGGCGGTCTGGGTCGGCTTGGGATCCGACGGGGCGGCGGCGGCGGCGACGGCCCCTGCCTGGGCCGCCGGCTTCAGGTCGCCCTCGGGGTTGGCGGGCGGCGAGCCCAGGCGGTCCTTGCCGTCGAGGATCACGTCGATGGCGCTGGACTCGGCGGTCTCGGCGAGCGGGTTCGGCAGCTGGCGCACGTCGTTCACCGGGGTGGTGATGTGCGGCGTGACGATGATCACCAGCTCGGTCTCGTTGCGCTGCCAGTCGGCCGAGCGGAACAGCGCCCCCAGCACCGGCAGCCGCGAGGCGCCCGGGATCTGGTTGATGGTGTTGGAGTAGTTGCGCTGGAACAGGCCGGCGATGGCGAAGCTCTGGCCGTCCGCCAGCTCGATCTGGGTCGAGGCGCGGCGCATCGAGATGGCCGGCACCTGGAAGCCCTGGAAGTTGACCCCGTCCTTCGGATCCAGCTCGCTGACCTCGGGGGCGATCTTCAGCTCGATCTGGCCGTTGTCCTCGACATAGGGCGTGACCTTCAGCTTCACGCCGAATTCCTGGAACTGGATGGTGGTGCCGCCCAGCTGGCCGTTGGGGATCGGCACCGGGAACTGGCCGCCGGCCAGGAAGCTCGCCTCCTCGCCCGACATGGCGACCAGGTTGGGCCGCGCCAGCTCGCGCACCGCGCCCTTCTGCTCCAGCGCCTGCAGGTCGGCGTCGAGGGTCCAGGCGCCGAAGCGGTGGTTGATGCCGATCGTGCCCTGCGGCGCGACCCCGCTCGGCAGCGTCGAGCCGGTCGAGAAGTTGAAGCCGCTGACGTTCTGGACGTTGAGGTTCAGGCCGAGGTCCTTGATCGCCGTGTGCGAGGCCTCGAGGATGCGCACGTCCACCTCGACCTGCTGCGCCTGGCGCACGGTCAGCTGCGACATCACGTTCTTGGGCGCATAGCGCTCGGCGATCGCCTCGGCGCGGGTGGCGACGTAGGGGTTGGACACCTCGCCGGTCAGCAGGATGCCGTCGGCGAAGTTGGCGGCCTTGATCGGCTCGTTCGGCAGCGCGGTCGCCAGGTCGTGCTGCAGGCTGTCGACGTCGTAGCCGACCTTGACGTCGATGACCTGCGCCAGGTGGTGGTCGAGGTCGTAGATCAGGATGTTGGTCGAGCCGAGCGCCTTGCCGCGGACGTAGAAGCTGCGGTCGGTGGTGGCGACCAGCGCCAGGGTGTCGGGCGCGGCGACGACGATCTGGCTGGCCGGATAGTCGAGCCGGAAGGCGGCCGACTTGTCCTTCGGCACCGTGATGGTCTGGCTGGCGCCGGGGTCCTGCGAGACCTGGGCCGCGGCCGGCTGGGCCAGCGCGCCGAGCGCGAGCGCGCCGAAGGCGAGCAGGCGGACGGCGGCGGAGGTGGCGAGGAAACGGTGCATGGGACTTGGCTCTCCGCGGGGACCTGGGGCGCGGCTCACGCGCCCGCCCCGAATCGCTCGGCGGGGACTTGGACTTGGGTCGAGGTGTCGCCGTGGACCACGGTGACCGAATGGGTGTGGATGACGATCTGCGGCGAGCCGCCCGGCGGGCCCAAGCGGCCCTGGCGCATCACCGGCAGGATGCGCGCGTCGTCGGCCGGCGCGGCCGGACCCGGCGCCCGCGCGCCGTTCCATTGCAGGTCGCGGATCTCGACGGTGCGGACCGGCGTCATGTCGGCCTGGCCGGTGCGGCGCAGCGCCAGCGACATGGTCCCCACCTGGGCGGCCACCGCCAGCTTCTGCGCCGACTGCACGTCGACCTGCAGCGTCGCGGTGTGGCCGATGGCGGCCTGGGTGGTGGTCGGGTCGGCGTTGAGGTCGATGCCCAGCACCTTGACGTCCTGCAGCACCACGTCGGCGCGCACCCGCTTGCAGTTGCAGGTCGGCTGGCCGGGGATGTTGAGCTGCGGGATGTCGCGGCTGAGGATCACGTCCACCCGGTCGCCCGGCAGGATGTGGCCGCCGACGCCGGCGACGTCGCCGATGCCGATGGTGAAGGCGCGCATGCCCTCGTCGATCACCGCCGAGACGGTCGGGCGGGCGCCGCCGCCGCTGAGCTTGGACGGCAGCAGCGGCTCGCGCGCGGCGATCGGCGTCAGCGCGATCGGCGGGCCGCCCTGCTGCTTCAGGATCTGGCCGGTCGAGGAATAGGCCCCTTGCGGCGCGTCGCCGGCCGGCAGCTGCTCGACGGCGATATGGGCCGCGTCGAGCTTGCCGCCGTAGGGGATGGCGCTGGTGGCGACCACCACCGGCACGGTGGCGACCGGCGCGGCGGCCTTGGCCTCGCGCCCATGGTTCGGCTGCGGCAGCCAGACGCGCGCTACGATCAGCGCGCCAAGGCCGAGTACGGCCGAAGCCCCCAGGCTTACGACGGTTCCGGTACGCATTGCTGCCCCACCTCAAGACCCACGCCGAAGCCGCGTGTTCTTGTCGTAAATCTGACGGGGGCGAATTGCTTTGTCGTTAAGGTTCAGGGTGAACGGCTATTCACGATTTATCCCGTTAGAATTACTGGCCTCGTTACAGTGAATTACTGGTTACCGCGCCGGCCCGGCCGCCCCCGGCGCCGCGCCGCCCGCGCTTGACGAACGCGCGGCCAGGCAACATGAGAGGGCGATAATTCGCTGAATTTGAAGCGCCCGCCGGCCAAGGTTGCCGGCGCAGAAGCCCCGGCAGAAGGGTGGCGCGGGAGGAGATAGGAATGTCTGATTTACTGGAACGCCAGGCCCAGGCGGCGATGAGCGGCATGAGCCACAGCCTCTGGGCCGAGCTGAAGGGCGACACGGTCGCCATCCACGACCCGATCGGCACTCGCACCTTCAAGCAGATCAACGAGGCGGCCAACCGGGTGGCGCGGCTGCTGCGCGAGCGGGGGCTGAAGGAGGGCGACGCGGTGGCGCTGCTCTGCTCCAACCGGGCCGAGTTCGTCGAGGTGCTCGCCGGCGCCCTGCGCGGCGGCTTTCGGCTGACGCCGGTGAACTGGCACCTCAACGCCGACGAAGTCGAATACATTATCAACGACTGCGACGCGAAGGCGCTGTTCGCCGAGACCCGGTATCCGTCCGGCGTCAACGCCAAGGCCCCGCAGCTGACCCTGAAGGTGTCGATCGGCGAGGACGCCGAGGGCTTCGAGCCCTACGCGGGGCTGCTGCCGCAGTTCGACGGCGCGGACATCCCCGACCCCACCCCCGGCTCCAGCATGCTCTACACCTCGGGCACCACCGGCCGGCCGAAGGGCGTCTACCGGCGCAACATCGGCGTCATGATGGGGCCGATGAACCTCGCCGAGCCCGACGACGTGCAACTGTGCGCCGGCCCCGCCTACCACGCCGCGCCGCTGGCCTTCGACGTGCGCTCGTCGATGCTGATGGGCATCCCGCTGGTGTTCCTCGACCGCTGGGACTCCGAGGGCGTGCTGAAGGCGATCGAAAAGTACAGGGTGACCCGCGCCCACCTGGTGCCGATCATGTTCCAGCGGCTGCTCAACCTGCCGGGGGACGTGCGCAAGAAGTACGACGTCTCGTCGCTGCGCTTCATCATCCACGGCGCGGCCCCCTGCCCGCCCGAGGTGAAGAAGGCGATGATCGACTGGGTGGGGCCGATCATCAACGAATACTACGCCGGCTCCGAAGGCGGCGCGGGCTTCGTGGTCTCATCCCAGGAGTGGCTGACCAAGCCGGGCACGGTCGGCAAGCTGCCCGATCCCAGCGCCCTGAAGATCCTCGACGACGACGGCCATGAGGTGGACCAGGGCCAGTCCGGCACCCTCTACTTCCGCGTCTCGCCGATCGCTCCGTTCGAGTACTACAAGGACCCGGCCAAGACCGCCGCGGCCCACAAGGGCGACTACTTCACCCTCGGCGACGTCGGCTACCTGGACGAGGACGGCTACCTCTTCCTCACCGGCCGCACGGCCGAGTGCATCATTTCCGGCGGCGTCAACATCTACCCGCAGGAGATCGACAACGAGCTGATCAAGCACCCCGCGGTGGAGGACAGCTGCACCATCGGCGTGCCCAACGAGGAGTGGGGCGAGGAGGTGAAGTCGGTGGTGACGCTCAACCCCGGCTTCGCCGGCTCCGACGAGCTGGCGGCGGACATCACCCGGTTCGCCCGCGAGCACCTGGCCGGCTTCAAGGTCCCGCGCTCGGTGGAGTTCGTGGACGAGCTGCCCCGCAGCCCGGCCGGCAAGATCCAGCGCAAGAAGGTCCGCGACCCCTACTGGGCCGGCCGCGCGCGGCAGATCTGACGGCGGTCGGCCCCGCCTGAAAGTATCCCTCTCCCCGCTCGCGGCTTAGGGATTCACGCATCTGCTCCGATGCTTCCTTCTCCCCTTGCGGGAGAAGGTGTCAGCGAAGCTGACGGATGAGGGGTCGACGGGCGATTGCCGAGTAGCGTCAATGGCTTATCCCAACGTTGGGTGCGACCCCTCATCCG
>DASXEN010000205.1:0-15340 GCA_036490095.1 Caulobacteraceae bacterium
TCGTGCAAGACCGCCATCGGCGCGCACGCCGTGCTAGACGGCGCCCGCCTAACCCTCGTCGTCGAGGCGCTGACCCCGGACGGCGCCCGCCGCTTCCGCCGCGAGGGCGAAGCCGGCGTCGGCGCCGGCGAGGGCGCCGCCCGCGCCCTCGGCCAGCGGCTCGGCGAGCAGGTGCGCGCCGAGGGCGGCCCGGCGCTGGAGCTCTGAGGCGGCCATGGCGCGAAAGCCCGCCGCCAAGCCCGCGTTTCCGCCGCCCTGCCGCGTCTGGATCACCCGCGCCCGTCCCGGCGCCGACGCCACCGCCGCGCGTCTCGCCGAGCTGCGCATCGAGGCGGTGGTCGAGCCGCTGCTGCAGGTGCGCGCCCTCGCCGGCGCCGACCTCGACCTCACCGGCGTCTCAGCGCTCGCCTTCACCAGCGCCAACGCCGTCGCCGCCTTCGCCGAGCGCTCGGCCGACCGCAGCCTGCGCGTCTTCGCGGTCGGCGACGCCACCGCCAAGGCGGCCCGCGCGCAGCGGTTCGCCAGCGTGCTCTCGGCCCAGGGCGACGTCGGCGCCCTGGCGTCGGCGCTCGCCACCCGGCGCCGCGAGCTGGCCGGCGTCATCCTCTACCCCGCCGCCGCCGAGCCGGCGCAGGACCTGGCCGGCGCGCTGGAGGCGGTCGGCCTCACCGTGCGCCAGGCCGCCCTCTACGAGACGGTGACGCTGCAGCCGCCGGAGGCGTTCGTGGGAGAGCTGCCGCAGATCGATGGCGTGCTGCTGCACTCGGCCAAGGCGGCGCGGACGCTCGCGGCCTTCCTGAAGCTGCATCCCGCGCCGCAGCTCACCGCCTACTGCCTCTCGTCGGCCGTCGCCCGTCCGCTCGCCCGCGCTGCGCTCGCCGCCCGCCGCAGCGCCGCAGCGCCCAACGAGACCTCGCTGCTGAGCCTGCTGAGCGGCTGAAGCCGCCCGCCGCAATTGCGAACCGGGCCGGCATGGTCCACCTTTCCAGCCGATGAGCGCCGCGCCCGATCCTGCCGAACTGGCGCCGTCCCGCGACCCGGCGGCGTACGGCCGCCGGCGGCTGTTCACCGCCGGCTTCTTCGTCTGGGTGGCGATCTGCGCCGTCTGCCTCGTCGGCGGCGCGGCGATCGGCCGGTTCGGCCTCGCGCCGCCCGCCAGCCCGGATGCCGACAGCCCGCCCGCCGAGGCGGCCGGTCATGCGCCGGCCGCCCAGGCCCCAACGCCGATCGCCGCGCCCGCCAACGCCCTGGCCGCCCCGGCGCCGGTCGCCGACGTGGGCGCGCTCAGCGAGCGCGTCGCACGGCTGGAGAGCAGCGCCGGCCACATCGACGCCGCCGCCGGCGCGGCGCTGGCCGCCGCCTCGCTAAGCGCCGCCGCCGAGGGCTCGGCGCCGTTCGACCAGGATGTCGCCGCCTACGCCCGCGCCCTGCCCGACGACGCGGACCTGCGCGCCCTCGCCCCGCTCGCGGCCCGCGGCGCGCCGAGCCGCGCCGCCCTGGCCGAGACCCTCCCGGCGCTGGCCTCGCAAGCCGCCGCCGCGGCGCATACGCCAGGCAAGGGGGCCGGCTTCGTCGACCGGGTGCTGGCGATGTTCTCGCGGGTGGTGATCGTCCGCAACGTCGACCCGGCGGCCGGCGGCGTCGACGGGGCGCTGGCCCGCGCCGAGCGGGCGGCGGACGCCGGCGATCTGGAGGGCGCGGTGCGCGACGTGCAGGCGCTGCCGCCACGCGCCCGCCCGCCGCTGGCCGAGTGGACCGACGCCGCCCGGCGGCGCATCGAGATCGACCGGCGCATCGGCGCCCTGCGCGCCGATGCGCTGGCGGCGCTGGCCGCGCCCCAGGCCGCATTCCAGAGCGCAACCGAGGGCGCGCGGCCGTGATCCGCGCGGCCCTGATCGTGCTGATCGCCCTGGCGCTGGTGGTGGTGGTGATCGCCGTACGCGGCGAGCCGGGCGCGGCCGACGTCACCTGGTTCCACTGGAACGTGCGCACCACCGCCGCGGCGGCGGCGATGCTGCTGATCCTCTTCACCCTGGCCGCGACCCTCTTCTGGCGCGGCCTGATCTGGCTGGCCGAGACGCCGCGCCGCGCCGACCGCGCCCGGGCCGAGAGCCGCCGCCGGCAGGGCGCCGAGGCGCTGACCCGCGGCTTCCTGGCCGCCGCCGCCGGCGACGGCGCCGAGGCCCGCCGCCAGGCCACCCGCGCCGCCGACCTGGTCGACGAGACCCCGGCGCTGGTGCGGCTGCTGGCCGCCCAGGCGGCCGAGGCGGCCGGCGACCCTGCCGCCGCCCGCGCCGCCTACGAGGCCATGCTGGGCTTCCCGGACCTGCGCCTGGTCGCCCACCGCGGGCTGATGCAGGGTGCGCTCGCCGAGGGCGACGTCGCCGCCGCCGAGACCCACGCCGCGGCCGCCTACGGCCTCGCCCGCACCGCCCCCTGGGCCTGGCGGGCGGTGCTGGAGGCCAAGCTGGCGGGCGCGGACTGGACGGCGGCGCTGGCGCTGATGCAGGGGGCGCTGGAGCGCAAGATCGTCTCGCCGCTGGTGGCGGAGCGGGCCCGCGCCGCCCTGCTCACCGCCTCGGCCGCCGGCCGCGAGCGCGAGGGCGAGCGGCAGGCGGCGCTGGAGGACGCCCAGACCGCCGCGCGCCTGCGGCCGGACTTCGCGCCGGCCGCGGTGATCGTCGCGCGGCTGCTGGCCGCCGACGACCGGATTGCCCGCGCCGCCCAGGTGCTGGAGGGGGCCTGGAAGGTCGGGCCGCATCCGGCGCTCTGGCTCGCCTACCGCGACCTCATCACCGACGAGACCCCGCCCGAGCGCGCCGGCCGCCTCTCCAGCCTGGCGGCCTTCAACCCGGCCGCCCGCGAGAGCCGCATCCTGATGGCCGAGCAGGCGCTGCTGGTCGGCGACGCGGAGGGCGCGCGCCGGGCCGCCGCGCCGCTGCAGGCCGAGCGACTGACCCGCCGCCTCGCCGGCCTCTTCGCCCGCATCGCCACCGCCCGCGGCGACCGCGACGAGGCCCGCGCCTGGACCGTGCGCGGCGGCGAGGCGGCGCAGGAGCCGGACTGGTCCGACCTCGATCCCGAAGGCCGCGCCTTCGCCTACACCCCCGCCGACTGGGCGCGGATCGCCATGGCCTACGCTGAGCGCGGCGAGCTGACGCATCCGCGCTTCGAGCGCGGCGAGCGCGGCCTCTCCGACCTGCCCGAGCTGCCCAGCGCCTACGCCGAGTCGACGCCCTTCCTGGCCGCCGCCGAGGCCGGCGCGGCCCCGCCGATCGTCGACGACGCCGACTTCGGCGACGAGCTTGCGCCCGCCGACGACCCCCCGCCCGCCGCGCCGCCAAGCCCCCGCCGCGCCGTCGGCGCCCGCGGCAAGGCCCGCTAGCGACGCAACCGCCGCTTCAAATCCCCGCCAAACCGTACTAGAGACGCCGCTCGTCGGCAGGCCGCCTTAGCTCAGCCGGTAGAGCGGCGCATTCGTAATGCGTAGGTCGGGTGTTCGAGTCACCCAGGCGGCGCCACTTCCGGCCATTTGCAAGTGGCGGCGATCACCCCGAACGGCTCGTCCCGCAAAGTCGGCCTCGCGCCCAACGGACTGAGCTCCGCTCGGCCGCCGGCGATACTCACCGGGCGGGGATGCGGGTCACCATGATTGGGCAGGGCGCGGCGCGCAGCACCGCTTTGAGGGTTGGGGCGGATTGCGGTTTCCAGTGGCCCTTCCAGGCCAGCACGATCAGGTCGGCGGCCTCATCGTTCGCCGCGCGGATCGTCTCTTCGGCGGGTTCGCCCCGGCCGACCAGCAGCCGGACCCGCACATCCGCCAGCGGGCAGGCGATTGCCAGGCGCTGCAGGAATTCGCCGGACCAGGCGGGCCACTCGTGCTGCGGCTGGTCCACATAGAGGGGCGGGGCGATGGAGCCGCGCTCCGCGGCCTGCTCCGCGCCGGCCGCCTGCAGCACCACGAGCTCGGCGCCGGCCTGGCCCGCGAGCTCGGCCGCCGGCCGCACCGCGCCGCTCACCGCCGGGCTGCCGTCATGCGGGACCAGCACGCGCCCCAGCGTCCACGCCTGCGGCGCCCGGGCCGGATCGACCAGCACCACCGGGCAGGGCGCGTCCCGCAGCACCGCCAGCGCGGCCGGGCCGATCCCTTCCGCGGGCCGCGCCTGCGCCGTGTGGGCGGACATGACGATCAGCCCGGCCTGGCGGTCGGCGGCTTCGGCCAGCGCCCCGGCCTGATCCGTCAGCTGCAGGATGCGGACGGGCATCTTCAGCAGCTCGGACAGGCGCTCGGCGACCGGCAGCGCGCAGCGCGCGCGCTCCGATCCGTCCAGCGGGACCAGAATATCGGGGCCGCTCATGGCGATATCTCCCGGACCGGGGCGGTCGGCGCCTGCGCCGTGAGCGCATAGTCCTTGCCTCGCCAGCGGATGCGGAACGACAGCTCGCGCCAGCCGGGGGGCAGCTTGGGGTCAAGCTGGGGTCCGTCGTCGTCCAGGGTGAGGCCGGCGAAGCCGAACACCGCCGCCTGCCAGAGCCCGCCGAGCGCCGCGGCGTGAACGCCGCCGGCGGCGTCGCCGCGGTTGTCGCTGAGATCGATCCCGCTCGCCTGGCGGAAGTACCTCTGCGCCATGTCCATGCGGCCGAGGCGCGCGGCGAACAGGGCGTGGATGCAGGGGCTGAGCGAGCTGCCCTGGGCGCAGCGGGCCTCGTAGTAGTGGAAGTTCGCCTCCCGCACCTGCGGTGTGAACTCGTCCCAGAGCAGGTAGATCAGCATCAGCACGTCGGGCTGCTTGATGATCGGCGTGCGCATCACCCGGTCGAGCCCGAGCAGCACGTCCACCGGAACGCTGCGCGACACCAGGCTGGTGAGCGGCAGGTCCTTGAGGGCGAAATAGCCCTGGAACTGCTCGATCAGTCCGCTCCTCGGATCGATGCTGAAATAGAGGTCGCGCGCGGCGTCCGCCCATTCGTCGAGCTCGGCGTCTCCGAGCTTCAGCTGGGCGCGCAGCCCGGCCCAGGATTCCGGCCATCTGGTCGCCATCTCCTGCACGACGGCGACGGCCGTCCTCAGGTTCCAGCGCGCCATGCCGTTGGTGTAGGCGTCGTCGTCGACGTGCTCGTGGTATTCGTCCGGGCCGACCACCCCGCGGATGTGCAGCCTGCCGTCGTCGCCGGGCTCGGCCCTCGACGCCCAGAAGCGCGCCGTCTCGATGATGATCTCGGCCCCGGCCTCCAGCAGGAAGACGTCGTCGCCGGTGGCGCGCCAGTAGCTCCAGGCGCCGAAGGCGACGTCGGCGCTGATGTGCTGCTCTTGCTGGGCGAGCCTGATCTGGATCACCACCCCGCCTGGGCCGATCACCGACGCGGGCGTGACGTCGTCGCCGGTGTCCGCCGACTCCCAGGCGTAGAAAGCCCCGCGCGCGCCATGGCTGAGCGCCTTCTTCCTGGCGGCCGGCAGGGTGTGATGGCGGTACATCAGGAGCGCGCGCGCCGCCTCGGGCCAGGTCAGCGCGAAGAACGGCAGCATGTAGATCTCGGTGTCCCAGAACACATGGCCGCTGTAGGCGCCGCCGGTCATCGCCCGGGCGCCGATCGAAACGCGCGCGTCGGTGGGATCGGCGGCGCTGATGAGGTGGTAGGCGGCGAACCGCAGGGCGCGCTGGGCCGCGGGGTCGCCGTCCACGCGGATGTCGCTGGCCTCCCAGCGGGCCGCCCAGGCGTCGCGGTGGCGGGCGATCAGCTCGCTCATGCCCTGCCCTTGCGCAGCCGCGACGTGGGCGTCGGCCACCGCGCGCGGCGACGCGTCCTGGCTCGAGGCGCCGACGGCCACGAACCGGTCGATGCGGTGGGTGCGGCCGGTCTGCGCCTGCAGCGTCAGCTCGCCGATCGGCGCGGCGTGGGCCGGGAGGTCCGGCGTCCCGCCGACGAGGGCCGCCGCGCTGACGGCCGCGAGCCCGCCGCCGCTGGTGCGTATCTCGACCGACGCGTCCAGCCTGGTCTCGAAGCCGACCGCGCCGGTGTAGTTCTCCGCCGTCAACGCCGCCGATTGCAGCAGCAGCCGGCGGTCGTAGAGGGAGGCGAGGCGGCACTCCTGGAAGCGGGTGACGCGCCCGCCCGGGTCCTCGTGGCGCCAATCGCGCCAGACCAAGCCCTGGCGCATGTCGAGTGTGCGCCGCTGCGAGAGCAGCTTGCCCGAACCGAGCTTCAGCGGCGCGCCCTCGACGATGGGCGCGAGATGGCTCCAGTCGGGCAGCGGCGCCAGCGACGGCGTCGGGCCGGGACGGGTGTCGAACAGGCCGGCGACGAAGGTTGCCGGCGAGGACATCGGCCCGCCCTCGGCCAGCGAGGCCCGGCTGCCCAGATGGCCGTTGCCGACCGCGAAGACCGACTCGATCTCGTGCTCGCGCGCCAGGGTGAAGCCGTCCTCGACGACCAGCCACGCGGCGTCCTCGGTCGGGGCCACGGGCGGCCATGCGGCCAGGTGCGGGGCGCTCGCCGGCTCCGCCGCAACCACCTGCAGCGTCGTCAGGTCGCTCACCGCGACGTCGGCGCCGTGGGCGACGAGTTCGTGCGACTGCCCCACCCGGTCGACGCCCACGACCAGCCCGTAGCCGGCGGCGCGGATCGCCTCGACGCCGACCAGGGCGTCCTCGAATCCGACGGCGCGCGCGGCCTGCACGCCGAGCTGCTGCAGGGCGCGCTGGAAGGTGTCCGGCGCCGGCTTGCCCTTCAGCCCCAGGCGCGCCGCCTCCACGCCGTCGACGACGACGTCGAGCAGCGCCGTCAGGCCGCCCGCCTCCAGCACCGCCTTGGCGTTGCGGCTGGACGAGACCAGCGCCGTCTTCAGGCCGGCGGCGCGCAGGTTGGCCAGCAGCGGCTGGGCGTCCGCGAACACCTTGACCCCGGACTTCGCCAGGCGCTCCAGGAAGTAGGCGTCCTTGCGCGCCCCGAGGCTCCGCACGGTGACCGCGTCCGGTGGGTCGCCCGCCTCGCCTTCTGGAACGGTGATGCCGCGCGCCGCCAGGAAGGTGCGCACGCCGTCGCTGCGGGGGCGGCCGTCGACGTAGGCCAGGTAGTCGCGCTTCGGGTCGAACGGCTGGAGGGGCTTTCCGGACGCGGCGGCCTGCTTGGCCAGAAAGTCGTCGAACAGCCGCTTCCAGGCCTCGGCGTGGATCTCGGCGGTCCCGGTCAGCACCCCGTCGAGGTCGAACACCGCCGCTTCGAACCGGATCGGATCGATGGCGGCCGGCGCCGCGCCGCTGGCTTGAGGCGCCTCAGTCTGCGCGGCGTCGCCGGAAGCGGCCATGACCTATCCCCAAGAGGCCGGCGAACGGCCGTCCGAACGCGCGGCATGCCTCCGCGAGCCCCAGCGTCCCGCTATGTCGGGCCTATCGCCGCCTCTGTCCACAGGCCGCGCCAACGCCCGCCATCTACCCGTCGCCATTGCGTTCGCCTTCGAGAACGCAGCTGAGGAGGCGGCGCTCAGGGCCTGGTGCGAAGCCGAAGGCATCGAGCTCGCCGACGAAGGGTGAGGCCGCGCCAGTCTTGCGTTTGCGCCGCCGGCCGGCGAGTTTGCGGTCATGCCGCATCTCTTCAGTGAATACCGCCTCAAGGACGTCACGCTGCGCAACCGCATCGCGATGTCGCCGATGACCATGTACCGCTCGGTGGACGGGCGGATGAGCGACTACCACCTGATGCTGCTGGGCGCGCGGGCGGCCGGCGGCTTCGCCCTGGTGTTCACCGAGCAGATGGCCATCCTGCCCGAGGGGCGCACCAGCACCAGCTGCGGCGGCATCTGGGAGGACGGCCAGATCGAGGGGCTGAAGCGGGTCACCACCCTGGTCAAGGACATGGGCGCGGTCGCCGCCATCCAGCTCGGCCACACCGGGCGCAAGGGCAGCGAGGTGAAGCCCTGGGACGGCGGCGCGCAGTTGCCGCCCGACCATCCGGACGGCTGGCAGGTGAGCGGCCCCTCGGCGCTGCCCTTCGGCGGCAAGTACAAGTATCCGGTGCACGAGCTGACCCGCGAGGAGATCAAGGGCGTCCACCGCGCCTATGCCGAGGCCGCGCGGCGCGCCTGCGAGGCGGGCTTCGAATGGCTGGAGCTGCACTTCGCCCACGGCTACCTGGGGGCCAGCTTCTTCTCGCCGCTCGCCAACCAGCGCACCGACGAATACGGCGGCAGCCTGGAGAACCGGCTGCGCTTCCACCTCGAAGCGATCGACGCGGTGCGCACCGCCTGGCCGGAGCGGCTGCCGCTGACCATGCGGCTGGGCTCGGACGACCTCAACGCCGAAGGCGTGCAGTTCGACGACGCCGTCTTCGCCGTCGGCCGGATGAAAGAGCACGGGCTCGACCTCGCCGACCTCAGCCTCGGGCTCAACACCAACGCGATGAACGCCTTTCCCTTCGCCGACCTCGCCTTCATGGTCGAGCGCGGGGCGCGGGTGCGGCGCGAGGTCGGCATCCCGGTGGGGCTCAGCTGGAACCTCGGCCTGCCGCAGGTGGCCGACCAGGTGATCCGCGACGGGCTGATCGACCTGGTGATGCTGGGCCGCCCGGCGCTCGCCAATCCGCACTGGCCGGTGTGGGCGGCGCGCGAGCTGGCGCACGAGGACCCGTTCTCGCTGGTGCCGGAAGACTGGGCGTGGTGGCTGCGCAACCTGCGCGGCCACGAGTCCAGCATCGGCTGGCCTGCGCCGGCGGCGCTGCCGAAAGCCGCCAACGACCGCGAGGTCGCCTGACTCATCGCCACAGCCGCAAGCCCGCCTGAGGCCTAGGCAGCTCCCGCGATCAGCCGCTCGACCGCGTCGGCGAACAGGGTGGCGTCGCCGGCGAAGAAGGGGTGGGCGGCGTCGATGCCGGCGGCCACGCCGCGGCAGTGGGCGAGCCAGTCGCGGTCGTCGGCGAGGCGGACGATCTGGGCCACGTAGTCGTCCACACTGCCGGTGGCCAGCGCCTCGGGGAAGCCCAGCCGGCGGAAGTAGGCGACATCGGCGTGGGCGTGGGCCTCTGGCCCGTCCAGGCAGACGCCCGCGGTGGCTGAAGTTCTCGGCGGTGACCACGATGGTCGGCCGCGCGTCCGCTGGCGACGGCGTCGCGGGGTCGTACTCCGGGCAGCCGGCGTCCAGCAGGCCGCGGCGCATCTGGGCGATCATCGGCGCCTTCACCGCGTGCTTGGCGGGCGTCGTCGCATAGCTGCAGTGCATGTAGGGCGAGGCGAGGCTTTGCAGCGCCAGCTCGCCCAGCTTCACGCCCGCCAGCCGCTCGGGCAGCCAGGCCAGCAGCTCCTCGCGGAAGGCGTGGGCGGCGCCGGTGAAGCAGAAGCGGCTGCCGAGGTAGCCCAGCGCCGCGCCGACGGTGGCGGCCGGATCGCTGCGCAGGCTCTCCTCCAGGTTCACCTTCATCCCGGCCGCGGCGGAGAACAGGATCAGGAACCGCGCCAGGTGCTCCGGCGGCACCCGCCGGTGCGAGCCCTCTCCGGTGGCCAGCAGTGGGACCAGGTGGTCGCTGGAGCCGAAACCGCTGGCGGCGAACATCAGCTCGATCCAGCGGTGCTGGGGGATCAGGTGCTCGAAGGCGCCGGGCGTCAGCGGCGTCGCCGGATCGCAGACCAGCGGGCCGAAGGCGGCGCAGAAGCGGGTGGCGATGCGGCGCAGCCGGTCGGGCGCGCCTTCGCGGGCACCGCCGATCATGTCGAGCCGGCCATAGCGGTCGTCGACCATCTTCAGGATCCGGAACGCCTCGTTCAGCGCCCCTTCGAGGTCGCGCTGCGCCACGGCCAGCTCGAGCGCTTCCAGCCTCGGCGCCGGGCCGGACGCAGGCGCGGCCGCCGCCATGCCCTAGGCGTGCTGCGGGTGGGCGTGGGCGCGCCGATAGCGCTGCATCGCCCCGAACACGCCGCCCGGTCCGCCGCCGCGCACGTCCGCGCCGAGGTCGCGGTAGGCGGCGCGCACGTTGGCGACGATCCGCTCCGCCTCGCCCCAGCCGCGGAAGCCGTCGAGGGCGATATCGCTGGCGGCCTCTTCCCAGCCGAGGCCGGCGTCCAGCCGCGCCTTCGACTCGGCCATCACGAACTCGAAGTAGTCCTTCAGGTTTCGCACCGCCGACTTGTCGGTGACCGGCCCATGGCCCGGAACCACCGTCTCCACGTCGAGCGCCAGGATGTGGTCGCAGGCGGCGATCCAGTTGGCGATCGGGCCGTCCCAGACGATCGGGTGACCCTGGTTGAACAGCAGGTCGCCGGTGAACACGGTCTTGTCGGCCGGGGAGAAGACGATGGTGTCGGCCTCGGTGTGCGCCGGCCCGAGGTTGGTCAGCCGCACCTGCTTGGCGCCGACCTGCAGGGTCAGCTCGCGCTCGAAGGTGCGGGTCGGCGGGGTGGTGACTACGCCGGTGAAGTCGAAGCGCCGGCCCATGGTTTCCAGGAAGAAGTCGCCCGCCTCGCCGCGCGCCTCCCAGGCGGCGACGTCGGCCAGCGAGGCCGGGTCGAAGGCGGCGATCGCTTCGGCGGTGGCCCGGGCGGCGATGATCTCCGAGCCGGCCAGCACCTGGTTGCCGAGCGTATGGTCGACGTTGGAGTGGGTGTTGACCAGCCGCCCGATGGCGGCCGCCGCCGGGACCGACGCGCGCATCTCCGCCAGCATCTCGCGGGTCAGGCCGACGCCCATCAGGGTGTCGACCAGCAGCGTCTCGCCGTCGCTCTCGATCAGGCCGGCGTTGCTCCAGCCCCAGCCGCCGTCGGGCTGCAGCCAGGCCCAGGTCCCGCCGCCGAGGTCGTGCAGGCCGTGGGTGTAGCGCCAGTCGGCCATGCTCAGCCCTCCACCACGTCCAGGCCCACCGGCGCGAAGGAGATCAGCGCCAGCTTCAGGTGCTGCAGGCCGAACGGAATGCCGATGATGGTCACCATCTGGGCGACGGCGATGACGACGTGGTGCAGGGCCAGCCACCAGCCGGCCAGCAGCACCCAGACCACGTTCATCAGGAATCCGAGCGAGCCGGTGCCGAGGTCGCCGCGGCCGGCGAGCCTGCGCCGCGCGACCACGTGGCGGCCGAACGGCGCGAACGAGAAGCCGGCGATGCGGAAGGCCGCCATGCTCCACGGCAGGCCGACGATGGTGATCGCCAGCAGCACGCCCGCCAGCAGCCACGCCAGCCCCGAGATGAAGCCGCCGAAGATGAACCAGAGGATGTTGAGGATCAGCGCCATGGCTTCCAGAATGCGGCGCCCGGCGCCGCCGCGCCAGCCGCATTGACGCGCCGGCCGGCGCACCTAAGCTCAAGCTCCAGGATGGGGAGGCCGACATGCGCGCCAGACCGATCGTGCTTTGCGCCGCCGCGGCGGCGCTGCTGCTGCTCGCCGCCCCACGGCTCGGGCCGGCCGGCGGCGTGGCCGAGGCCGCCTCGTTCGACTGCGCCAGGGCGGCCACCGCCTCGGACCGGGCCATCTGCGCCAATCCCGGCCTTTCGGCCCTCGACGGCCAGCTGGGGACGCTCTTCGCGCAGCGGGTCGCCGCCGATCCCGCCCTGCGCCAGCTGCAGCGCGGCTGGATCGCCGCCCGCACCGCCGGCTGCGGCGGCGCCGTCGGCTGCCTGACCAGCCTCACCAGCGCGCAGATCGCCTTCCTGCGCTCAGGCGCGGCGCAGCCGCCGGCCGCGCTGCCGCACAGCGCCGGCGCCTGCTCGCTGACCCGCATCACCGCCGTCGGCACGCGCCTCGAAAACCAGCCCGGCAGCGGCAGCGCCGTCTCCGAGGCCAACGGCGGCAGCCAGGTCTCCTACGACCAGATCCCGGCCATCGACGCCGCGCGGGCCGGGGATGCGGCGCTGGTCTGCCTGGTCAGCATCCCCCGCCACTGCCCGCCGGGCGACGCGCGCGGCCGGGTCTACGCGGTGGCCGACCTGCGCACGCTGCGCGCCTGGTCGCAGGCCGACTCCGAGCACTCGTGCGGCGGCGCCTGACGGCGCCCTGGGCGGCTGAGCCCTACTCGGCGGGCGTCTTGCCCGGCCACACCAGGTAGCCGTAGGCGTCGCGGCCGGAGTAGCGGGTGACCTCGCCGTAGCTGCCGTCGCGCCACTGGCCGTCGCCGGCGGCATAGGTCGCCCGGCCGGCCCGGCCGCAGGCGTGGTCGCGCGGGCAAACGCCGTCACGAGCCCCGTCATGGCGCCCGTCGCCGTCGCCCCATTGCTCGAAGTGGCGCTGGCCGTCGACGTCGCTGTAGCGCCAGCCGCTGGAGTGCTCGCTTTCGGTGCGTTCGGAGACGTAGCCGCGGCCCTGGACGCGGTAGACGTGCTCGGCCGGCGGCGGCGCCTGCTCGGCGAAGCGCTCGCGCACCGGCGGCGGGGCGACCTCGGCGAAATGCTCGCGCACCACCGGCGCCGGCCCATGCCCCGGGCAGCGCTCGCGGCAGGGCGGCGGGGCGACGACCGGCGGCGGCGCGCGGTCGTAGTACTCGTCGCGCGGCGGCGGCGCGGCCTCGGCCAGCTCATGGCGCTCGATGATCACCCGATGCTCCACCGGCGGGCAGCGGCCGGCGCGCTCGCAGGGCGGCGGCGGATGGCCCCAGGCCTCCTCGGCGGCGCGGGCGTTGAGGCCGTGCATGGCCCGCTCGTAGCGGTAGATGAAGGCCTGGCTCGCCGAGACGTCGCGGTCGACCACCGGCGGCGGCGGGGCGACGGCGATCCGCATCTCGACGCGGTGCGCGCGGTAGTGACGGTGCTCGACGGCGACCACGCGGCGCTCGGTGGGGCAGCCGCCGTGGCGGACGGCGTGGGCCTTCACGGCCGGAGCCTTCGACGGGGTCTTGGCCGGCGCGGCGGCGGCCGGCTTCGGGCAGTAGAAGATCGGCGCGGCGGGCGGCGGCGCGGCGGCCTGGGCGAGGGCCGCCCAACCGAGCAGGAGGCCGCCGGCCAGGACGGGCAGGGCGTGGCGAAGACGCATGGCGAGGCTCACTTTCGCGGGACGCTGACGGTCGTTTACCGATCGTTAAAACACGTTCCCGCGGCCCCCGCCCCCCTATTCGCCCCTCGCACGAAGATAGGCCTCGACGTGGCGGTCGTAGGCGGCGAGGCGCTTGTAGGCGCGAAAGTCCGCCGCTGCGCCGCGCCAGGCGGCGGCGAAGGCGGCGCGCCTGGCCGGGTCGGCGTCCAGCGCCGCCAATGCGTGGCGCCAGACGCGGATAGTGAAGACGAGGCCGCCGCTGCCGGGCAGCCGCCGCAGCGTCTGCCGCTCGACGCGGACGAACAGGCGCTCGCCGGCGTCGTCCGGCGCGATGGTGTCGGCGCGGGCCCGCACCGCCGCCCCGTCCGGCGCGAACAGGTCATCGCCGGCCATCACCGTCCAGTTGCGGCGCTCCAGCACCGTGTGGGGCTGCAGGGCGTCGAAGATGCGCGTCACCCGCGCCAGCAGGCGCTCACCGAAACCGGGCACCGGCGCATGCAGCGCCGCCAGCGGCTTGCCGACCACCTCGGCGGCGGTGAAGAAGGTGCCGGCCGAAAGGCTGAGCGCGGTCAGCGTCCACGCCCCGTCGCGCCTTTCCATCAGGCACAGGTCGTCGGCCACCGCCCGCGCGGCGGCGTAGAGCGGCGGCAGGTCGGGCCGCGGCTGCGGCGCAGCGCCGGCGGCCTCGACGAGCGCCAGCACCTCCGCCTGCCCGGCCCGGGAGCCCCCGGTCTCGCCCCAGACCAGCTGGCGGTGGGCGGCGAACAGCGGGTCCTTGCGGGCCGCCGGATCGGCCTCGCCGCCCTCCAGCCACGCCTCGATCGCGATCGGTTTCAGGCCGATGGCGAAGCCGGGCGGCGCGTCGGCCCAAGGCGCGTGGCGGATCGCGTGGCGGATTGAGTAAGGCGGCGCGGCCATGGCGCGTCATACTTGCGATCGGGGTCCTGCGTCTCTAGCGTCGCGCCACGTTGGAAACGGAGGCGTGCGTGGCGATCGAGGCGGTGATCTGGGACTTCGGCGGCGTCTTCACCACCTCGCCGTTCGAGGCCTTCAACCGCTACGAGACCGCCCGCGGCCTGCCGAAGGACCTGATCCGCACCGTCAACGCCACCAACCCGCTGGAGAACGCCTGGGCCCTGTTCGAGCGCGCCGAGCTCGACCGGGCCGGCTTCGACGCCAGGTTCCTCGAGGAATCCACCGCGCTCGGCCACCCGGTGCGCGGCGCCGACGTGCTGCCGCTGCTCTCCGGCGACGTGCGGCCGCGGATGGTCGAGGCGCTGAAGCTGTGCAAGCGCCACTACAAGGTCGGCTGCATCACCAACAACATGGCCCAGGGGCACGGTCCCGGCATGGCCGCCAGCCCCGAGGGGGCGTCGCGCTCGGCCGGGATTATGGCGCTGTTCGACGTCATCGTCGAAAGCTCGAAGATCGGCGTGCGCAAGCCCGACCCGCGCATCTACCAGATCGCCTGCGAGAAGCTGGGGGTCGAGCCGGCGGCTTGCGTCTACCTCGACGACCTCGGGATCAACTGCAAGCCGGCGGCGTTGCTTGGCATGAAGGCGATCAAGGTGGTCACCGAAGCCCAGGCCCTGGACGAGCTCGCCGCCGCCACGGGACTGGCATTTCCGGAGGTCGTGCCCGCATGAGCCAGCCCAAGATCGGCGCCGCCGCGGCGCTTCAGCGCCTCACCGGCTGGTCGGCCGCCAAGGACCGCGACGCCATCGTCAAGACCTACAAGTTCGACGACTTCAACGCCGCCTTCGGCTGGATGACCCGCATCGCGCTGGCCGCCGCGCAGCTCGACCACCACCCGGAGTGGTTCAACGTCTATTCCCGCGTCGAGGTGCTGCTCGCCACCCACGACGCCGGCGGCGTCACCGAGCTGGACGTGCGGCTGGCGAAGATCATGGACGAGGCGGCCGACCAGGCCGGCTGAACCCGCTCCTCACCCGCGCAGCGGGGGAGGGGGACCACGCGCAGCGTGGTGGAGGGGGCCTATGGCGGAAAGGGATGCGGCGGCAGCGCCCCCTCCACCGCCTGCGGCGGTCCCCCTCCCCCGCACTCTTCGGTGCGGGTGAGGAGCACGAGCGCCCCTACACCCCTTGCGTCACCGCATGCAGCCGCGCGTAGGCCCCGCCCTTGGCCACCAGCTCGCCGTGCCGGCCCTCCTCGACGATCCGCCCGCCCTCGAACACCAAGATCCGGTCGGCCGAGCGGATGGTCGACAGGCGGTGGGCGATGACGATGGTGGTGCGCCCCGCCATCAGCTCCTCGGTCGCCGCCTGCACCTGCATCTCGGTCTCCACGTCCAGCGACGAGGTGGCCTCGTCCAGGACCAGGATCGGCGCGTCGGCCAGGAAGGCTCTGGCGATCGCCACCCGCTGCCGCTCGCCGCCC
>DASXEN010000049.1:0-8170 GCA_036490095.1 Caulobacteraceae bacterium
CTTCCGGAGGAAGCGCGATCTGCTCGTCCGTCGCCATCCGCATCGAGCTAGTCTTGCGACAGACCCCCACCCCCGACCCCTCCCCTCAAGGGGGAGGGGAGAAGGCTGTGATACTCGTGCGCCCTTCCACCGGCGCGGCGACCGTCACCCGCCCGCCGAGCGGCTCCTCGGCGATCAGCCGCCCCACCAGCGCCGCGTCGTCGGTTCCCGCCGGCACGCGCTCGTCCGCCGCCGTCCGCCCGATCACCACGGCGCGCGGCGCAGGCCCCGAATAGTCGATGGTGTAGGTCTCCACGGCCAACTCGCCGGCATACGCAGGCGCCAGCGCCGGCGCCTCCCAGCCGTCGACCTCGCGCTGCAGCGGGGCGCTTTCGAAGCCGCGCCACTCGGCCGGCTGGATCGAATAGACGCCCACGGAGTATTTTGACAGGAAGCCGCCGTTCGCCCCGACGAGGCCGGACGACCCCGACTTGCCGCGCAGGGCCCGCACCAGGCTGGCGATGGCGTGCATCGAGTAGTTGTTGCCGGCGCCGCCGAAGAACGGCAGGCCGCCGGTCAGGGTCAGGCCGCGCGGGTCATCTGCCGCCAGGCCAAACGCGTCGCAGATGTTGAACACCGCGATCGGAAAGCAGCTGTAGAGATCGAAGAAGCTGAGATCGCCGATGCCAATGCCGGCGCCCTCCAGCGCCCGCCGCATCGCCAGCGCCGAGGCCGGGCTGCGCGAGAAGTCCTGCCGCTCCATCACCGTCCGCTCCCGGACATCCGCGCCGCCGTGCAGGTAGACCCAGCGATCTTCCGGCACGCCCAGTTCCCGCGCCTTGCCGACCGAGGTCAGCAGCACCGCAGCGCCCTGGTTGGCCTGGTCGCGGGCCACCATGCGGCGCGGGAACGGGTCGGCGGTCAGCCGGTTGGGGCCGGTGACGGTCGCCAGTTCGTCGGCCGAGTAGACCTCGCGGGACATGGCGTGCGGGTTGTCGTGCGCCACCTTGGTGAAGGGGGCGAAGAGCCGGCCCATTTCCAGGCCGTAGGCGGCGCGGTCCATCCCGAGCCGGGCGCGGCGGGCGTTCTCGAAGAGGGCGTAGACCTGGATCGGGGTGCGGGCGCCTTGCAGGGCGAGGTCGCGGGTCATCATCGGGTCGCCGAAGCCGCGGTCTTCCAGCTGGCCGCCGACGCTCTCGGCCCAGTCGCGGGTCTCGCCGCGGGTCACGAGGCGCCGCACCGTGGAGATCGACTCCGAGCCGACCAGCAGCGCCATCTGCGCCTCGCCTCTGGCGATGGCGTGGGCCATCTCATTGACCAGGTGCTGCGGCCCCTGCCCGCCCACCACTTCCAGGATGGCGCGGGCCGGATCGGCGCCGATGCGCTGGCCGACCGAGCGGGCGAAGTTGTCCGAGGCGCCGAACGGCGGCTTGGCGTTCGGGCCGGAGACTTCGAACTGGCGGATCGCGGCGATGACGTCGATGTGGAGGCCGAGGCCCGCCGCGCCGGCGTCGGCCAACGCCGCGGCGGCGGCCTTGGAGGCCAGCGCCACCGGCGACAGCGCCTCGTAGTCCGGCGCATCGATCCGCTCGGAGGCTTCCCCGACGCCGATCAGCACCGGCGTGTTGTCTGCGACGCTCATAGTTCCACTCCCTACCCGACGCTGGGTCAGCCTTGCGCCGGCCGATACCCCGCAGTCTACTTCGGGCAAGAGGACGTCGCTTGTCGATGGTGACGCGAGGAGAGGAACGCTTGGCCACGATCACCGCGGAAGACCGCACGGCGCTGACCGACTCGCTGAAGCGGCTTCTGGCAGACCACGCGTCCGAAACGGATGTGCGGCGCACGATGGAGACGGCGAGCGGCTACGATCCGGCGCTCTGGCGCCAGCTCGCCGAGATGGGCGTGGTGGGGCTGGTCATCGACGAAGAGTTCGGAGGCGTGGGCGCCGGACCGGTCGAGCTGGAGCGGGTGATGGAGGAAGCGGGCGCGGCTCTGCTCTGCTCGCCCCTGGTTTCCAGCGGTGTCCTGGCCGCCGGCCTGTTGCAGGCGCTGGGCGACGAGGACGCCAAGACCCGGCTGCTGCCGGGCATCGCCGACGGCGCCCGCATCGCCACGGCGGCGCTGACCGGCCGCAAGGGCGGCTGGACGCCCGAGACGATCGAGGTGGACGCGACGCCCGTCGGCAGCGGCTGGACCCTGAGCGGCGTCGCCTCCTTCGTCACCCACGGCCAGATCGCCAACGTGCTGCTGGTGGCGGCGCGGATGGCGGACGGGATTGCGATCTTCGAGGTCGACCCCACGGCCAGGGAAGTCGCCATCAAGGCGCTGCCGACCTTCGACCACACCCTGCGTCTCGCCGAGATCAGCTTCGACGCCGCGCCGGCGCACCGGCTGAAGTCCGACGACGCCTGGGCCGCCGTCGAGCAGGCGCTCGACCTCGCCCGCATCGCCCTCTGCGGCGAGGAGGCCGGCGGGGCCAGGCGAGCGCTGGAAATGACCGTCGATTACGCCAAGGTGCGGGCCCAGTTCGGCCGGCTGATCGGCAGCTTCCAGGCGATCAAGCACATGGCCGCCGACCTGCTGCTGGAGAGCGAGTCGGCCATCTCCGCCGCCCGCCATGCCGCCCGGGCCCTGGCCGACGGCGCCGCCGACGCCCCGGCCGCCCTCGCCCTCGCCTCGTTCGCTTGCGCCGACGCCTTCAGCACGGTGACGGCGACGGCGATCCAGATGCACGGTGGCATCGCCTTCACCTGGGCCCACCCGGCCCACCTCTACCTGCGCCGCGCCCGCGCCGACGCCCAGCTGTTCGGCGGCTCGGCCTTCCACCGCGAGCGCTACCTGCAACGGCTCGGAGCCTGATCTCATGGACGACGCCGCTCTCACAACCGACGAAGCCCTCCGCGCCGACGTCCGCGCCTGGCTGACCGCCAACTGGAAGCCCCTGCCCCGTCCACCCGGCGCTGGCGCCGGCTGGTCCACCACGCCCGAGCACAAGGCCTGGCTCGCCAAGGTGGTCGACGCCCGCTGGGCCGCGCCGCGGTGGCCGACCGAGTGGTACGGCCGCGGCCTCGGCGACGCCCAGGCCCGCATCATCGAGCGCGAGTTCGCCGCCGTCGGCGCGCCGGGCTCGGGCCAGGATCGCTCCAACCTCTGGGCCAACACGGCGCTGGCCTACGCCACGCCCACCTTCAAGGCCAAGATCGTGCCGGCCCTGCTGAAGGGCGAGGTCTCGATGTGCCTGCTCTATTCCGAGCCCGGCGCCGGGTCGGACCTGGCCGGCATCCGCACCCGCGCCGACCTGCAGGGCGACCACTACGTCGTCAACGGTCAGAAGGTCTGGACCTCGGGCGCCGCCACCGCCGACTACGGCATGCTGATCGCCCGCACCGACTGGGAAGTCCCCAAGCACAAGGGCATCAGCTTCTTCTTCTGCCCGATGAAACAGCCGGGCGTCGAAGTGCGGCCGCTGCGCCAGATCACCAACGAGAGCCACTTCAACGAGGTCTTCATCACCGACGCCATCGTGCCGGCCGAGAACCTGCTGGGTCCGCTGAACGCCGGATGGGGCGTGCTCCAGACCGCTCTCGCTTATGAGCGCTCGGTGATGGGCGAAGGCGCTCGCGGCCCGCGCAGCGGCGTCGCCGAAGCCAGGAACGAGGAGCCGCTGATCGCCCTGGCCCGCGAGGCCGGGGTGCTCGGCGACCCGCTGATCCGCCAGGAGATCGCCAAGGCAGTCGCCTACAAGCGCCTCAACGCGATGAATACCGCCCGCGCCAAGGCGGACCTGTCGCAGGGCACGTCGTCGTCGATCATGAGCCTCGGCAAGCTGGCGATGAGCCGCATCCTGCATGAGGAAGCCCGGGTGCGGACCATGATCCTGGGCGCCGGCAGCCTGCTCGAGGGGCCGGAGTATCCCCGCGCCGAGGACGCCAACTTCCTGACCCTCAACGCCTACTTCACCTCGATCGGCGGCGGCACCGACCAGATCCAGCGCAACATCATCGGTGAACGCGTGCTGGGCCTGCCCAAAGAACCCGAGGTCGACCGCGACGTGCCGTTCCGGCAGGTAAGGGGCGGTTGACCGCGGACATTACCGCTCGTACCGTTTCGCCACGTTGTCTGGCATCGTCAGTTCAGGACATGGGCCACGCTAGTTATCGGTGATTATCGGTGAAATCTCCCTTGGGGCGCATCCTCAATTCGCTGGCCCCCCATGGCCCGGTCGAGGAGATCCTGGACTTCCGGGATGACAAGTTTGCGGGAGCGGGCTCGGAGGAGATGAACTCGGATGCAGAAATGTTTCACGTGAAACACTTTGGGTAACGCACCTACGATGGCGGAAGCAAAGCCTCTGGCCGGCATTACGGTCGCCGAAATCGGCGGCGACGTGGCGGTGCGCTACTGCGGACGACTGTTCGCCCGGTACGGGGCCGACGTCGTGCGCTTCGAAGATGGGGTCTCTCCCGTCGATCCGCTATTCGGGGCCTGGCTCGACCAGGGCAAGCGCATCGTGGCCAGCCGGGACGAGGCGCTGGCCGGACGGCGGCTGGTGATCTGCGGGCAGACGCGGGAGGAGGTCGCGGCGGCCGAGGCGGCGTTGCCGGCGGGCGCCACGCTGATGGCGATCAGCTGGTTCGATCCGCGCGGGCCCTATGCCGACTGGGCGGCCAATGACGCGATCATCCAGGCGATGAGCGGCATCGCCTTCAACTTCGGCCCGGCCGAGGGGCCGCCGACCCTACCGCAGGGCTACGCGCCGCAGATTCTGGGCGGGGCTACGGCTTTCATCGGCGCGCTGGCCTCGCTATTCGGCGAGCCGGTGCGCAAGGTCGAGAGCAGCATCTTCGAAGCGGCGCTGTGCTTTGCCGAGACCGGCGCGGTCGGCGCGGCGGTGCTGAACTGGGAGGCGCGACGGCTGGGCGTGAACCGCTTCGCACCGACCTGCCCGTGCCGCATCTACCGCACCTCGGACGGCTGGGCCGGCCTCACTGCCCTCACCTATCCGCAGTGGGCGGCGCTGGCCGGGCTGATCGGGCGGCCGGAGCTGGCGGCCGAAGCGCGCCTCGCCACCAGCCTGCAGCGGCTGGCGGTCGGCGACGAGCTCGACGTGCTGCTGGCCGCCGAATTCCTCAAGCGCCCGACCGACGACTGGGCCCGGGAAGGCATTGCCCGGCGCATCCCGATCACCCCGGCCCCACCGCCCAGCGAGTTGCCGGCGCTGCCGCATTGGCGGGATCGCGGCGCGTTCGAGCCCGTAGCCGGCGGCGCGGCGCAGGGGCCGGCGACGCCGTTCCGCTTCCACTTCGAAGGCGAGCGCAAGCCGCGCACCGGCCGCGGCCCGGCTGGGCCGCTGGACGGGGTGCGGGTCGCCGACTTCAGCATGGGCTGGGCCGGTCCGCTGGCGGCGCGCTACCTCGCCGACCTGGGCGCCGACGTGCTGAAGATCGAGAGCAGCGCCCACCCGGATTGGTGGCGCGGCTGGGATCCGCGCCCCGACTCCGATCCGCCGCTGCGCGAACTGCCGCGCAACTTCATGGCGGTGAACCGCAACAAGCGCGGCCTCGACCTCGACCTTGCCAAGCCGGACGAGCGCGCCGCCGCCGAAGCCATCATCGCCGCCGCCGACCTGGTGCTCGACAATCAGGGGCCCGGCGTGATGGTCGCCCTCGGCCTCGGCCCCGCCGATCAGCGGCGGATGAATCCGTCCGTGGTCTCGGTCTCGATGCCGCCGTTCGGCCGCGACGGGCCGCTGGCGGGCTTGCGGGCCTATGGCTCGACGGTCGAGCAGGCCAGCGGCATGCCCTTCGTCAACGGCCGCGAGGACTGGGACCCGTGCCAGCAGCACGTGGCCTATGGCGATCCGGTGGCGGGGGTCTACGCGGCGGCCGCGGCGCTGGTCGGGCTCTGGGGCCGCGAGCGGCTGGGCGGCGCCGATGTCGAGGTCTGCCAGGTCGAGTGCCTCTTTCAGCTCGGCGCGGCGTCCATCATCGCCGAGACCGCGGCCGGCGGGCGGCTGCCGCGCACCGGCAGCCGCCGCGCCAGCGCCGCGCCCTGCCTCGTCGTGGAGGGCATCGAGGCGGACACCTGGCTGACGATCGCCGTCGACAGCGACGCGGCCTGGCAGGGGCTGGCGCGGGCCATCGAGCGGCCGGACATGGCGGCGGACGCCGGGCTGGCCACCCTGGCGGGGCGCAAGCGCCGCGAGGACGAACTCGAAGCCGCGGTCGCCGAGTGGGCCTCGGCGCTCGACACCCGCGCCGCGGCCGAGCTGCTGCAGGCGGCGGGCGTGCCGGCCGCGCCGGTGCTGCCGACCCACCAGCTGTTCCCCGATCCGCACCTGCAGGACTGCGGCTACTGGGCGGTTCAGGACCGGCGCTACATCGGCATCCATTTCACCCCGCAAGCGCCGCTGCGCTTCGACGGCGAGCGGCTGCCGGTGATCCGCCCGGCGCCGACCATGGGCGAGCACACCGCCGAGGTGCTGGCCGAACTCGGAATTGCGTGAGACCGGCCTAGGCAGCGAATCAACCGCGTGCTGAATGCGCCGCGCCGGAGGACGCCCAACTTGAAGAAACTGCTGATCGCCAACCGCGGCGAGATCGCCATCCGCATCGCCCGCACCGCCGCGGAGATGGGCCTCGCCACCGTGGCGATCTTCGCCGAGGACGACGCGCTCTCGCTGCACACCCGGCACACGGACGAGGCAGTGGGGCTGAAGGGCGCGGGCGCTGCGGCCTATCTCGACATCGCCCAGGTGGTCGCCCTGGCGCAGGCGGCCGGCTGCGACGCGGTCCACCCCGGCTACGGTTTCCTGAGCGAGAACGCGGGCTTCGCCGCCGCTTGCGACGCGGCGCGGCTGATCTTCGTCGGGCCGACGCCGGAGACCCTGGCCCTGTTCGGCGACAAGACCGCGGCGCTGGGGCTGGCCGGCCGGCTCGACATCCCCACCCTGCCCGGCACGCGCGGCGTCACCAACCTGGAAGAGGCGCGCGCCTTCCTGGCGGCGCTCGGCGAGGGTGGCGCGGTGATGCTGAAGGCGCTGGCCGGCGGCGGCGGGCGCGGCATGCGCCCGGTGACCGACCCGGCCGACCTCGCCGAAGCCTTCGAGCGCTGCCAGTCCGAGGCCCGCGCGGCCTTCGGCGATGGCGCGCTCTACGCCGAGCAGTTCTTCCCTCGCGCCCGCCACGTGGAGGTGCAGATCCTCGGCGACGGGACCGGCTACGTGGTCCACCTCTGGGACCGCGAGTGCAGCCTGCAGCGCCAGCGCCAGAAGCTGGTCGAGATCGCCCCGGCCTTCGGCGTCGAAAGCTGGGTGCGCGCCGCCCTGCAGGGCGCGGCGGTGCGGATGGGCGAGGCAGCCAAGTACAAGGGGCTCGGCACCATCGAGTTCCTGGTCAACCAGGGCGGCGGCGATCCCGCCTACGCCTTCATCGAAGCCAACCCCCGCCTGCAGGTCGAGCACACGGTGACCGAGGAAATCACGGGCCTGGACCTGGTGCGGCTGCAGCTGGAGGTCGCCGGCGGGGCGACGCTGGCCGGCCTCGGCCTGGCGCAGCAGTCAGCCGTGCCGACGCCGCGCGGCGTGGCGGTGCAGGCGCGGATCAACCTGGAGACCATGAGCGCCGATGGCTCGGCGCGGCCCTCCGGCGGCGTGCTGGCGGCCTATGAGCCGCCATCAGGGCCAGGCGTCCGCGTCGATGGCTTCGGCTACGGCGGCTACCGCACCAGCGCCCGCTACGACTCGCTACTGGCCAAGCTGATCGTCCACGCTGGCGACCTCGCCACCGCGTCGGCCAAGGCCAACCGCGCGCTGGGCGAATTCCGCCTGACCGGCGTCGCCAGCAATATCCCGTTCCTGCGCGCCCTGACCCGGCGCCTGGCCGACGGCGAGACCGACTTCCACACCCGCCACGTCGAGGAGCACATCGCCGCCCTCGCCGACGCGGCGGCCGCCGGCGCGCCCGGCGTCCACTTCACCCCGCCCGAGGCGCAGCGCCGCGCCGGCGCGAAGGTCGACGCCGTCGATCCGCTGGCGGTGCTCGATCACGGCAAGAGCGGCAGCTCGGCCGCCGCCGCGGTCGCCGTCGCGCCGCCAACCGCAAGCCATGACGAGATCGTCGGCCCGGAAGGCACGACGCCGCTGCGCGCCCCCCTGCAGGGCACCATCGTCAGCCTGGCAGTGCAGCCC